>NZ_JBCJKS010000017.1:0-71515 GCF_039822565.1 Corynebacterium sp. SA-MJD20WY100 | reverse complement strand
GGCCGTGGCCTACCCCGACCGCTTCGACCAATACCTCTAAGAAATCAAGCCCCACACACAATCAACTTGACACGCTCCGAACTGCCCGACAGCATCGACTGGAAATTGATGAAGATCACCGGCCACTCCGTCGCCTCCAACCAGCTTCCCATCTACGCACCCACCGGCGACTCCGGCCCCAGAACATCGCTGCTATGCCGCCCGACCGCACCATGCCCGCACTCGGCATCGGCTCGGTCAACCTCTCAAGACTTGCTGTACTCCTTGGCGGCACAACACAACTACATACGCCTCGTACAGGCTCCGGGACTGTCTTGGAAGTACGACTCCACGAAATCCCACCGCAGCCGGCACCACCCGCCATGTGGCGCCGGCTGCATTCGTTTTCCTCAGTGTTTGTTTCCTCGAACGCTTGAGACGCGTGTGCCGCCGCGGAGCATAGGGCTCGGCGGCGGCACGGAGGGAGCCTTAGTTATTTAGGCTTCGGTACCAGCAATCGGCGTTGGCTTAATCTTCCAGACCTCGTTTGCGTAATCCGCGATGGTGCGGTCGGAGGAGAAGCGGCCGGAGTAGCAGATGTTGAGCCATGCCTTCTTCGCCCATCCATCCGGGTCATCGACGTACTCCTGCGCCATGCGGTCGCGGGTCTCGCGGTAGTCAGCGAAGTCGCCGAGGACGTAGTAGGTGTCCTGAGCGTGCTCGCCTAGGCCATCGAGGAGGGAGGAACGCAGGTCGCCGAAGAGACCGGAGTTCTCGTGACCGAGCAATCCGTTGGTCAGTGCGTCGAGAACGCGCTTGAGACCCGGCACCGTGTTGTAGAGCTCGCCCGGGTTGTAGGACTTGCGCAGCTCCGGTAGTTCTTCGTTGCGAGCACCGAAGATGTAGGCGTTCTCCTCGCCGATAGCGTCGACGATCTCAACGTTCGCGCCGTCCATCGTTCCTAGAGTAAGCGCTCCGTTCATCATGAACTTCATGTTGGAGGTACCGGAGGCTTCCTTACCGGCGACGGAGATCTGCTCGGAAACATCGGCGGCCGGAATGATCTTCTCGGCAGGGGAGACGTTGTAGTTCTCCACGAAGACGACACGGATGATGTCCTTGGTCGCCGGGTCGTTATTGACCAGCTCGGCGATGGTGTTGATGAGCTTGATAATGGCCTTCGCACGCATGTAGCCCGGAGCCGCCTTGGCGCCGAAGATGAACGTGCGCTTCGGGACGGTCTCGCCGTCGTCCTTGATGCGGAAGTAGAGGTCCAAGATGTAGAGCGCGTTCATAAGCTGACGCTTGTACTCGTGCAGACGCTTGATCTGGACGTCGAAGATAGAATCCGGGTCGACTTCAGCGCCTTGGTGGTCCTTGACCCACGCAGCAAAGTCGGCCTTGTTCTTGCGCTTGATCTCCTGGAGCTTAGCGAGCACCTTGGGGTTATCGGCCAGAGGCGCGAGTTCCTTGAGCGCGGTGAGGTTGGTGACCCACTCGTCCGAGCCGGACTGCTTGGTGAGCAGCTTGGCCAGACGCGGGTTACACATCTTCAGCCAGCGGCGAGGGGTGACGCCATTCGTCTTATTGTTGAACTTCTCCGGCCAGAGGTCGTACCACTCAGACAGAGTGTCGGCCTTGATGATCTCGGTGTGCAGGGCGGCAACGCCGTTGATAGAGAAGGCCGCGTAGCAGGCGATCCACGCCATGTGAACCTGGCCGTTGGAGACCGGAGCCATGTAGTCGATGCGGCCTTGGTCGAGGCCACGCTCGGCCATCTCGGAACGGAAGCGGCGGTCGATTTCCTCGACGATTTCCCAGATGCGCCAGAACAGCTTCTGGAAGATGGAGACGTCCCAGCTCTCCAGGGCCTCAGCCAGGACGGTGTGGTTGGTGTAGGCGAAGGTCTTCTGGACGACGGCCCAAGCGTCATCCCAGCCCAGCTCGTGCTCATCCATAAGCAGGCGCATGAGCTCCGGGATAGCGAGCACCGGGTGGGTGTCATTGAGCTGAATGGAGTTGTAGTCCGCGAAGCCCGTGAGGTCGTCGCCGTGGTACTCGAGGTAGTCGTCGATAATCTGCTGTAGCGAGGCAGAGACGAAGAAGTACTGCTGGCGCACGCGCAGGACCTTGCCCTCGTACGTCGTGTCGTTGGGGTAGAGCACGCGACAGATGTCCATGACGCGCTCGCGCTCGACGATGGCGTCAGTAAAGCGCTGGGAGTTGAAGGCGTCGTAATCGAATTCGTCGATGGGTTCGGACTTCCACAGACGCAGCGTACCCACGTTGTCCGTGCCGTAACCTGTAATCGGCATGTCGTAGGGGATGGCGCGGACATCCATGTCGTCGAAGTGGACGCGGCGCTGGCTCGTGGCGCGGCGCACGACGAAGTCGTAGCCGTTTTCCATCCAGGAGTCCGGTTGTTCCTTCTGGTAGCCATGGTCGAAAGACTGGCGGAACAGGCCGTAGCGATAGAGCAGACCGTAGCCGGTCACTGGGTAATCCTGCGTGACGGCGGAATCGAGGAAGCAAGCGGCAAGGCGGCCCAGGCCACCGTTGCCCAGCGCGGCGTCGTGCTCAGCCTCGAGGACGTCGGTGAGCTCGCGGCCTGCGGCGCGGGAAGCGGCAACAGCGTCATCGACGAGGTCGAGGTTGGTTAAGTTGTTGAGCAGCGCGCGGCCTTGGAGGAATTCGGCGGAGAAGTAATGCTGACCGCGGGTCTTGCGGTATGCGCGGCGCGTGGCCTCCCAGCTGTCCGCGATCTGTTCCATGACGGCGGACGACAGTCCGGACCAGAATTTGCGGTCAGTGGCGGTGATCGGGCTGACGCCAGCGGCGGCGCGGACGTGGCCCGGGATGGCCCTTTCAAATGCAGAGTGCGACATTTTTTCCTCTACTGTTGCGGGTGGAAACGAATGCACTCTATTTTAACCGCGCGGGGTGACGCGTGCAGCGTGGCTTATGACGCGTCGCGCACGCTTAATGCGCGAGATACGTGAGCGCCGCAGCGGCCGCGGCGCGGGTTGCCGCGTGGGCGGTCGGCTCATACTCCGGCAGGAAGTCCGCTTGGTGGTTGACTGGCGGATTATCCAGCTGATCCGCCGAGGTAGAGCCCACAAACCAGTAGTAGTAGGGCACGCCCCAGGCCTGTGGCAGGTAGCTGAAGTCCTCGGAAGCGGTATTGGGTTCCCCGGTGACAGAGTCCTCGTCAAAGGTGGCGTCGAATACCTCGCGGACAGCCTCGTGCACGGCAAGGTCGTTATCGGTGACCTCACCGTGCGCATAAAACTCGAAAGTCGGCGGAAGCGGTGATCCCGAGGCGGTGCATTCGGCCTCAACGACGCGCTTGAGCGATGCATAGACGCGCTCAGCAATCGCGGGATCGTAGTACCGAGTATTGAGCACGAGCGTCGCGGAATCGGGGATGATGTTGTTCTTATCGCCCGAGTGCAGCTCGCCCACGGAAATGACAAAGAAGTCGCTCGGTGCGACCTCACGACCGACGATTCCCTGGAGACGCACGACGATCATCGCCGCGATATAGGTCGCATCGATTGATTTATGCGGCATGGACGCGTGCGCGGAACGGCCGGTGATGGTGATGCGGATGGAGTCGCAGCCGGCGAGCACCGGGCCCGCGGCGGACTGCACCTGTCCAGCCGGCCCCGGCATGATGTGTTGGCCCAAGCAGATATCGGGCTTCGGCACGCGACCCACTAGGTCATCGGCAATCATGAGCTTTGCGCCATCCGAGGTTTCCTCCGCCGGTTGGAAGAGCGCGAGGAAGGTACCGGACCACGCATCGCGTTCCGCGTCGAGGATGGAGCAGGCACCCAACAAACCGGTGACGTGCATGTCGTGGCCGCACGCATGCATGTTTCCATTCGTCGAGGCATACGCCGCGCCGGAAGCCTCCGCGATCGGCAGTGCGTCGAAGTCCGCGCGCACCAGGATGGTGGGGCCCTCACCGTTGCGGAAGACGGCCACCATGCCATGCCCGCCGATGCCCCCAATAATCTCGCAGTCCAACGCCTCCAGGCGCTCCCGAATCCGGCCCGCCGTGCGCTCTTCTTCGTGGGAGAGCTCGGGGTTGCGGTGGAGGTCTTCGTAGAACTCGCGCTGCCACGACAGGTCAGCGGTGGTGTCGTGGAGAAGCTGGGCGATAGTAGAGGCATGGGATGGTGTTGCAGAAGACATAGATTTCACCTTACTCCCATGGGTAAGGTTGCCCTCATGCCTATTATTCAATTTGATGTCCTCGTCCCGGATGAGCAGAGCGAGAAGGTCCGCGAAGTTTTCCAGACCGCCGTCGATAAGCTCGTGCAGGCCGGCCGCATGACCTCGGCCAACGTGGAGCTTGTGACGAACCCGAAGCTGCCGGAGGGACTTGCCGACCAGCTGCGCCAGGTCTACCGCGACGAGCACGACGGCCAGGACTTGGAGTTCGCCTCCGTGTACCGTTACCCGATTGCCGTCGAGGGCCTTAACGGTTCTCTCAACCAGCTCGCGATGGTGCTCTCACGCCTGCTGACCCCGCACGCGGAGCTGCCGCAGGATTACGTGCTGCTCGAAAACGAGAAGGATTATGAGCTGCCCGCGATTTTCCCGTGGACGCTGGAGATCCTCCGCTAGACGTGTTGCCAAGTACAATGCCGCCCTCTTTCGAGGGGAAGAGTTGATGTGGCGTGCGTTTGGTCGCGTCGTGGACTGTGCGTACCTAAATCTTTTGGGGGTACTGGGGATCCAAGTTAGGCTGTGGCGAGTTTCTCATTAATCGGGAAACATAATGGGGCCGACGCCTTACTGGCCGTGTTCTTCTTTATTGCTGGGCTGGTGTTGAAGAAAGAGTTTGTCTCGGGCCAATTGCGCAATCCCGGCAAGGCTGCCGTGCCTGTGTTGACCCGCAGTGGTGGGTCGCCGTGCTTTCGCTCATCTTCGTGCTCATTAATGCGCGCAGCTCGACTGAGACGTTAGGTGGGTGGGCTATTCCGGCGGCGACGGATATCGCATGTGTGCTGGCGGTACTCGCAGTTGTCGGCTCCCGTCTGCCCGCGGCCGTGCGCACGATTTTGCTCACGCCGGCGGTCGTCGATGATCTCATCGCCATTATCGCGGTGTTCTATACCTCGAGCCTGCAGTTGCACTACCTGTTACCGTTGCTCGTTCCGATCGTGGCCTACGCGTTCGTCGTGCGTCGCTGCGATTTGCTCCTGAACACTGGCATCCACGCCACCATCGCGGGTGTCGTGTGGGCATTCATGGTGTCGGCGAGCGTGTCGGAGAGGGCGCGCGCGATGGGAGCTCACCATGGGCTTGCCGATACCCTCGAGCATCACCTGCGCCCCGTTTCCGCGGCGCCGACCTCGACCCGTCCATCGCGTGGAGCGATGCGATAGGTATCGTCGCACTCGCTGGAATCGGCTTTACTGAGTCTCTGCTCATCGCCGAGCTGTCCTGTGGTGTGCGATCGGCCTATAGCGACGCATCCAAGATTGCGATTCTTACAGGGTTGGTGATTGCCGCGGTGATCGGCGCTACCATCCTGGGGCTGCGTCATCGCGCTTATGCGAGGTGGGAATCTACCGCGGAGACGGAGGAATTCCCTGCAGCCGTTGTGGCCTAGCCTCGTGAGTTGAAGCTGCGGGCTATAGCACGGCCGGCCTCGCGCAGTTGCTCCTGGAGAACGCCTTCTTGGCTGAGCTCAGCAGACAGCACGCCTTCGGGGACGTCGGCGGCGAGTTCGCCTGCGACGACAGCGGCGGGGGTGGCGGAGTCTTCCGCGAGGTCGAGGAGCGTGCCCACGACCTTGCCGGTTGTGGACTGCTCGTCAAAGCGGCCTTCGCCGGTTACGAGGAGGGCGGCCTCGCGGAGACGTTCCGGAATTCCTAGGGCCTCGGCGACGAAGCGTCCGCCGGGCTCGAGTGTGGTGTGGTCCTCGGAGCCCCACAGAAGGGCAGAGACCCACGTGAGCCCGACCGGAATGCAGCCGGCCGCGCCGAAGCTCTCGCGTTCGGCGTCGATGCCGGTGACCTCGCACAGACGCAGCATCGCGCCCGTAAGCAGCGCGACGTCCTCGCGGGTCGCGCCCTTTTGTGGACCAAAGACAGCGGGGGCGTGGGCCGGCACCGTGCGCGTGTCCGCGAGCAACGTGTAGTCAAGCATCGCTGCCTTCATATTGAGCTGCGCGGTATCGATGGTGTCGAGTTGCACGAGTGCGGCACCGCCCTTGGGTAGCGCGTAGCCGCGTGCGTCATGCGCGGCGGCACCGAGCGCGGTGAGAATTCCTGTGCCGCCGTCGATCGTGGCGGAGCCGCCAAGGCCCAGCACGATGTGCTTTGCGCCGCGCGACTCGGCATCCGCGATCAGCACGCCGGTGCCATATGAATCTGCGGTGCGCGGCTCCAGCGCGTCCTTCACGGCAGGCAGACCCGTGGCCGCGGCGACGTCAATGTAGGCCGTCTGCGTGGACTGGTTGAGGAAGTAGGTTGCCTCGGTGAGCCGGCCCACGGCGTCGGTCGCAGGGAGCTGAACGGTGACCATTTGTTCGCCGCGGGCGGCTGCTGCCTCGGCGAGGACCTGGGCGGTGCCCTCGCCGCCGTCGGCCATGGGGAGGGTGACCACGGTGGCATCGGCAAGCTCGGCGCGGATGCCAGAGGCGATGCCTGCGGCGGCCTCGGCGGCGGTGGCTGAGCCTTTGAAAGAATCGGGGGCGACGATGATGAGGGGCGAATTCATAGAGATGAGTATAAAGGGTGGCGAAATCTCTTCAATTCTGTAGGAATATAGAAACAGCTATAGAAATTTTTCGACCCCATTATTGCTGGTAGTGGCGTTGGTGTGAGGAAGCTAACGGGTGTGTGAGTTGCACTTTTGGGCGCGGCGGTGGAAACTATCAACCGTTAGGAATTAAATCCCGTCACATGGGACGCTACATATAAAGGGGTTACACATGACTGCATCGGTTGACACTCAGATTTCCGAGTACTACGACAAGCTCCTCAAGCGCAACGCTGGCGAGCCGGAGTTCCACCAGGCCGTGTCCGAGGTTCTCGATTCTCTGAAGATCGTGCTGGGCAAGGACCCGCACTACGCCGACTATGGCCTCATTGAGCGTCTCTGCGAGCCGGAGCGCCAGCTCATCTTCCGCGTGCCGTGGACCGATGACAACGGCAACATTCAGGTCAACCGTGGCTTCCGCGTGCAGTTCAATTCCGCGCTCGGCCCCTACAAGGGTGGTCTGCGTTTCCACCCGTCCGTCAACCTGGGCATCATCAAGTTCCTGGGCTTCGAGCAAATCTTTAAGAACTCGCTCACCGGCCTGCCCATCGGCGGCGGCAAGGGCGGCTCGGACTTCGACCCCAAGGGCAAGTCGGACCGTGAAATCATGCGCTTCTGCCAGTCCTTCATGACGGAGCTCTACCGCCACATTGGCGAGTACCGCGATGTCCCGGCGGGTGACATCGGAGTCGGCGGCCGCGAGATTGGCTACCTCTTCGGTCAGTACCGCCGCCTGTCCAACCAGCACGAGTCCGGCGTCCTTACCGGCAAGGGACTCACCTGGGGCGGCTCCCTCGTCCGCACCGAGGCCACCGGCTACGGCCTGGTCTACCTCACCAGCGAGATGATGAAGGCCCACAACGAGTCCTTCGAGGGTGCCAAGGTTATCGTCTCCGGTTCCGGTAACGTTGCCATCTACGCCGCTGAGAAGGTCCAGCAGCTGGGCGGTACCGTTGTCGCTATGTCTGACTCCTCCGGTTACGTCTCCACCCCGAACGGCGTGGACCTCGAACTGCTCAAGGATGTCAAGGAAGTCCGCCGTGCTCGTATCTCTGCGTACGCTGCCGAGGCGGGCAACGGCGCTGAGTACCACAAGGGTGGCAACATCTGGGAGGTCAAGGCCGACGTGGCTCTGCCGTGTGCCACCCAGAATGAGCTCGACGGCGAGTCTGCCAAGCTGCTCGCTGCCAACGGCACCCGCTACGTGGCGGAGGGCGCCAACATGCCGTCCACCCCGGAGGCCGTTCACTTCTTCCTGCAGAACGACATCCGCTACGCGCCGGGCAAGGCCGCTAACGCCGGTGGTGTTGCAACGTCTGCGCTTGAGATGCAGCAGAACGCCTCCCGTGACTCCTGGTCCTTCGAATACACCGACCAGCGCCTCCACGAGATCATGTCCAACATCTTCAAGAACATCGACAAGACCGCGAAGGACTACGACCGCGAGGGCGACTACGTTGCCGGCGCGAATATCGCGGGCTTCAAGAAGGTTGCCGACGCTATGTTGGCGCAGGGCGTTATCTAAGGCTCCGATTCTTCCGGCTGCCTCAGCATTCCGCGGCTCCACTGACCTCAGGGTGTGGTGGGGCCGTGGTTGTCTTTAGTGGGAACTCTTCACATAGTCCGCTCGGTTAGGTAACCTGTGTCACAAAGGGAACTTTAAGGTATTTCAGAAGTAAAAGTAAGACGCCATCTGAAAGGAATTTCTCATGTCACGTATCACTTCTGTCCTCGCGAGTACCGTCCTCGCTGTTTCTTTGTCTGTGGCCCCTGCCCACGCGGCCATCGTGCGGGACGGCTCCGGTGGCTACGGCCAGATTGGTCAGGGTCCCATTGGTAACCCGGAGGCGGAGAGCGACTACGCCACTATTCACTACCCGCACCTTCCCACGGTTGTCCAGGGGCAAACGATGACCATCCGGCCGACCTCGATGACACGCCCGGACGGCTCCGTGGTGACGGATCCGGCCGCGGAGGGGTACACGTTCTCCACGAGCTTTGTCGATGGCAGCTACGAACTGCCATTTCGTGACGACATCGTCCAGGCCGCGCCCGATGGCACCCTGACTATCACGGCGAGCGATGCTGAATATCCCGGCATCAACGAAGTTGCTGTGGCCATCAATAATCCGAAGATTGGCCCCAGTGAGTACACCATCCTGCGCATTCACGTGGTGCCGCCCACGCTCGCGGATGTGACTAACGAGAAGATGGACGTCGTCCACTACCGCGACGTCATGGCGGAGCAAGGCTTTAGTACGTCCCGGCCACCGGAGATCTGGTCGCGCGAGACGACCTCGCAGCTCAAAGATGGCCGCAGTGGCTACCGCTACGACATCGCGAGCCCGGATCCTGCGAAGGGCTGGACCGTGCCCGCCTGGGTGTCCGTCGATAAGGATACGGGCGAGTTTATTGCGAATCCGCCCGAGGATCAGCCGAACGCGAAGTTCGTTGTCCCGATTTCTATCCAGGATGTCGCCACCGGCGTGACCACCATGTCGCAGGTAACGGTGAGTGTTGAGCCCGTGCGTGATAAGCAGGGGCGGTCGCGTGCGGAGCGTGCGCAGATGGTGAAGCTGTCGAGCGATATCTTTGCCGCGCTCTCGTCGCGCTGACGGGAAAGTCGCATTGAGCGATAATCTTCCGGACACTCGAGCGTGGGATCCCCGTTTCGGGGCGGAGCCCCACGTATCCTGGTGGGCATGTATCGCGTATTCGAGTCCCTTGACGAGCTTGTACAAATCTTGGAGCAGGCCTATGGCGTGCCCATGACGTCGAACTGCGTCGTCCCGCGCAACGATATGCTGGCACTTCTCGATGAGTTGCGCAATGCGCTGCCCGTCGAGCTCGATGATGCACAAGACGTGCTGGACCGCCAGGACGCCATCCTGGCCGGTGCGCAGGAGCGTGCTGACCAGACCATCGCGGACGCGGATCGCGATGCCCAGGACATGGTCGCGCGTGCACAAGAAGATTCGGATGGCATGCTCGCTGAGGCCCAGCAGCGTTCCACTTCGATGGTGGCGCAGGCGGAAGACCGTGCTGCCCGTACCGTCGAGGATGCGCGTGCTGAGGCCGAGCGTCTTGTCGCACAGGGCAATCAGTCCTATGACCGTGCGGTGGCGGAAGGTCAGGCGGAGCAGGAGCGTTTGGTCTCCGAGTCTGAGGTCGTGCGCCGCGCGGATGACGAGGCACACCGCATCGTGGAGACCGCCCATGCAGAATCCTCGCGCCTGCGCCGCGAGTGTGATGATTTCGTCGATGAGAAGCTGTCTCAGTTCGAGGAATCGCTCACGGCCATCCTGCGTACCGTGGGCTCCGACCGCCAGGCCCTGCGCCGCGGCGCCGGTGCCTCCGGCCGCGGCGAAGAAGACTACAACGCGTACCGCGCGCAGCGCTAAGAGGGGAGTAGCCCGGCGGCCCTATCGGGTGTGCGCGTGGACGCGCGCGGGGGCATCGGCAGACTGGGGGCGCCGGGTCTGTGCTGCCAGACCCGCGAAGAGCAACGCGATGATGCTGCTGGGGATGGCGTAGAGGATCCACATAATGGTGAGCGACGCGGACCAGTTGGCCGTGGCGTTGGTGCCAAACTCGAGGTCGTAGACGATATTCGTGAGGATCTCCACGGTGACCGTGCCGAGCATCATGCCGGCCACGGCAACGAAGACGGACGCGACGGGGAACGTGCCGCGCCACGCTAAGACCGAGGCAGCGAAGATGCACAAGCCCGAGGCGATAATGACCGTCACCGTGAAGGGGATTGGTAGCAGCGTGAAGATTCCGATGCCGAGTCCGCAGGCGAACCCGCGGACGAGAAGCTGACGGAAGCCCAAGCGCCGCGTGGTACCAGCGGTGCGGGGACGTGCGAAGTGACGCGCAAGGGAGCCGATTCCCACGAGGAGAGCGCAGGGCACCACGGCAGCGAACACAAAAGCATGCAGGGCTTGTGGCACCAGGGTGGCTATGGCGCTCGAGGCGCTCGCGAGGAATTCGTTGGTCATAAGAAAAGAATAAGGATGTGCGCTACGCAGAGGAAAGCACTTTGGGTGTACTTAAAGGCCTTTGTGCGCACCTCGACAGGTGATTGCCAGAGAGCGGAGCAAATCTGTGTGCCCGGTAGGCGAACCGCCATGTATAGGGGCGTTCGGGTAGGATATGTCATTGCTATGACTTCTCCACTTAAGTTTAATGTTGCGGACTTGCTGCGCGGCCCGGATGCTGATGGCATGCCGCAGCAGCACACGCAGACGGGGCCGGCGCCGGAACGCATTGGTGTCGAAATGATCGCTATCCCCAAGGGCGGCGACCTGAGCGTCGAAGCGACGCTGACCCCGCTGGGCGGCGCGATTATGGTTGACGCCGATATCCATGGACAGTTGGAAGGCGAGTGCGTGCGGTGCTTGCGCCCGCTCACCCCGCCGGTGGATCTTCACATCACGCAGGTCTATGCCACGGACCCGGATTTCATTTCTGGTGACGCGGCGGATGAGGCGGACGAGGGCTCGGGTGACGAGACTCCAATCATTGAGGGTGACGAGATCGATATTCTCCAGGCCGTCATCGATGAGGCTGGCTTGACGCTGCCGTTTAACCCCACGTGTGAGGACGGCTGCGACGCGCCGGAGGTCGAGGGCGTGACGCTGGGCACCTCGGGCGAAGAGGATAATACGACTGACCTGCGTTGGGCCGGACTGGAGAAGTTCCTGTGAGCAAGAAAACTAAGATGACGGGCGAAGAAGCGCTGGAGGCTGCGTTCAACTCGGTCGACCATGCGCCGCTGCTGGCGTCGCTCGGCATCGACATTCCGCATGACTTGCTGCGGCTTGCGCTGTCGCACCGTTCCTTCGCGAACGAGCACGGCCACTTGCCGAACAACGAAAGACTGGAGTTTCTTGGTGACGCGGTGTTGGGCCTGTCCGTGGCCTCGCAGCTCTATACGCAGTACCCGTCGCGTCCTGAGTCTGATATCTCGAAGATGCGCGCGTCCATCGTCTCGCGTTACGGCTTGTCCGACATCGCACGCGAAATTGGCCTGGGTCAGTACATCCTGCTGGGCAAGGGCGAGACGACCACGGGCGGCGCAGATAAAGACTCCATCCTGGCAGACACGATGGAGGCCCTTTTTGGCGCCATCTACCGCACGCATGGTTTTGAGCCAGCGCGCGACGTGATTCTCACGCTGTTTAAGAAGAAGATCGACAACGCCACTGCCTCGGGCCGTCATTTGGACTGGAAGACGAACCTACAGGAGCTGTGCGCGGAATTGCGCGCGCCCATGCCGGTGTATTCGGCGACGTCCACCGGCCCCGAGCATGCGCAGACTTTCACCGCACACGCGCATGTCGCGGGCAAAGAGCTGGGCGTGGGTATCGGACAGAACAAGAAGCTGGCCGAACAACAGGCGGCAGAAAAGGCCCACGGCGCGCTGACAGAGCACCCGGAGCTCGTTGCCGGCACCGTGGATACGTGGACCCAGAGCTAGGTCTGCATGCCGGAACTTCCTGAGGTCGAGTCTGTCCGCCGGGGGTTGGTGGGCTATCTGCCGGGCCACACGTTTGAACGCGTGGAGGTCCTTCACCCGCGGTCGAATAGGGGACAACTGGCGCCGCTGGCGGGCCTGCTCGTGGGGCGCACCGTCGCGGATGTCGCGCGCCGGGGCAAGTTCATGTGGCTCGAATTCGAGGGGGAGGACCGCAGTGATCCGCACCGCGACGTTCTCCATGTGCACTTGGGCATGTCGGGACAGATGCGGGTGGGCGAGGTGTCGTCGAAACACGTGCGGGTGCGCGCGACGTTATCGGAGGGACTCGAACTGTCCTTTATCGACCAGCGCACGTTCGGTTATTGGCTCTATGGTCCCTGGTCGAAGATTGCACATATCGCGCCTGATCCCTTGGAACCAGACTTCGACGTCGTGGCGACCGCGCGACGGCTGCGGCGAAAGAAGAGCGCCGCGAAAGTCGCGCTCATGGACCAGACCGTGGTGAGCGGAATTGGCAATATCTACGCGGACGAGGCGTTCTGGGCGGCGGGGATCCGACCGACGCGGCGCGCCTCGAGTCTGTTACAACGAGAGGCGGTGGCGCTCCTCGGGGCGGCGTCGGACGTCATGGGACGCGCGCTCGCGGTGGGCGGCACGAGCTTCGACGCCCTGTACGTCAACGTCAATGGCGAATCCGGGTACTTTGACCGCTCTCTGCACGCGTATGGGCAACACGGCGAACCCTGCGACCGGTGCGGCACGCCGCTGACCAAGATCGTGCTGGGCGGGCGCGGCACGCACTACTGTCCGAATTGCCAAAAATAGGGGAAAGTGAGATGTCTCCTGTCGCATGAGATAGGTAGATCCGGCTCACATACCCTATTGTTTTCTGCATGCAGGAAATTTTTAGCACCGTGCTCGGTGCGATTAACAACACTCTGTGGACATGGGTCCTTCCGTGGCTGCTCATCGCTGCGGGTCTCTTCTTTGGTTTCCGGACTGCCGTCGTGCAGATCCGAATGGTGCCCGATATGTTCAAGGCCATCGTCGAGCGCCCCAAGGGCGTGGGCGCCGACGAGGACGAGGAATACGGCGGCATCTCCGCGTTTAAGGCGTTCACCATTTCCGCGGCGTCGCGCGTGGGCACCGGCAACATCGCCGGCGTGGCCGTCGCGATTTCCGTCGGTGGACCGGGCGCGGTGTTCTGGATGTGGATAATTGCCATCCTGGGCGGCGCGACATCCTTCATCGAGTCGACGCTCGCTCAGCTGTGGAAGATCCGCGACGGGGATACCTACCGCGGTGGCCCGGCGTACTACATGAGCCGCGGCCTGGGCTGGAAGAAGCTGGCGGCGGTCTTCTCCGTGGCCATCGCCATTACCTTCGGCTGGCTCTACGAAGCATTCCAGACCAACGCCATCTCTGAGTCCTTCGCGACCTCTTTCAATCAGGACTCCACGACCTTCAAGGCCATCATCGGTCTGGCCGTTGCATTTGTTTCGGGTCTCATCATCATCGGTGGCGTGAAGCGCATTGCCAACATCACGCAGGTCGTCGTGCCCTTCATGGCGCTGGCATACCTCGCCGTGGGTCTCGTGGTCATCGTCATCAACATCGGTGAAGTTCCTGCAATGTTCCTCCACATCGTCGAGTCGGCCTTCGGCTTCAGCGAGGTCGCCGGCGCGACCTTTGGCATGGCACTGATGAAGGGTATTCAGCGCGGCCTGTTTTCCAATGAGGCCGGTGAAGGCTCTGCCCCGAACGCCGCGGCCACCGCGACGGTCTCGCACCCGGTCAAGCAGGGGCTCGTGCAGACGCTCGGCGTCTACTTCGATACTCTCGTCGTCTGTTCCATCACGGCGTTCATCATCCTGCTCGGCACGGACTTCGAGTCCTTCGGCAGCGACGAGATCGCTGGCGTGGCCCTCACGCAGTCCTCGCTGAGCAACGTCGTGGGCGTATGGGGTACGCACTTCATCACGTTCATTCTGTTCTTCCTGGCCTTCTCTTCGGTGCTGGGGAACTACTACCTTGCGGAATCCAATATCACCTACCTCTTCAAGCAGAAGTGGGCGCTGTGGGGCTTCCGCGTTATCTCTGTGGCTTTCGTCTTCTACGGCGCCGTGGCCCCGCTGGGCACTGTCTTCGACTTGGCCGATACCGGTGCCGCCATTATGGTGCTGCTCAACGTCGCAGCCATCGTGCCGCTGTCGGGCGTGGCCATCAAGCTGCTCAAGAACTACAACGACCAGCGTCGCCAGGGCGTCGACCCCGTCTTCCACCGCGACATGCTGCCGGGCGTGTCCAACATCGAGGTCTGGGACGGCTCCGATCCTGTGACGCGTCGTAGCGTGGAAGACCGCCAGCACTTAAACGATAAGCTGGGAGACCGCACCAACTTCCGCGAGTTCTAACTCGCCACGAGAAACCCAGATACCGAAATCTAAGGAGACCCCATCCCATGGTTCGCATGACCGCATTTGTTCACGGCTACGTCCAAGGAGTGGGGTTTCGTTGGTGGGTGCGCTCCCGCGCCCTCGAACTTGGCTTGACCGGGCACGCCACAAACTTGAGCGACGGCCGCGTCCAAATCGTCGCGGAAGGCCCGCGCGAGGTCTGTGAGCGCCTCCTTGAGCTCACCCGTGAGCAGCCGTCCACGACGCGCCGGCCCGGCACGGTCGACATGGTCGTTCCGCAGTGGGCACAGCCCAAGGGCGAGTCGGGCTTTATCGAACGCTAGACCTCACGGGGAAGGTGGCTCATCCATCGCGTGGTGGGGTATTCGATGAAATTTCTCACGAGGTTGACGAAGGCCCCTTTCCACGCCAAGCACCCGAAGCGCTCCTCGAGCGACATATCGCGGGGGCTGAGGGCATCGGCAAGCGCAAAGACGTACTGCCAGCCCTCGGTGTCCACGTCGATTTCCGCGGCGAGAACGGCCTCCCGCACGGAAGCGGTGAGTTGTTCCACCACGTCATCGCGCGAGCGGAAGCGCCGGTAACAGGCCGAGCGCGCAACTCCTGATTCCCGCACGATATCTAACCTTAAAAATTACTTATATCTAGGCTTAGCTCATGGCTTGCTAGAATTGCACGAATGCACCTCAAATCGCTCACGCTCAAAGGATTCAAGTCCTTCGCGTCGGCGACGTCTATGAAATTTGAGCCCGGCATCTGCGCCGTGGTTGGTCCCAATGGCTCCGGCAAATCCAATGTCGTCGATGCCCTCGCGTGGGTCATGGGGGAGGGCTCCGCCAAAACGTTGCGTGGCGGCAAGATGCAGGACGTCATCTTCGCCGGTGCGGGTGACCGCAAGGCCTTGGGGCGCGCCGAGGTGACGCTCACCATCGACAACGCGGATGGTGCGCTGCCCATCGAGTACTCCGAGGTCTCCGTCACCCGCCGCATGTACCGCGACGGCGCGAGTGAATATGAGATTAATGGCGCCAAGGCCCGCCTCATGGACATTCAGGAGCTCCTCAGCGACTCCGGTATCGGCCGCGAGATGCACGTTATCGTCGGGCAGGGCAAGCTCGCGGAGATCCTCGAGTCGCGTCCGGAGGACCGCCGTTCCTATATCGAAGAGGCGGCCGGCGTCCTCAAGCACCGCCGCCGCAAAGAAAAGGCGCAGCGCAAGCTCACCGGCATGCAGGCGAACCTGGATCGCCTGCAGGACCTCACGGATGAGCTGGGCAAGCAGCTCAAGCCCCTCGCGCGACAGGCGGAAGCCGCGAAGCGCGCCGCCACGGTCCAGGCGGATCTGCGCGACGCCCGCCTGCGTCTCGCCGGCGACCAGGTCGTGCGCCTGCGCGCCGAATACGACAACGCGGAGAAACAAGCCGAGCTCCTCGCCGAACAGGTCGCCACGCTCCAAGCCCAGCTCGAAGCTGTAGAAGAAGCCCACGCCGACGTCGAGGCCCAGCTCGCCGTCGCGGCACCGGCTGCCGATGCCGCCCAAAAGCTGTGGTTCGATCTGTCCTCCCTTGCCGAGCGCGTCTCCGCGACCCAGCGCATTGCCACCGAGCGTGCCCTCAACGTCGGCGCCCAGGTCGCCTACTCCGGCCAGGATCCCGAGGACCTTGAGGCCCGCGCTGCGCGTGCCGACGAGGAACACGAGATGCTCCTCGAAGCGGCAGAGGAAGCCGCCATGCGCCTGGAGTCCCTGCGCGAAACCTTGCTGGAGAAGCGGGAGGCCTTCGAGGCCGCCGACCGCGAACACATGGCTCAATTGCGCGCCATCGCGGACCGCAGGGAGGGCGTTGTCCGTCTTATCGCCGCGGAGGAGTCGCTTTCTGCCCAGGTCGAGTCCGTCGAATCCGAGCTCTCCCGCCACGAGGAGGCCCTCGGTTCCACCCGGGAGCGCACGCAGGCCGCCCAGCGCGAGGCCGACAGCGTCGCGGACAAGCTGGCGGCCCTTGACGCGGAGCGCCAGCCCCTCGAAGAAGCCCACGTGCGCGCCGCTACGGAATCCGATGCCGCCGATAAGCGCCTCGAGCAGCTGCGTGACGGCCAGCGCGAACGCGAACGCGCCGTCTATACGCTGCGCTCGCGCATCGAGACGCTGGCAACCACCGCGCCGGAGACCGCTGATCTCGGTCCCGACTTCCATCCGCTCGCGGACTTCCTCACGACCTCGCAGGAAACGGCCGTCGCCGCGGCGCTGGGCGCCTTCGCCGACGCCCAGGCCGGCAGCCTCACCCCTGAGCTGCTCACGCAGCTTTCCGATGCCGCCCGCGCCACGCTCTTCGACACCTCCACGTACCACGACCCGGGGGACTGGCGCCTCGACGCGACGCTCCCAGGTGGCTGCTCGTGGCTACTCGACCACGTCACCGCAGTTCCGGAAGTCCGCGCCGCCGTCACGCGGCTCCTCGCCGACGTCGTGCTTGCCCCCGACGCGTCTGCAGCCCGCGCCCTCGTCGCGGAGGATCCGCGCCTGCGCGCCGTGACGCCTGACGGCCTTCTCGTCGGTGAGGGCTGGGTTCAAGTCGGCACTGGCGCGCAGACCACCGTCGAGGTCGCCGCCCGCATCGCCGCCGCCGAAGCCGAACTCGTAACCGCCCAAGCGGAGCTCGAGGAACTTTCCGGCACGTTCGAGGGCGCCAAGCTCGCCGCGGAAGACGCCCGCGTCACCGCCGCCTCCGCGAAGGCCGCGCTGCGCGAGCACGACACGCAGATTGAGGCGTGGAAGCGCGACCACCAGCGTCTCCTGTCCCAACATGCGGCGAATAAGGCGGAACACGAGAAGGCCGCCGCTCGCGCCACGGACATCGAGGTCCAGCTCACGCAGCTGCGCGAGCAACTCGCCGAGGCCCGCGACCGCCTCGCCCGCGTCGACGCGGACGACACCCCAGACGAGCCCAGCTCCCAGGCCCGCGACGAGGCGAACGCCGCCCTCGAACAGGTCAAGGCCATGGAGGTCGAGGCCCAGCTCGCCGCGCGCTCCGCCCAGGACAAGGTCGCCCAAGTAGCCGGCCGCGGCGATGCCCTGCGCCGCCAGGCTGAGCACGAACGCCAAGCGAAGGCCCGCCACGAACAGGCCATGGCCCGCCGCCGCGCGCAGGCCGAACTCGCCGGCACCGTCGCCCGCCACGCCCGTGACCTCGCCGCGCGCGCGAGCCTCGCCCTGGATCGCGCCACCGAAGAACGCGACGCCGCGCTGGCCGAGCGCACCCGCCTCCAATCCCACGTCCAGCAGGCCGCAGCCCAGGTCTCCGCCGCGCGCTCGCAGCTCGACCGACTCACCTCGAACGCGCATAACTCGGATATCGCGCGTTCCCAGGCCCAGGTCCGCCGCGACGAGGCTGAAGCTAAGCTGGTCGAGCAGCTCGGCCTGTCGATGACGGATCTGCTCCGCGATTACACGCCGGGCGAGGACTTCGACCGCGCCGCGGAGACGAAGCGCCTCAAGCAGGCCGAAAAAGACTTGAGTTCTCTGGGCAAGGTCAACCCGCTGGCGCTCGAAGAATACAAAGCGCTGGAGGAGCGCTACACCTTCCTGTCCACGCAGCTCGATGACGTCATCCAGGCGCGCAAGGACCTCACTGGCGTCATCGAAGACGTCGACGAACAGATTCTCCAGCTCTTCACGGACGCGTGGAATGACGTCGAGGCCGAGTTCCCCAAGGTCTTTCAGACCCTCTTCCCAGGCGGCGAGGGCCGACTCATCCTCACCGACCCGGATGACATGCTCACCACGGGCATTGAGGTTGAGGCTCGCCCGCCGGGAAAGAAGGTCAAGCGTCTGTCCTTGCTTTCCGGTGGTGAGAAGTCGCTCACCGCGCTGGCCATGCTCGTGGCCATCTTCCGCGCGCGCCCCAGCCCGTTCTACGTCATGGACGAGGTCGAGGCCGCCCTCGACGACGTCAACCTGCGCCGACTTATTGCGCTCTTCGAGGAGCTGCGCAAGGACTCGCAGCTCATCGTCATTACACATCAGAAGCCGACGATGGACATCGCGAACGTGCTCTACGGCGTGACCATGCGCGGCGACGGCGTGACGCGCGTCATCTCGCAGCGCATGACGCGCGCCGGCGACGCCCCAGGCTCGGAGGTCGCGGCTGCCGATGCCGCCCGCCTGGGCGTGGACGCCCCCGCTAGCCGGGGGTGAGTCGCGGCTTTGCTGTGCCCGACTCGCGCGTCTTTGGCACTATAGAGAGCATGAACACAACTCTTATCGTCGTTATCGTCGTTGTTGTCCTGCTTCTCATCATTCTTGGAGTGATTATTGGAGGCAAGAAGCGCGGCGAAGCGAAGAAGGTCTCTTTCGAAAAACCGGCTGAGATCGAGGAAAAGCAGCTCACGCAGGAGCAGAAGTCCGGCAACTACCAGGCCCAGGGCGGCTTTAACTTCACACAGGCGGGCCCGGCGAAGGAACCGGTGACTCCGCCGTCGAACCCGAGCACACAGCCGGGTTCGGCTGAGCCGAACGCAACGGCGATGGCCAACGAGCAGTTGCGCGGCGAGACCCCGAAGACTGAGCCTAAGAAGCCAGAGCCCGTGAAGTCGGATCCCGCTGCGCCGGTCCAAGACTCAAAGGTCGTCGAGGAAACTAAGCCAGAGCCGGTGAAGTCCGAGCCGACCGCCCCGGTTCAGGAACCGGAACCGGAGAAGCCTGCTGCAGCAGCAGCTGTTAGTGCGGCGGCGGCCGAGAACGTGGAGGCCGAAGAAGCCGCTGCCAAGGCGGATGCCGCGGCGGAGACCACGCGCGACGAGGTCGAGGAAGAATCCGCGACGGAAGACTCGCCGGTCTTTGACGAGGTTGCTGAGGATACGGATGACGCCGACACCGCGGATGCGGTCGGCGACATCGAAGACGACGCGGATCGCGAGCGCACCCAGGAGGCTGCGGCAGCGGCCGAGGCACAGACGGCATCGGCAGCTGAAGCCCGCGAGGTCACCGAGGTTCCGGAGGAGCCGACGTCCGAGACCGCGTCCGCGGACACCGAACTGGTGGAGACGCCGGAACAGCCGATGGAGGACATTGCGCCGGCGGCTGGCCGTCTGGGCAAGCTGCGTGGACGCCTGTCGCGTTCGCAGAATGCCATCGGACAGGGCCTCATGGGCATCCTGTCTGCGGGCGACCTCGACGATGACGCGTGGGAGGAAATCGAAGATACCCTCATCATGGCGGACCTAGGTACTAAGGCCACGATGAAGGTCACCGAGTCTCTGCGCGAGAAGATCGCCGAGCGCGGCGTGAACTCCGAGGCGGAGGCCCGTGAGATGCTCCGCGAGTCGCTCATCGAGGTCGGCCACCCCGAGATGGACCGCTCCATCAAAGCCATGCCGAACGAAGGCAAGCCGGCGGTCATCATGGTTGTGGGCGTCAACGGCACCGGCAAGACGACGACCACGGGCAAGCTCGCCCGCGTGCTCGTCGCCATGGGCCACCGCGTCCTGCTCGGTGCGGCGGATACGTTCCGTGCCGCGGCTGCTGACCAGCTCGAGACCTGGGGTCGCCGCGTCGGCGCCGATACCGTGCGCGGCAAGGAAGGCGCGGATCCTGCATCCGTCGCATTCGATGCCGTCGCGAAGGGCGTGGAGCAGGGCGTCGACGTGGTACTCATTGACACGGCCGGCCGTCTGCACACGTCGACTGACTTGATGGATCAGCTGGGCAAGGTCAAGCGCGTGGTCCAGAAGAAGGCGGAGGTCGACGAGGTCCTCATGGTCATTGACTCGACCGTGGGCCAGAACGGCCTCGTACAGGCGCGTGTGTTCCGCGAGATCGTGGATATCACGGGCGTCGTGCTCACGAAGCTCGATGGCACCGCTAAGGGCGGCATCGTCTTCCAGGTTCAGGAGGAGCTCGGCGTGCCGGTCAAGCTCGTGGGCCTGGGCGAGGGCGCCGATGACCTCGCGCCGTTCGAGATTGAGGGCTTCGTTGACGCCCTGCTTGGCGACAAGAAGTAAATCGCACAAGTGCTAAGCTCCGCAGTTCATTGCGGGGCTCCTTTTTTGTCTGCTTAATCGCCGGCGGTCTTCGTTGCGACGAAATCCGGATCCTCGGCGCCGTCCGCGTCGATGATGAAGTCGCCGTCGCGCATGTCGACGCTGAACGTCCAGGTGGGGAGTGCGAGAAAGCGAGGGTGCATAGCGGTGTCCTTAGGAGATAGTGACTTTATTTCACCGTACCTAACCATCTTGTTTCCCGCATCACATATGCGGACGTGGTAAGGGGGCATCGGAAAGCTCTGTGCCTCATCGAACGAACGAAAGGTAATGTGACCTGGGACGAGGCCCGATGGTAGGGTTGAAAACGCTGTATTTAATGCGCATCTGTCCTATTTCAACCAATGTTTGTGAGGCGAGTTCTTTCGTGACTCTTAGCTTTGTTGTCCTCCTCGCAGCCTTGGCATTGATCTTTGCACCCGGGCTCGTCAAGCTCATGGACCGGCAGGCGGGCTATCCGCTTGCGGTCCTTTTTGTTGTGGCCGCGGGACTCATCATCTCTCGTCTGGGGGACGTGCTGGACGGCACGCCTCTCACCGTCACGTATACCTGGGTTCGCGATTTCGTGGAACCGGGCACGGACGTGAGCGTGTCCCTGCGCGCGGACGCGCTGAGTGCTTTCTTTGCCTTGCTTGCTCTCATCATCGGCGCTGTGGTTTTTACCTACTCGGCGGCGTATTTGCCAAAGAGACAGGGAAATACCAGTTTCTACGTCCTGATGACGGCGTTCATGCTGTCCATCCTCCTGCTGGTGTTAGCTAATGACGTGGTGTTGCTCTTCGTCGCGTGGGAGCTTGTCTCCCTGGCGTCGTTCATGCTCATCGCGCGTTCCGGCTCCGGCGGCGAGGCAGGCTCCCAGCGCACGTTGATCCTCACCTTCATTGGTGGACTTACTTTGCTCACCGCGCTGGCGATTGCGGCGACGGCGGCAGGGACGACGCACATTGAGCTCATTCTGGCCTCCGACGTGTGGGCGCAGCGCCCGGGTCTGACCGCGGGCGTCGCGGTGCTCGTGGCGATTTCCGCGTTTACGAAGTCCGCGCAGTTCCCATTCCACTTCTGGCTCCCAGAAGCCATGGCAGCGGCGACGCCGGTCTCGGCCTTCCTGCACGCCGCGGCCGTCGTCAAAGCGGGCATCTACCTGCTGGTGCGCTTCTCCACCATCTTCCACGACGTGGCCGTATGGAACTGGCTACTCATCGTGGTGGGCATGGGCACGGCGATCATGTCCGCCGTCTTCGCGGTGCAAAAGACCGATCTGAAGAAGCTCACGGCATACTCGACCGTCTCGCACCTGGGCTGGATTGTGGCGACCATCGGCGTCGGCACCCCCTTCGCCATTGCGGCCGCCATCGTGCACACAGCGGCGCACGCGCTGTTCAAGTCTTCGCTGTTCATGCTCATCGGCGTCATCGACCACGAGACGGGCTCCCGCGACATTCGTCGCTTGGGTGTGCTGTGGAACAAGATGCCGTGGACCTTTGGTTCCGTGGTCATCGGCGCAGCCTCCATGGCGGCGGTCCCGCCGCTGCTGGGCTTCGTGTCCAAGGAAGGCATGCTCACCGCGTTTGAGGATGCCCCGATTGGATCAGCCGGCCAGGTGATCCTATTGCTTGCCGCGGGCATCGGCGCGTTCTTTACCTTTACGTATTCCGCGAAGATCGTCTTCGGCGCCTTCTTCGACGGCCCGCGTGATGTCAGTGGCGTCCACGAGGCTCCGGTGCGCCTGTGGCTCCCGGCCGCGTTGCCCGGATTCATGTCCTTCCCGCTCGTGTTCATCATGGGGCGTGCGGACAAGCCTGTTGATGCCGTCGTGGATGCGGTCGGCTTAGAGTCCCACACCCACTTGGCACTGTGGCATGGTCTTACCATCCCGCTTCTCATTTCGGTGACGGTGCTCGTGCTGGGTGTTGTGGGCGTTGTGTTCCGCACGCGCTTCTGGGCCGCGTTCGAGTCCCGCCCGTTCCTGCCGCGCAGCGGCAACGAGCTCCTACACTCCATGCAGAAGGGCGCGACGTGGATTGGCCGCCAGCTCGGCCGCATGTCTGATACGCATAATCCCTCGCGGCTCATGCTGCCAATCGTGCTGCTCATTATCGTCCTTGCAGGTGCCGCTCTCATTGGTGAGGGCGTTGACGGCGTCGCGTTGGCACCGCGCGTTCCTGGCTTGGACAACCCGTGGGATATCATCCCGCTGCTCATCGTGGCGTTGTCCATGATTGGCCTGGTGCGCACGCACAACCGACTCACCGGTGCTGTCATGATTGGTATCGCTGGTGCGGGCGTGACGCTGCAGATGCTCATCATGGGCGCGCCGGACGTGGCGCTTACGCAATTCCTCGTTGAGGCGTTGTCCGTCATCGTCATGATGATGGTCCTGCGTTACCTGCCGGAGCGTTTCCACACCGTGCAGAACACCTCGCGTCGCACAGGCTCGATTGTCATCGCCATCCTTGCGGGTATCGCCGCCTTCCTCGGCGTGTGGGCTCTCATGGGTCGCCGTGAGCGCTCGAGCCTCGCGGAGTGGTACCTCAACGAGGCCCCCGGAATTACTGGCGGCGACAATGTTGTGGCGACCATCATCGTCGAGTTCCGTGGACTTGATACCTTGGGTGAGCTGTCCGTGCTGGGTATGGCCGCCGTCGTCATTGCGGCGATTACCTCGACGCTGCCGCGCTTCCCGTTTACCTCGGGTACGCGCCCGGCGCCCTTTGGCCAGTCGCAGCTCAATTCCGTGCCGCTGCGCAAGGCGCTCATTCTGGTGGCGCCGCTGCTGGCCATCTTGTCGCTCATCGTCTTCTACCGCGGACACCAGGCCTCGGGCGGAGGCTTCCCGGCCGCGCTCATCATGGGTGCCGCCATCGGCTTGGCGTACATGTCCCGTGGCTCGGATGAGATCGTCTTCGGCCGCATGACGCCTATCCACCTCACCGGTATCGGCATCCTTGTCGCGCTGTCCGCCGGTTTTGTGGGCTACTTCCACCACGGCTGGGGCAACGGCGGCTTCCTTGCTGCTATTCACGCCGAGGCCTTTGGCGAACACTGGACAACGTCCATGATCTTCGACTTGGGTATTTACCTTGCGGTGTTGGGCATGCTCACCATGGCCATCAACGCCCTGGGCGGTTATTTGCGCCCCGGTACAGAGCGTGACTACCTGCCGTGGGTCCACGGGGACGACTCCTCGCTTCCCACGACGCCGCGCATCACTATGGATAACGCGGACGATCCGTACCCGGCCCCGATCAACCCCTCGAGCGACCCGTTGGCCTTGCTCAATGAACGCGAGGCCCGCACCAAAAAGCCGTCTGTTCGCGCAGCACGGAAGAAGGGGGAGAAGTAAATGTATCTCGCACTTACCATCGGTATTTTGATGGCCGCTGCGGTCTATCTCATCCAACAGCGTGGCCTTGTCCACATTGTGTTGGGCATGATGGCCTTTAGTCACGCTGCGAACCTTACGTTGCTGGCCACGGGCGTCTACTCCTACCGCGGCGAATCCTTCCCGTCTCGCGTCGATGCCGCCGAGATGGCAGACCCGCTGCCGCAGGCTTTCGTGCTTACGGCGGTTGTCATCTCCATGGCGACAACGACGATTCTGCTTACCATGGCGGCTATGGGCGCCAACGACGACACGGATGTCGTCGAGCCTGTGGATGACAACACCGTCGACCACGCGTTTAGCACCTTGGGTCGCGACGCAAAGAACCGCGACATTCTGGAGCGCTCCGCTAATGCGGTGCAACGCATTAAGAACCAGGATGAGGGCGCGGTTTCTCCCAACGCCGCGGATGTTGAAGGAGGCGAGAAGTAATGCAACTTGCAAGTCAGCTCCTCCCGCTGTTCCCCGCGGTCCCGCTCGTTTCTGCTGCGCTGGCTCTACTGGCGCCATGGCGCCGCGTGCGTGACGCCATCATGCTCATCATCCCGGGTATCGGCATCTTCGCCGGCCTTGGACTGCTGGCGTTTACGTCGCAGAACGGCGTCGTCGCGCATACCGTGGGTCTGTACGTGGGCAATGCCGGTATCGCCTTTGCGGCCGACTCTTTCTCAGCCTTGCTCATTATCACGACGATGATCGTCTCGTTCGGCGCAAACTGGTTCGCCATCGTGGGCGGCGAGACCAAGTCCCGCTACTATCCCGCGTTGACGCTCATCCTCATCACCGGCGTCAACGGCGCGCTCATCACCGCGGATCTCTTTAACTTCTTCGTGTTCATCGAGGTCATGCTGCTGCCGTCCTACGGCCTTATCACCATGTCCGGTACGTGGTCGCGTCTCGCGGCAGGCCGCGCCTTCGTCCTCGTCAACCTCTTTGCGTCGACGCTGCTCATGGTGGGCGTAGGCTACATTTACTCGGTCGCTGGAGCGGTCAACCTCGCGGCGCTCAAAGGCGCTGCCGCTGGCAACGGCCAGGTCACCGTCGCGGCCGGACTCATCGTCATCGCCATCGCAGCGAAGGCGGGTGTCTTCCCCGTGCAGTCCTGGCTGCCGCGTACCTACCCGGGCACCTCGGCAGCGGTCATGGGCCTGTTCTCCTCACTCCACACCAAGGTCGCCGTCTATATGCTCTTCCGCCTGTGGGTCGTGCTCTTCGACATGGACGCGCGGTGGAACGTGCTCATCATCGTCATCATGATCATCTCCATGGCGATTGGCGCCTTTGGCGGCTTGGCGGAAAACTCCATCCGCCGCGTGCTGGGTTATCAGATGCTCAATGGCATGCCGTTCATCTTGGTCATGCTCGCCTTTACGAGCGAGGACCCGCAGCGCGCGCTGGCTGCCGGCATTCTCTACACGATTCACCACATGATTACGGTGGGTTCGCTCATCCTGGCCTCCGGCGCCATCGAGGAAACGTATGGCACCGGAACCTTGTCCAAGCTGTCTGGCTTGGCCCGCCGCGACCCGCTCATCGCGTGGATCTTCGCAGCCGGTGCCTTCTCTATCGTGGGCTTCCCGCCTTTCTCCGGTATGTGGGGCAAGGTCATGATCGTCTTCGAGGTGGCGCGCACCGGTACCGCGTGGGCCTGGGTCGTCATCGCCGCTATCGTCATCGCGTCCTTCGCGGCCTTCTTGTCCATGCTGCGCGTGTGGCGTGAGGTCTTCTGGGGCAAGCCGCTGCCGGTGGAGAAGGTGCCTGATGAACTCGTCATTCGCAAGTACCTCATGGCGCCGTCCTTGGCGCTCATCCTGGGCTCGCTGTGCATGTTCATCTTCGCCGGTTTCATTGTCGACGTGACGCTCACGGCGTCGGGCGATCTCCTCAATGTGGATGCCTACTCCGCCGCTATTTTGGGCGATGACCCGGTAGGTATTCCGCAGCTCGATGGAATTCAGGAGGGCCGATAAATGGATATTAAGCGGATTCTGCATGGCTGCGTCTATACACCGTGGCTCGTTAAGGAAATCTTTGTCGCAGGTTTCTCGCTCGCACTCGATTCTTTGAAGCCGAACAATGGCTATCATCCGGTCGTGTTGCGTTACCCGCTGCGCGTGACCGATGCCTGGGATATCTTCTGGTTTACGTCGTCGATTACGGCGACTCCGGGAACGCTGTCGCTGGGTTTGCGCGAACCTCCGCGTGAAGGCTTGCCGCGCATCGTCCTCGTGCAAGCAGTACAGGGTGACGATCCTGCTGACCTGATGGCGAGCCTCGCAGACATGGAAGAGCGCCTGGCGCCCCACGTTAAGGGCATCGACTACGGCGTGCCCGGACAAGGAGACGCGACAGAGCTCGACCCAGCGTTCTACGAATATCCTTTGGAGACCGTTGGCCGACACATGCGCGCGCCGGATATGGCTCAGGCGGATGACACACCGCTGGCGGCAGAGGACACGCCGAAGACGACACCGGCTGATCTCCTCCGCGCCAACCGAAAGGAGCAGAAGTAATGATTGACTTCGCGAATCTTTCCCTCTTCGGGTGGATCGTTGCAATCTGCATCTTCATCATGGGAGGTGCCGTGTGCGCGGGCCTCCTGCTTGCCTTGCGCTCGCGTGATGAGCTCACCCGCACGGTGATTTCGGACCTCGTGTTCTACGGCATGATCGCCATGTTTATTTCGTGGACGCTGCTCAACGACATGTCCATTGCGTACGACATCGTGTTGCTGGGCGCCATCGTCGCCGGCGTGCTGCCCACCCTGTCGATGTCCCGCATTATTTCGAAGGGCAGGAGGTAAACCCCATGACGATCGCAGAAATCATCGCGGCGGTGCTCGTCATCGCTGCCACCGTCATGGTCGTTGCAACGGCCGTGGCGCTATGGCGCGCTCCCGATGCCCTCACGCGTGTCAACCTGCTCGGTCCCACCGTCGGTGTGGCCGTGCCCTTGCTCCTTTTCGCCAAGCTCATCATCGATTGGTCGATGACTGGTTTTGACTTCTGGAACCTAGTCAAGGTGCTGCTCACGCTGTTTGGCGTGTGGATTATCGGGTCAGTGGGCTCGTTCTACATGGGCCGTTCCATCTACGGTGTGACGGTCACCGACGTGAAGTTTGCACGCCGCAAGGCCGCGCGTGAGTCTAAGGATCACAAGGTGGCGGCAGACAATCCACTGCCGGCCGGCATTGTGCCGGATTCTGACGACCCGCAGTCCCCGGGGGATGCTGCAGCACAGTAGGAACGAGGCGCCGGTGAGCTTCTGCTCGCTGGCGTCTTTGTGTGTTTTCTAGTCGTCGAAGCTGATCTCCTCGGGTTCGGGGTGGGGGACGAGGTTGCGTTCGGTGGATTCCCAGGTGCCGTCTTCAACGAGCCAGTAGACGGTTCCGGTTGCGGGGTCGAGGATGTAGTCCCACCGCCGGTCTGTCTTCCCGTTGTGGTGGTGTTGGCACACGGCGATGAGGTTGTCGGTGCAGGTGTCTCTGCCTTCGCCGTATACGACGCGGTGGTCACGCTGTGCGTGCTTGGCGTCCACGGTGCAGTCGGCGCGGCGTCAGGTGCTGTCGCGAGCTTAGATAAACGCGCGGATGGCATCTGTGGGGACGTAGGCGTCGGTGCGGCCGGGTTCGAGGTTGCGGATGACGATCGGGTGGGTGGTTCGGGTTGAATGGCGGAACGGTGGCCATGAGAGGCTACCTCCATTCAAGGCGTTGGATTATGTGTTCGGGAGCTAACCCAACCCGGCATATCCATCCCCGTTGGTTCTCGTCAACGCTGTCGAATGCTTAGGGTGGGAAGCTGTATGGGCGGGCGAGGTGTGTTTGGGGGCAGGTCTTTACATTCAGGCCGGGCGTTCGGGTGATTGGGGGTAACAGTGCAGGTGATAGTGCCTACCGAAGTAAGGACGGCATCCGAAAGGTGAACCCGAGCTGCTTTTCTATGGCCTGATAGGTAATGTCCTACGTGTACCTATCAATCTATAGAAAAGGGGCGAGACGGATGACTCCCGATCAACTGGCCGCGGCTTCCGGCAACTCCGCATGGATGCTGATTTCTGCTGCATTAGTGCTTCTCATGACGCCGGCCCTGGCGTTGTTTTATGGCGGACTCTCGGATAAGCGAAGTGTCCTCAACATGATGATGATGTCCTTCGGCGCGCTCGGCGTGGTCTGCGTCGTCTACGTCCTGTGGGGCTGGTCGATGTCTTACGGCACGCAGTCGTGGGGCGGCGTGGTCGCGAACCCGTTCGAGTTCTTCGGACTGCGTGACTCTATTACAGACGCGGATGGCAACTACGTTGAGGGGGCGTCCGGGTATGCAAACGTCATCGATATCGGATTCCAGCTCACCTTTGCGGTGATCTCTACCGCAATTATTTCCGGTGCGCTGCTGGGTCGCGTGAAGTTCAGTTCGTGGCTGGCTTTTAGCGGTCTGTGGGCGACTTTCGTTTACTTCCCGCTGGCACACATGGTCTGGGGCGGGGGATTGCTCTCCCACGCGGAGCGTTCCCTTTCCTCCTGGATCTTCGGCACCGTCACTGAGGCTGGTGAGACCACCGCGGCAGTCGCGCCGGTGGACTTCGCAGGCGGCACCGTTGTGCATATCTCTGCTGGTACCGCGGCACTCGTTCTCGCCATCGTCGTGGGCAAGCGTGCCGGCTGGCCCACCAAGGTCTCTCGTCCGCATAACCTTCCCATGGTCATGACGGGCGCGGCGCTGCTCTTCTTCGGCTGGTTCGGCTTCAACGGCGGCTCCGCCTTCGCCGCGGACGGTCTGGCGGGCCTGGCGTGGCTCAACACGGCGGCGGCGACCGCGGCGGCCATGCTCGGCTGGATGGCCGTGGAAGCCATTCGCGATAAGGCGGCCACGTCTCTCGGCGCGGCCTCCGGCGTTGTTGCTGGACTGGTCGCCATTACTCCCGCCGCTGGCGCGCTGACTCCAGCGACCTCGTTGATTCTGGGCGGCATCGGCGGCGCGGTGGCGTGCCTGGGCGTGGGGCTGAAGTACACGTTCGGCTTCGATGACTCGCTCGACGCGGTCGGTGTGCACCTCGTCGCTGGTCTGTGGGGCACCATCGGCTTGGCACTCTTCGCCAGCGAGGGCGGCCTGCTTACGGACGATGCAGGCTATGGCGTCAAGCTCCTTATCATTCAGACCGTCATCGCGGTGGTCGCTATGGTCTTCGCTGGAATCGTCACGCTGGTCATTGCGCTGGCACTCAAGTACACCCTCGGCTGGCGGATTGAGGCCGAAGAAGAGGAGACCGGTGTCGATGTTTCCGAGCACCGTGAGTCGGGTTACGATCTGGCCGCACAATCGGGCATGCGAGCACACGCTACTATGATTGGCAGTACGAATAATTCCACGGCGCCTACCATCCCGCCGCGCACCGACGTCAAGGAGTAAACCATGAAGCTCATTACCGCAGTAGTCAAGCCCTTTACCCTTCCGGACGTGCGTGCAGCGCTGGAGCAGCTCGATGTCCACGGCCTGACCGTGACGGAAACCCAGGGCTTCGGCCAGCAGCGCGGCCACAGCGAGGTCTACCGCGGCGCCGAGTACGCCACGGACTTCGTGCCGAAGGTCAAACTGGAGATCGTCCTCGCCGATGAGCAGGTGGACGAGGTACTCAACGCCATCGTCGAGTCCGCGTACACCGGCAAGATTGGTGACGGCAAGGTCTGGGTCACCACGGTCGAGGACCTCATCCGCGTCCGCACCGGCGAGCGCGGCGAAGCCGCCATTTAGTCCCGTGACACCATCCGACATTCGCGCCGAGGCTTATGCCTCGGCGCTTGCCGTTGTCCGCTCCCTCGATCTACCCGAAGGCACCGCGCTCGCCGCGACAGGGTCGTTCGCCCGCCAGGAGATGACCCCGCACTCGGATATCGACCTCATTCTCCTCCATCCCGCTGACAAGGAACCGGACGAGGAAAAGGTCGCGCAGATGTGGTACCCCGTGTGGGGCGCGAAGTACCACCTCGACTACTCGGTGCGAACGCCGGACGAGTGTGCGGACATTGCGGCAGAAGACGCATCGGCAGGCTTTGCGCAGCTGGATCTTGCCTACGTCGCGGGCAATAAGCTGCTCGTCGATGAAGCCCGTGCGAAGCTGCTCGCCGTCTGGCGGCGCCAGCTCCAGCGTGGGTTCGATGCGTTCATTGATACCGCCATCGCGCGCTGGCACCGGTCCGGGGCCGTCGCCGCGATGACGAACCCGGAGCTTAAGAACGGCAGGGGAGGGCTGCGCGATATTCAGCTCCTGCGCGCACTCGCGCTGGGTAACCTCTGCGATAGTCCGCGGCTCGATACGCAAAAAGAGCTTTTGCTCGACGTGCGCACCCTGCTCCACGTCCACGCGCGCCGCCATCGCGACGCGCTCGACCCCGAATTCGCCGCAGATATCGCGGAAGACCTGGGTTTTAAGGACCGCTATGAGCTCTCCGCCGCGCTCGTCGAGGCCGCCAGCGCGGTCGACCACGCCCTAGAAAGAGGCCTGGCCACCGCCCGCGGGCTCGTAGGAAAAACGGAGCGGAAAGGGACCCGGCGGCCGCTCGACATCGACGTCATCGACGCCGGGGGCACCATTACGCTCTCGCGCAACCCCAACCTAGAGGATCCGTGGCTGCTCACGCGCGTTGCGGCGGCGTCGGCACGCACGGGCATTCCCGTGTCCGAGGCGACGTGGGCGCAGCTCCAAGGGCTACCCACGGTCACGGACCGGTGGCCACACGCCGCGGTGGATGACTTTTACTCCATCCTGTCCTCGCCGCGCCATACCCCGCGGGTCATCGGAGACCTCGACGCGCATGGCCTGTGGGAGCGGCTCGTGCCTGACTGGGCGCATATCCGTGGCCTTCTGCCGCGGGAGCGGTCGCACACGCATTCCGTCGACGCGCATTCCATCAACACGGTGGCGCGCTGCGCGGAGGCCCGCACGACCGTCGCGCGGCCGGACCTTCTGCTTTTGACTGCGCTTTTTCATGACATGGGTAAAGGCTACGACCGCCCGCACGAGCAGGTCGGCGCGGAAATTGTCGTCCGCCAAGCCCAGCGCATGCGGCTCAACCTCGCGGATATGTCGCGCGTGCAGACCATCGTCGCTGAGCACACGACGTTGGCCAAGCTCGCCGCGCGCATGGACCCTTGGTCGGATGAGGCGCGCGACGCGCTTCTCGATGCCGCCCGTTACGACCAGCTCACCGTTTCCCTGCTCGCCGTGCTTGCGGAGGCCGACGCCCGCTCGACGGGTCCCGGCGTGTGGACCTCGCGGCTGGCCTCTGCTGTCCACGTGATGACGACCCGCGCGCTGGAGGCGCTCGAGCCTTGGGCGCTTACCCGGCCCATCGTCGATGCCCCGCGCGATATCGGCCTGCGCGTCGACTGGGAGGAGGAGCGGCTTACCGTGTACTGGTGCGGCGAGTACCAGCGCGAGATGGTGCGCCCGCTCGCACTCATCGCGGCGCTGGGCTGGACCGTCATCGGCTCGCGGATTATCCGCGAGCGGGACGGCAGCTACGCCGCGGAGTTCGATATCCGCACCGTCCAGCAGCAGCTTGCCGATGCCGCCAATGAACAGCGTTTCCTCCAATCCTATGCGTCGGGCACATACTCGGTTCTTCCCGAGATTAAGCCCGCCCCGACCACCGCTGTCTTTGAACTCGGCGCGGTGCTTACTGTGCGCACTGCGGAGCGGGTGGCCGCGTTGGGCCATCTGCTGGGCGCGCTGCCGGAGGTGGAGTGGCTGCGCCACGAGGTTCTCGGCGCCACAATGATCGTCCATGCGCGTCTGCGCGGCGAGGTAAGCCGCTCTGCCGTGGTAGCGAATGTGACCCGGGCCTTGGCAAGCGACTAGAGTAGTTAAAAGCGAAAATCCGTCAAAATTTATTTAAGGGAGCGCCACCGTAGTGTTTGAATCACTATCTGACCGCCTACAATCCGCCCTCTCCGGGCTGCGCGGCAAGGGCAAGCTGACCGAGGCCGATATCAACACGACGGCCCGCGAAATCCGCCTCGCGCTGCTCGAGGCCGACGTCTCGTTGACCGTCGTCCGCGGCTTTATCAAGCGCATCAAGGAGCGCGCCGCTGGCGCCGAGGTCTCCGAGGCGCTCAACCCTGCCCAGCAGGTGGTCAAGATCGTCAACGAGGAACTCGTGGAGATCCTCGGCGGCGAGACGCGTCGCCTCCAGTTCGCGAAGAACCCGCCCACCGTCATCATGCTCGCCGGCCTTCAGGGTGCCGGTAAGACGACGCTCGCCGGCAAGCTCTCCAAGCACTTGGCGAAGAACGGACACACGCCCATGCTCGTGGCCTGTGACCTCCAGCGTCCGGGCGCGGTCCAGCAGCTCCAGATCGTGGGCGAGCGCGCCGGCGTGCCCACCTTCGCGCCGGACCCCGGCACGTCCATCGACACCAGCGAGCACGAGATGGGCACCTCCCACGGCGACCCGGTTGCCGTCGCCCAGGCCGGTATCGAGGAAGCCAAGCGCACCCAGCACGACGTGGTCATCATCGATACCGCCGGCCGCCTCGGTATCGACGAAACGCTCATGACGCAGGCTCGCAATATCCGCGACGCTGTGAACCCAGATGAAGTCCTCTTCGTCATCGACTCGATGATCGGCCAGGACGCCGTCCAGACTGCCGAGGCCTTCCGTGACGGCGTGGACTTCACCGGTGTCGTGCTCACCAAGCTCGATGGCGACGCCCGCGGTGGTGCCGCGTTGTCCATCCGTGAGGTCACCGGCAAGCCCATTCTTTTTGCATCGACCGGCGAGAAGCTCGACGACTTCGACGTCTTCCACCCGGAGCGCATGTCGAGCCGCATCCTCGGTATGGGCGACCTGCTCACCCTCATCGAGCAGGCTGAGGCCACCCTCGACCACCAAAAGGCCGAGCAAGCCGCAGCGAAGATCGGCTCGGGCGAGATGACGCTCAACGACTTCCTTGACCAGATGCTCATGGTCCGCAAGATGGGCCCCATCGGCAACCTGCTCAAGATGATGCCGGGCGGCAAGCAGATGTCGCAGATGGCTGACATGGTCGACGAAAAGCAGCTCGACCGCATCCAGGCAATTATCCGCGGTATGACCCCCGAAGAGCGTGAGAATCCCAAGATCCTCAACGCCTCGCGCCGCAAGCGCATTGCCAACGGTTCTGGCGTGACCGTCTCTGAGGTCAACTCCCTTATCGAGCGCTTCAACGAGGCGAAGAAGATGATGTCGCGCATGGCCGGCCAGTTCGGCATGCCTGGCATGGGCGGCGGCCGCTCCGCCACGAAAAAGAAGCCCAAGGGCCGCAAGGGCAAGAACGGCAAGCGTAAGCCCGCCAAGCAGCGTCTCGGTGGCGGCGGTGGCATGCCTGGAATGCCGGGTATGCCCGGCGGCATGCCCTCCATGCAGGAACTGCAGAAGATGCAGGAGCAGATGGGCCAAGGCGGTGGCTTCCCCGGCATGGGTGGCATGGGAGGCATGAAGCTGCCCAAGGGTATGGAAAACATCGACCTCGACAACCTCGATTTCGGCCAGGGCAAGAAGAAGTAACCCGTTCACCTGCCCCACTCGTCATGCGCCTTTTATGAGGAATGCATGACGAGCCAGTGGACTATCCTTCCCGTCCATCCGCAGGCAACGACCAGCCTCGCTCGTGGAATCGAGCGTGTGGATTACTGGCCGCTGCACAGCGGCGTGTGATTTCACGGAAATGTTTTCTACGACTAAAATTGTAGAAAACATTCGCTTCAGTGAGGGGACTCCGTGAAGGACACGCCCATCGTGCGCCAGGTGCGCCACGATATTAACGCCAAGCCGTTCATCGCTATTTGGGAGGTCACGCGTGCGTGCCAGCTCGTGTGCAAACACTGCCGTGCGGACGCGCAACACGAGCCGGCGCCGGGGCAGCTCACCACGGCGGAAGGCAAGGCGTTGCTCGACTCCATCGCGACTTATGACAAGCCGCGTCCCATCGTCGTCCTCACCGGCGGCGATCCGTTCGAGCGCGGTGACCTGGAGGAACTTACGGAATACGGCACCTCGCTGGGGCTCAACATTTCGTTGTCGCCGTCCGTGACGCCACGGTTGACCCGCGAGCGCCTGGAAGGCCTCAAGGCGGTGGGAGGCTCGGCACTCTCGCTGTCCCTCGACGGTGCGACGGCCGCAACGCATGACTACTTCCGCGGTTTCAGCGGCACGTTTGACCGCACCGTCGAGATGGCGGAGATTGTCACGGACGTGGGCTTCCGCCTGCAGATCAACTCCACCATCACGTCGAACAACGTGAAGGAAGCCCCGGCGTTGCTCAAGCGCGTCATCGACATGGGCGCCAAGCTGTGGAGCGTATTCTTCCTCGTGCCCACCGGCCGCGGCACGGGACTTGGTGCGCTCAACCCGCTCGAGCGTGAAGACGCCATGAACTGGCTCCACGACGTGTCCAACCGCGTCGCCATCAAGACGACGGAGGGCCCGCAGTACCGGCGCATTGTCATTCAGCGCTCCAAGGGACAGCCCTACGAAGGCGGCGAGCTCTATAAGTTCCTCACCGCGGAAACCGAGCGCCTGCTGGGACCGGCCGAGCATACTCGCCGTCCGCGTCCGCCCATGGCCATCAACGCGGGTTCCGGCTTCGTCTTCATCGACCATCTCGGCGACGTGTACCCGAACGGCTTCCTGCCCATGCACTGCGGAAACGTCAAGGAGCAGACCCTGCCGGATATCTACGCCAACTCGCCGGTGTTTAAGAAGCTGCGCGATCCGCAGCAGTGGTCGGGTAAGTGCTCCGTGTGCGAATTTGCCTCCGTGTGCGGTGGCTCGCGGTCGACTGCGTTCGCCATGACGGGCGATCCGCTCGCCTCTGACCCGACGTGTGCGTACGTGCCGCAGGCATGGAAGCAACTCCAAGCCGCCTCGTAAAACGAGAAGGCCCTAGCAGGTTGGCCATTCGCGCTGTTCACCGAAATTCATAGGAATTCGGCGAGCTGGGTAAATGACCAACCTCCTAGGGCCATGTGCGGCGTGAGGCGGGTTTAGACCGCGGTGGGTGCCGCGACCATGGGGTAGGGGGCAACTTGCGCCGTGGTGCGGGGGTTCTGGTGTGCTTCGTCGTATGGCGTGGCGGTGGGGGCTGCGGGGTCGTCGCCCGCGGGGGCATCGGGAGCCTCTTGCTGGACCGTCTCGCCCTTCATGAAGGGCTCGATGTACTGGCGCAGCAGCGGCATCGCGGAGTCTGCGAAGGCATTCGAGATGTGGTGCATGTCGCGGTAGACGAAGACGTTGCCGATGATGACGGGGCACTGCGTGTCGTCACAGAACCAGTTGGAGGTATCGATGGCGATCATGTTCTTGTACTTCGCAAGCACAATCGCGGCCGGATCCACTGGGGCGTAGACCTGGTTGCGGTCCATGCTGCACGCGTCCACGTCCTGGGTTGCGACGTAGCACTCGTCAAACTCGCGGCCCACGCCAGCGGCGTCGAAGCCCCACGGGTTATCGCGCAGGCCCATGAACGGAATGTTCTGCTCCGCGAGGTAGTCCCAGAACGCGGCGTAGCCGGCCGGCACGACGTCGGGGCCGTGACCGAAGAAGTCCTGTGGGCGCGTCGTGTTGGAGATGACGAGGTCCGCACCGCCCTCGACGATCTGCGAGACGGCGCCTTCGGCCCAGGTCTTGCACTCCGGGGTGACCGTGACGTCATCGCCCAACTCGATGGGGCAGTCCTGGCGGAGAATCGGAACGAGCTGGAAGTGCATCTCGCGGCCAAGCTTGTCTAGGCCCGAGGCCCATTGCTCGGCGTGGGAACCGCCGACGAGGTAGACCTTGAAGTCCGCATCCTGGTCGCCGAAGATGCACGGCGTGCCGTCGACGCGTTCCGTGTTGTAGAAGTCCGGATCCGCCTGCTTCGCCACGAAGCAATGCGAGGTCGAGGTCGGAGGCATGATGCCGCCCACGAGGATAGGATCCGGCTGGACCGTGACACCCTCTGGGGCCGGGGTGCCGTTGAACGCCATGGCGCCGGGGTAGCGCGCGGGGTCGAGGGTGAGACCCTCGCCGTCGCGGACCTGGGACATCCACACGGGCTGAATAGTAAGCAGTGCAATGGTCGCAGCGCCCATAAGCACGCCGCCCACGCCGCGCCAGGCGCCGGCCGTAGTGCGCAGAGAGGCGAGCGCAGAATTGACCGGCATATCGTCACGCGTCGGGCGCTTGCGGCGCTGGCGCAGCGGACGCTCGAGGAAGCGGTGCGTGAGATCCGCGAGGACGAGCGAGATGGCGATGATGATAACGCCCAGCCACCAGGTGGGGCGCTCCATGCCCAGGTACGCCGTGGACAGGATGAGTAGCGGCCAGTGCCACAGGTAGAGCGGGTAGGCGATGTCGCCGAGCCAGCGTGCCTTCTTCGAGGCCATGGCCTGGGACAGGGATCCGCCGCCGCCCAGAATGATGAGCACGGCACCGCCGAGCGGCAGCAAAGACAGGGGGCCGGGGTAGGCCGTCGTATTCGCGATAAGCGCGCCCGTGCAGATGAGCGCGAGGAGGCCGAAGCCCGTAAAGAAGTTGGAAAAGCGCTGGGGGATGGCCAGCTTTGCGCCGTAGATGGCGAGCACGCCGCCGAGCGTGAGCTCCCACGCACGCGACCACGTAGAGTAGTAGTTTGCGGCCGGGCCGTAGAGACCAAAGCGGCAGGCGTACGCGAAGGACGCGATCGTGACGATAACGAGGATGGGGCCGGCGATCTTCTGCACGGTGAGGGTGCGGCGGCCTAGTGCGCGGACGAGGAGCCCCAGGCCCAGCGCAAGCGCGATGGACATGACATAGAACTGGCCCTGCACGGCCATGGACCACAGGTGCTGCAGCGGCGAGGTGCTTGCCGATGCCGCCGCATAATCGGCGTTCTGCCGTGCCAGCTCCCAGTTCTGGTAGTAGAACACCGTCGCCGTGATCTGCTGGACGAGCTCCGTGCGCAGCAGTTGCGGGGTGAAGAACTTGACGAGGAGGTACGTAGCGCCCACCGTAAGCGCAAGCGCCGGGACCAGGCGGCGCAGCGTGCGCCAGATCGGCCACCACGGGTTAAAGGAGGCATGTGGCTTTTCCACGTAGCGTAGCTGGGAGCCTAGGAAGAAGTAGCCGGAGAGCAACAAGAAGACGTCCACGCCGCCGGAGACGCGTCCCACGAAGACGTGATAGAGAACGACGAGGCCGATCGCGATGCCGCGCAGCCCATCAAGATCGTAACGGTAGCGGAAATTTCGTGTTGATTCTGCCATGGTGTGGGTGGGTCCTGACCTCGTCCTTAGTGCTCCTCCTATAATCCCGTCGCAGGAGACGGGGGAAAGAAAGAGCAGGCAAACGGGAAGCTATAAACTAGGTACGGCCCGTAAGGTTACCTGGCGCATGCATGAAAACCGGAACTGACGCGACGTGATTTCCGGAATTGGCCTGGTTGCCTGTAATATATGTCGGGTTGCCACGCATGTGGCGGCACAATTTGATACTTATCCTGCGTAACGCCCCCACCGCCTACGGACGGCGGGCATGTCACACGCAGGCTAAATCCGAGGGTTGAACCGGCGCGAGCACACGGCTCGCGTGTCTGTACTGCCCAGTGACTACACACAAAGGAGCCAATCATGGCCGTTAAGATTAAGCTGCAGCGTATCGGTAAGATCCGTACCCCTGAGTACCGCGTGATCATCGCTGATGCCCGCACCCGTCGTTCCGGTAAGGCTATCGAGAACATCGGCATCTACTCCCCGAAGCAGCAGCCGTCCCTCATTCAGATCGATTCCGAGCGCGCACAGTACTGGCTGGGCGTCGGCGCACAGCCGACCGAGCCGGTACTCGCTCTGCTGAAGGTCACCGGTGACTGGCAGAAGTTCAAGGGCCTGCCGGGCGCCGAGGGCACCCTCCAGGTTGCCGAGGAGAAGCCGTCCAAGCTTGACCTCTTCAACGCTGCTCTGTCTGAGGCTGCCAACGGCCCGACCCTCGAGGCCATCACCGAGAAGAAGCGCAAGGCCAAGGAAGAGGCCGAGGCTAAGGCTGCTGCTGAGGCTGCTGCCGCCGCCGAGGCTGAGGCCAAGGCTGCCGCTGAGGCTGAGGCTGCTGAGGAAGCTCCGGCTGAGGAGTCCGCAGAGTAATTCTGCTTAAGCGCTACCCCGTAACCGTTCGCAATTGCGGGGTCGCGTGCGTTCTTGCCCATACAATGTGCCCCTAGAGCAGGAACACCCCCCGGATCATTGTCAGACAGGGACAGGAATAGGCCATACGAAGCCAGTGGCTAGTTCCGCTGTCCTTTCGGATGGCGGGAATGGACATAAACCATCAACATAGCCCGCCCACCCGGGTGGACGGGCTATGAATCTTCGGTGCCCTAGGGTGGAACTGCTACCAACGTAATGGGCGCGACGGCCTAGGTATCGTCGTCCGAATCCGGCTGGCCGTCGGGGTAGTTGCGGAACGGGTCGTTGACATCCGCGAAGTCTGTGCCGCGCATGGCAGAGGCGAAGACGCCTTGGGCGAGCTCGTTCTTCATCTCACGCGGCAGATCCGCCATCTGGCCGGTCGTACATAGGACGGTAAAGCCGTGGACCGTGGACCACGCGGCGAGCGCGTTCTGCATGAAGTACTGGAGGTGGCTCACGCCATCCGTGCGCTGGGCATGGATGCGGAAACACTCGGAGAATTCCCGCAGCGCCTGTACGTGCGGCTCGAGATGCTCCTCATCACCGCCGCTGCCGCCCATCACGGTGGGAAGGTCCAAGCCACGTCCGGCGAGCATGCAACGAAACATTTGGGGCTCTTCCATCGCGAAGTTGAAGAGACCCACGCACACGCCATCATACGGTCCGCAACGAGGGGGCGGCTCTCGTGATCGGTGAGGACCACGTTGAGACGCGCGATGAGCTCGTCGACCGCGCGGGTGGATACGGCGTTGAGAAGCTCCTCCTGGTCCGTGTAGTGGCGGTAGGCCGCCGTGGGGGACACACCGACGCGGCGGGTGACTTGGCGAATGGAGATCGCCTCGGGGCCTTCTTCGCGGCCGATCTCTTCGGCGACGCGCAACAACTCGCCCTTGAGGTTCCCGTGGTGATAAGGCTTAGTACTCACAGAAACAGATTATAAGTGTCTCAGGCCAGTGGGTGTTATCGCCAGCTCTTATCGGCTTTATTTACCCGTGTGCATGGTGAGCAGCATGATCGCCTGGCTGTGATCAGAGTCTTCCGGCAGCCGCACCGCATGCGGAAGGTAGGCCGGCAGGTGGACTGCGACACCCGGGTGCAGTTCGTGGGTGTCGCCTTCGCACTCGAAGAGCACAGAGCCCTTGAGGACGTGCACGGTGATGGGATGGGCCGCCTTATGATCCGGCAAGGTCTGGCCGGGCACGAAGGTGAAGACGATGTAGTTGGCGCGGTGTCCGCTGAGGACACGCTTGACTGCGGGGCGCGGGCGGGAGGCATCGGCAGCAGGCGCCTCCGCAAGAAAATCGAGGAAGACGAGTCCGCCGCCCTCGTGCGCGGCGTCGCCGAAGGTCGTCACGTCATTGATGGGCAGGGAGGAAGGGTTTTCTGGAGTTGTCATGTGCCTAGCCTACGGGCTCGCTCTACCGCCTGGTAGGTGTTCTTAGTCGCAGCGAAAGCCTGACCCGATAGAGTAGGCGGCATGGAATTACTCATCGGCCGCGTCATCAAATCGCACGGCATCAAGGGCGAGCTCGTTGTCGAGCCCACGACGGACGAACCGGAGATCCGGTACGCCGTGGGCGAGGTCCTGCATGGCACGCAAGGAAAGAAGGAACACACGCTCACGGTGAAGTCCGTGCGCGAACACAAGGGACGACTCCTTATCTTCTTCGAGGAGATTCAGGATCGCACGACGGCGGATACGCTGCGCGGCACCCAGTTCTTCGCGCCGCCGCTTGACGACCCGGACGATGATGGCTTCTACGACCACGAGCTCGAAGGCCTGCGCGTCATTCACAACGGTGCCGATGTCGGTGAGGTCACCGGTGTCACGCACGGCCCCGCGCAGTCGCTCCTCGAGCTCACTCTCGACGGTGGCAAGGAAGTCTTGGTCCCGTTCGTCGAGGAAATTGTGCCCGACATTGACCTGGAGGCTGGCACGTGCACCATCACTCCGCCAGAGGGGCTGTTCGATCTATGAGGCTCGACGTTGTCACCATCTTTCCCGAGTATCTCGACCCGCTGCGCCACGCGCTGCTGGGCAAAGCCATCGAACAAGGTCGCCTTTCTGTCGGCGTCCACGACCTGCGCGGCTGGGCCACGGACGTCCACAAGTCAGTGGATGACTCGCCGTTTGGCGGCGGCCCTGGCATGGTCATGAAGCCGGAGGTCTGGGGCCCTGCGCTGGATGATGTCGCCGCGGGGACCGCCGCGGCCACTGAACTCGAGTCCTCGCTTCCGCACCTTGCTCGTCCGACGCACGACGATGTTGAGGGCGTTGAGGCAACCCCCTACGAGGGTCGTGACGTGCGTGAAGGCGAAGACCCGTCGTTGCCGCTGCTTATCGTGCCAACTCCCGCTGGAAAGCCTTTCGCGCAGCCCGATGCCCGCGCCTGGTCCCGCGAGGAGCACATCGTCTTCGCATGCGGACGCTACGAAGGCATCGATCAACGCGTCGTCGATGATGCGGCGCACCGGTACCGCGTGCGCGAGGTCTCCATTGGCGACTACGTCCTCATCGGTGGGGAAGTTGCCGTCCTCGTCATCGCCGAGGCCGTCGTACGCCTGATCCCGGGCGTCCTGGGCAATAGACGCTCGCACGAAGAGGATTCCTTCTCCGATGGGCTGCTCGAGGGCCCGAGTTACACCAAGCCCCGCGAATGGCGCGGGCTCGAGGTTCCCGAAGTGCTCACCTCCGGTAACCACGCGCTCGTCGACCGCTGGCACCGCGACCAAGCCCTCAAGCGAACTCTGGAGCGCCGCCCCGAATTGCTGGAAGGCGTGGCGTTGGACATCAAAGACCGCGCTTACTTAAAGGAACTTGGATATGAAGGCTAATACTGATCTCACCGTGCTCATGTCGCCGCAGGACATCGCGGGCCTCGACCTCGCTGCGGCCCTCGCTCCCGAGACGACCGTCGAGCGTGAGTCATGTACCCTCGTCGAGTCCGCCTGCACCCCGGAGAACATCCTGGTGTCCGAATACACTGCGAAGTACGACTCCATGCCGATTACCCAGGGCACGTACCGCCTCACCCTCAACGTGGAGACCGAACTTGCCCCGCGCGCGTTGACGCAGGCCGTCGTCGCGGCCCTGCCGGAGAACGCGCTCTGGTACGGCACCTCCAACGAGGGCCACCTCGCTGACGATGCCTTTGATACGCGTCCCGGCAAGGCGCAGTGCCTGTAGCATGCCGAGCCCCAGCGCTTTCCCCACCCTAACTCTTAAAAATCTGTCAGATTTTCGAAGTTATGGTGGGGAAAGGGCGTTTAGCCTAGTCGTTGAGAAGCTCTTTAACTCCGGCCGCTGCGCGCTTGGCATACGGACCTACGCCGGTTATCGTCGCGGCGCCCGGGCCCACGATGTCGCCGTAGCCCACGAGAAAGAGACCCGGATGGAGCGGCACTGGCGTGCCGCTCGAAGAGTCAAGGACAGCCCGCAGCGCGCGCAGCGCCGGACGGAACCCGGTGCACCAAATCAAGTGATCTGCCTTGACCCGGTCGAGGGAGTCGAACATCGGTGTCGCTTTCAACCTGCCGGAATCACGCGCTTCGAGGATCTCTGGCAGCATGACGATGTCCCCGGTAGGGCCTGGCCCGGGATCCGGCTCGCCGCGCATCAGCGCAATGGCGCGGCGGTGTGCGTCCTCAAAAAGCACGCGCCCGTCCACATCATCCGCCATCCACCGCGGCTCGTGGCGGGTGTACCACGTCACGTCAGCGACGCGGGTGAGCTCCGCTGCGATCTGCGCGCCTGAGTTCTTCGCGCCGACGACGGCGACGCGCGTGCCCTCAAAAGGCTGAGGTCCGGGGTAGCGGGCCGAATGCCATTGGGTCCCGTCGAAGGCGCCGGGGACGAAGGGCACGTACGGCGCGGACCACGTGCCCGTCGCTGCGACGACGGTGCGCGCCTCCATCGCGCCGACGGAGGTCTCCAGCGCATAGGAGCAACCAGTCCACGACAAGGAGGACACGTGTACGGGCCGGTGCACCTCGAAGCCGTAGCGCTCCTCGTATTTCTCTAGGTATGCAATGACGTGACTGGCTGGCGGGAAACCGTCATAGTGCGGCATAGGCATGCCCGGCAGATTAGAAAAGCTCGCCAAGCTAAACAGCGTCATGGACGGCCACACATGGCGCCACGCCGCGCCGGGGCCGTTCTGATCGTCGAGAATGAGCGGTTCGATTCCAGCTCGGCGCAGGTAGTACGCGGTCGCGAGTCCGGCTTGGCCGCCGCCGATGACGATGCAATCCCTCATACAGATCGAGTCTAAAGCGACCGGTAGAATCAGGCGAATGATTGCAGCTACCATTGCACAAGAAATCGGGGTACGCGAGTCCCAGGTCGAGGCAGCGCTCAAGCTGCTCGCCGAGGGCAATACCGTGCCGTTTATTGCGCGTTATCGCAAGGAAGTCACCGGCGGGCTCGACGACAGTCAGCTGCGCACCATCGAGGAGCGTGCGACGTACCTGCGTGAACTCGAGGAGCGCAAGGAGACGGTGCTTGCCGCCATCGAGGAGCAGGGCAAGCTCACGGACGACCTCAAGGCGCTCATTCTCGGCTGCGAGACCAAGGCGCGCCTGGAGGACCTGTATCTGCCGTACAAAAAGCGCCGCAAGACCAAGGCGGACATCGCGCGCGAGGCTGGCCTCGAGCCGCTCACCGATAAGCTGATCGAGAATCCGACCGCGGACCCGGCCGAGCTGGCGGAACACTACAAGACCGAGGGCTTCGAAGACACGAAGAAGGCCCTCGAGGGCGCCCGTGCCATCCTCATCGACCGTTTCGCACTCGACGCGGACCTCGTCGGCGAGGTCCGCGAGAAGATGTTTACCGACGGCACCATGACCGCTGGCGTTGTTGCGGGCAAGGAGCAGGAAGGCGTGAAGTTCAAGGATTACTTCGGGTTCTCTGAGCCTTTCGACAAGCTGCCGTCCCACCGAATCCTCGCGCTCCTGCGCGGTGAGAGCGAAGGCATCCTGCAACTGAACCTCGACGCGGGCGACGATGCGCAGTACGAGGGACTCATTGCCGACCGCTTCGACTTGGATGTCAAGGACTCGAAATGGCTGTCTGACGCCGTCCATTGGGGCTGGCGCACCAAGCTCTACATCTCGTCTGGCCTCGACGTGCGCATGCGCCTCAAAGAAATCGCTGAAGAGGGCGCGCTCAAGGTCTTCGCCACGAACCTGCGCGACGTCCTGCTTGCTGCCCCCGCCGGCCAGCGCGCGACCCTGGGCATCGACCCGGGCTACCGCAATGGCGTGAAGTGCGCGGTCGTGGACCCCACCGGCAAGGTGCTCGACACCGCGATTGTGTATCCGCACCAGCCGCAGAACCGCTGGAACGACGCCGTGCAGACCCTCGCCGGGCTCTGCGCGACGCACTCCGTCGATCTCATGGCCGTGGGCAACGGTACCGCGTCCCGTGAGTCCGAGAAGATGGCCAACGAAGTCGCGGACCTCATCGCGAAGGCCGGCGGCAAGCGCCCCACGCCCGTCGTGGTCTCCGAGTCCGGCGCCTCCGTGTACTCCGCCTCGCAACTGGCCGCCGATGAATTCCCGGACATGGACGTTTCCCTCCGCGGCGCCGTGTCAATCGCGCGCCGCCTCCAGGACCCGCTCGCGGAGCTCGTCAAGATCGACCCCAAGGCTATCGGCGTGGGGCAGTACCAGCACGACGTGAACCAGACCGCGCTTGCTCGCACCCTAGACGGTGTGGTCGAGGACGCCGTCAACGGCGTGGGCGTGGACCTCAACACGGCCTCGGCCCCGCTGCTTGAGCGCGTCGCCGGCGTGAACTCCACCATCGCGGGCAATATCGTTGCTTACCGTGACGAGAACGGTTCCTTTGCTTCGCGCAAGGAACTCAAGAAGGTCCCGCGACTTGGCCCCAAGGCGTTCGAGCAGGCCGCCGGCTTCCTCCGCATTACCGGCGGCACGGATCCCCTCGACGCGTCCGCCGTCCACCCGGAGGCCTACCCGGTCGTCGCTCGCATCGCTGAGTCCACCGGCCTGGGAGTTGGCGAACTCATCGGCAACTCCGCCGTCCTCACCAAGCTCAAGCCCGCGGATTTCGCGGACGAGACCTTCGGCGTGCCCACCGTCACCGATATCATTGCGGAGCTCGACAAACCCGGCCGCGACCCGCGCCCAGAGTTCAAGACCGCGTCCTTCAAGGAGGGCGTCGAGAAGGTCTCTGACCTGAAGCCGGGCATGATCCTCGAGGGCACCGTCACCAACGTCGCGGCCTTCGGCGCCTTCGTTGACGTGGGAGTCCACCAGGACGGCCTCGTCCACGTCTCCGCGATGAGCGACAAGTTTATCTCGGACCCGCATGAGGTCGTTCGCTCCGGCCAAGTCGTCAAGGTTAAGGTCATGGAGGTCGACGTCGAGCGTCAGCGCATCGGTTTGTCGCTGCGTCTTAATGACGAGCCGGGTCAGCCTGCGCCGAAAAAGCGCGGCGGGGGCCGCCAAGGCGGCCCGAAGAGCAAGGGCGGCAATAAGCAGTCCCGTGGCAACCAGGGCGGCGGCTCGCTTGCCGATGCCCTCCGCAACGCAGGCTTTGGCCGCTAGCTCGCCGCTTCAAGATTAAAGCGGGGTAGAGTCGTGGAAAACACACTAACTGTAAGGAGTTTTCCATGACCACCATCGGCATGACCGGCGCGACCGGCCAGCTCGGCGCGCTCACCGTCGTCGCACTCATGAATCGAGGCGTGCAGCCCGGCGATATCCGCGGCATGGGCCGTCACGAGGGCAAGCTGCAGGCACTCGCCGACGTGGGTCTGCAGACCGCCGTCGTGGACTACCACGATCCGGCGACCCTCGACGCCGCGCTCGATGGCGTCGAGACGCTCATCTTCATCTCCGGCTCCGAGGTGGGCCAGCGCGAGCAGCAGCACGCCAACGTCATCGACGCAGCCGAGAAGGCCGGCGTGAAGGAGATCATCTACACCTCGGCGACCCGCGCGGATAACTCTCCGCTCTTCGTCGCGCCGGAGCACAAGGCGACGGAGGAGCGTCTCGCTGCTTCGCCGATTACCACGACGATTGCTCGCAACAACTGGTACAACGAGAACTACCTCGACGCCTACCAGCTCGTCGTCGCCCGCGGTGCACACTTTGCCCACTCCGGCGACGGCACGATCGCATCCGCTTCCCGCAAGGACTACGCGGAGGCGCTCGCTGTTCTCGCCACGACGGATGAGCACCGTGGCGAAACCCTCGAGCTCGGCGGCCAGACCGCCTGGACCGCGCTCGAATTCGCCCAGACCGTCGCTGACGTCTCGGGCCAGCAAATCGAGTTCCTCGAGTCCGACGAGGATGGCCACCGCGCCAAGCTCGAGGCCGAAGGCGTCGACGAAGGCACCATGGGCTTCCTGCTTGGCATGGACACCGCCGTGGCCCAGGGCGGCCTCGACGGCCCGTCCGAGACCCTGGCTCAGCTCATCGGCCACGACACGACGACGTTGGAGCAGACCTTCCGCGAGGAAATCGCTGGCTAGTCGTCCATCGTTTGACGCGCAGGGGCACCCCGACGGCGCGGAGCGACTTCACGATCTCGGTGAGCTGCGATCGGTCGAGAAGGCGGCGATGGTTTCAGGGCTGTCGAGATAGTCGGTCACCGACCAAGACTTGAGCTCGATAGACATGCCACTGGTTTAGCTAGGAACCGAGGACACGCGCTCCGCCGTCAATGTTGTGTAGGCGTGCACCGCACGTGTTCGCGAGCTCCTCGTAACGCAGTGCGAAAGCGGCGGACTTCTTGCCCAGAGCACACAGGACTCCCACGTCGTCGGCGTCGAGCTCTCGGAGGGCGTTGGCGACGTGGGCGTCGTCGTGGATGCGGGAGAGTGGCAGCTCAACGAGACGTGTGCCGGGCGGGGGCGTGAGCTCAACCAAGAGTCGCTCCTCGTATTCGCGGATATCGAGAACCGCGCCGGGCCATCGCGCGATAGCGCTAGTCTTCTGTGCTTCCGGCAGGTGGGTGACGAGTGGGCGCGCCGGGTCTGCGCCCACGGTGAGCGTGCGGAACTGGGGCGGGAAGGCGTCGTAGCTCGTCACCCGTCCGACCGGTGCGTCGAGTTCAGAGAGAAACCCCAAGGCCGTGGTCGCCATGAGTCCGCCCACGACGGATGTCGTCGCGCCGAGGACGCCGGCGGTCTCGCACGTCGCGGTGTCTGACGGCGGGGAGGGGAGGAGATCACGCAGGCCCACGCCACGACCGTCCGGGGTGTGGGCGCCGGAATGGAAGAGCGCGACGTCGCCGTGGAAGCGTAGGACTGTGCCCCAGACGAGCGGGGTCGACGTCATCTCGCAGGCGTCCGCGACCAGATACTTCGTTGCATAGGTGTCACTGCCGTCGAGGACGAGGTCTGCCACGGCGACGAGGTCGAGCGCGTTGTCTGAAGTGAGACGCTCGCGTCGCGCGTCGATCTGCACGCCGGGCTGGAGGTCGCGTACTCGGGCGGCTGCGACCTCCGCCTTGGGGCGACCAACGTCCGCTGCACCAAAGAGCACCTGCCGGTGGATGTTTGTCAGATCCACGACGTCGTCATCGACGAGCGTGAGCTTGCCAATGCCTCCTGCTACCAGCTGCTGCAGTGCCGGGCAGCCCAGGCCGCCAGCGCCCACGACGAGGACGTGTGCGTTGTGGAGTCGTTGCTGCGCGTCGCGACCGATGAGCAGGGTTTGGCGGGCGGTCCGACGTTCTTCCTCCGGAGATAAGGGCGTCACAGAACCGCCTCTTGCCACGACGCGAAGCCCTCGAAGGTGGAGGAAGCTTGGGCATGTTCGCGCTTCGGAATGCGGCCAGCGTCGCGCGCAAGAAGGCCGGATTCAACTGCGAGGCGCATGGCGTTCGCCATGGCCGTCGGATCCTGGCAGCGGTTGACGGCGCTGGCGAGGAGGACACCGGAGCAGCCGAGCTCCATGGCGCGGGCGGCATCGGAAGCTGTGCCAATACCGGCGTCGATGAGGACGGGAACCTGCGCGCGGGAGCAGATGAGCTCGATATTGTGCGGGTTGAGGATGCCTAGTCCCGTGCCGATGGGTGCGCCGAGCGGCATCACTGCGGCGGCGCCGGCGTCCTCGAGGCGCTGTGCTGCGGCCGGGTCGTCGCTGGTGTACGCGAGAACTGTGAAGCCCTCGGCGACGAGGAGCTCGGTGGCGTCGAGGGTCTCCACGATATCGGGAAGCAGCGTGTGCTCGTCCGTGATGACCTCGACCTTCACCCAGTTCGTGCCGAGCGCCTCGCGGGCGAGCTGTGCCGTGAGCACGGCGTCGCGGGCCGTGCGGCAGCCCGCCGTATTGGGCAGCGGTGCGATACCCAGTCGCTTGAGCAGCCCGAAGACGGACTCGCCGCCGGCGTGAGGGTTGAAGCGGCGCATGGCGACGGTGGTGAGCTGCGTGCCCGAAGCCGCGAGCGCGGACTCGAGGGCGTCGAAGCTCGTGGCGCCGCCGGTACCCATGATGAGGTGGGAGTCGAAGTTCTTATCAGCGATGGTGAGCATTCTTAGCCTCCTTGGACGGCGGTGAGTAAGTCAACGGTCGCGCCGGGTTCGAGCGCTGTGTGCCACCCCGACTTGGGCACGACGCGGGCATTGATAGCGGCGGCAGTGCCGTCCTCAGGCGCGCCGAGTTCGGTGATGAGCTCGGCGAGTGTTGTGGCGTTGGTCTCGTGTGGGGAGCCATTGAGGGTGATGTGCATGGTTAGTCCTTATGCCGAAGCGGATGGCAGGCGGTGAGGTCGAGAGTGAGAGGCTGCTCTTCGATGAGCTCGCGGGTCATGCGAGCAGCGAGAGCGGAGAGCAGGATGCCGTGCCGGAAGTAGCCGGTGGAAACGATGATCTGTGGCGCGTGCGGGAGGCGCCCGAGGTAGGGGAGATCGTCGGGCGTGCCGGGGCGGGCGCCGGTGGTGACTTCGAGGAGTTCGCATTCCTCGAGGCCGGGGACGACGCGGATGGCGTCGCGGAGCAGGTCGTAGACGCTGCCGACGCGGCGGGGAAGGTCGTCTTCGCGGGTTGTCGCTCCCACTGCGATGGTGCCGTCGACGCGGGGGATGACGTAGAGGGGGCGGTCCTCGACGAAGCCGCGGACAACGCGAGTGACAAGCGGCTGGAGAGACTCGGGTACGCGGAGACGCAGAATGTCGCCATAGACGGGACGCAGCTGAAGCGGGTTCGTGTCCTCGTACCAGCCGTTGATGTGGGCGGCGCCGAGTCCGGCTGCGAGCACCACAGCGTTAGCGTGGTGGGTGCCCTGGTCGGTGGTGACCTCGCCGTCTGGGGTGATACGGGTGACACGCTCGGTGCGGACGTCGGCGCCGAGATTGCGCACGGCGTCGAGGGCGGCCGCGGCGAACATCCGCGGGAAGAGCTGCGTGTCGCCGGGGATGGAGACGGCACCGGCGAGACGCGGGGAGAGCGCAGGCTCCATGGAACGGGCGGCTCGGGTCGTGATGCGTTCGACCTCCATGCCGTGGGCGGTCTGGTAGTCGAGCAGTTCGGAGAGATGTTGCGCGTCCGCGCGGTCCGCGGCGACGACGAGGGTGCCCTCGGTGCGGTATCCGGTGGGCAGGTCCGTGTGCGCTGCGACGAGTTCGATAAGCCGCGGGTGCCAGGCGCCGGCCGCCTGCATGAGCGGGAAGAGCGGGTCTTGCTGATAGACGACCTCGGCGGCGGGCGCAAGCATGCCGCCAGCGTGGTGCGTGGCGCCGGAGGCAGGCGCGGGATCAAGAACCGTGACGTTGTGGCCGGCGTTCGCGAGCTCGACGGCGGTGGTGAGCCCAACGATGCCGGCACCGACGATGACGACGCGGCTCATGCGTTCTTCTCCGAGAACGCGTCGCGGATCCGCGTGCAGTAGGCGGCCGGATCGTCGGCATGCATGATGCCGCGGACGACGGCGACGCCCGCGACGCCGGTGCCGGCGAGGTCGGCTGCGTCGTCAGCAGTGACGTCGCCGATAGCGACGACGGGCAGCTGCGAGGCGGCGACGATGGCGGGATAGCCCTCGAGCCCCAGCGGTGGGCGGCCGGAGTCCTTTGTGGGGGTGGCACGGAAAGGACCGCAGCCGACGTAGTCGAGGACGTCCGCGTACTGGTTGGCATCCTCGATGAGGGCCAGGGTGCCGGTGGTGAGCCCGATGAGGGCGTCGGGGCCGAGGAGCGCGCGGGCCGCGCGGACGGGGAGATCGTCCTGACCCAGGTGGACACCGGCGACGGGAAAGCCCGCCTCGCGCAGGGCGAGGGCGACGTCGACGCGGTCGTCGATGACGACGGCGGTGTCTGGATTCGCGGCGTGGACGGCGGTGGATACCGCCGCACCCAGGTCATAGAGATCGCGCGCCGAAATGGGTTTCGAACGTACCTGGATGACCCCGGCCCCACCTGAAGCGGCTGCGGCGGCGCGGCGGGCGAGGGCACCGGCAGGCTCGGAGCCTGTGACAAAGTAACAGCGCAGATCGGCGCGCATGGATTAAACCTCCTGGTAGATTTCGGAGCCGGCGGCGCGGAATTCGGCGGCTTTGAGGGCTTCTCCTGCTGCTTCTGCGGACGCGCCAGCGGGCGCAGGCATGGTGGGCATGCCGAGCTTCGCGCCGAAGGTGTCGCGAATGTCCTGGCTGATGCGCATGGAGCAGAACTTCGGGCCGCACATGGAACAGAAGTGGGCGGTCTTCGCAGGCTCGGCCGGCAGGGTTTCGTCGTGGTAGGCCTGCGCGGTATCCGGATCGAGGGAGAGCGCGAACTGGTCGTGCCAGCGGAACTCGAAGCGGGCCTTGCTCATCGCGTCGTCCCAGGCGCGGGCTCCGGGATGACCTTTGGCGACATCGGCGGCATGGGCCGCCAACTTATACGTAATCACGCCGGTCTTCACGTCGTCGCGGTTGGGCAGGCCGAGGTGCTCCTTCGGCGTGACGTAGCAGAGCATCGCCGTGCCGCCCATCGCGATGTGGGCCGCACCGATGGCCGAGGTGATGTGGTCGTAGCCGGGCGCGATATCGGTGACGAGGGGACCGAGGGTATAGAAGGGGGCATCGGAAGCCCAGTCCTGCTCCAGCTCGTTGTTTTCCTGAATCATATTGAGCGGGACGTGGCCGGGGCCCTCGACCATGACCTGGACGTCGTACTCCCAGGCGCGACGGGTGAGCTCGCCGATGGTCTTCAGCTCCGCAAACTGCGCGGTGTCATTGGCGTCCGCGAGGCAGCCGGGGCGCAGGCCGTCGCCGAGGGAGAAGGCGACGTCGTAGCGGGAGAAGATCTCGCAGAGCTCGTCGAAGTTCTCATAAAGGAAGGATTCCTTGTGGTGGGCGAGGCACCAGCCGGCCATGATGGAACCGCCGCGGCTGACGATGCCGGTGACGCGCTCGGTGGTGAGCGGAATGTAGGGAAGCAACACGCCGGCGTGGATGGTCATGTAGTCCACGCCTTGCTCGCATTGCTCGATGACGGTGTCACGGAAGATCTCCCAGGTGAGGTCCTCCGCGATGCCGTTTACCTTTTCCAGTGCCTGGTAGATGGGCACCGTGCCGATGGGGACGGGGGAGTTGCGCAGGATCCACTCGCGGGTCGTGTGGATATCGTCGCCCGTGGAGAGATCCATGACGGTGTCCGCGCCCCAGCGGGTGGCCCAGCGCAGCTTCGACACTTCTTCCTCGATGGAGCTTGTGACCGCCGAGTTGCCGATGTTGGCGTTGATCTTGGTGAGGAACTTCCGGCCGATGATCATGGGCTCGGACTCGGGGTGGTTGATGTTGTTGGGGATGATGGCGCGCCCGCGGGCGACCTCGGAGCGGACGAACTCTGGATCGCAGTGCTCGCGCAGGGCGACGAATTCCATTTCCTTGGTGATAATGCCCTGGCGGGCGTAGTGCATTTGGGTGACGCGCTGGGTTCCCCGCTTTGGAGCGCGGCGTTCGCCCTTCCATTCCTGGGACGCGGCACCACGCTTCTGGGCAGACTTGCCGTCGTCAGCGAGATCGCGTGCGCGGCCCTCGTATTCTTCGGTGTCGTTACGCTCTTCGATCCACGCTTTCCGCAGGGGCGGAAGCCCTTGCGTGGGATCGCACTCCGGGCCGCGGGTGCGGTAGATGCGGAAAGGCTCGTTGGGGCCGGTGGGGGAGTCGTCGAGTCGGATTTCGGTTTCCGGGACCTCGAGACCCTTCTCACGGATCGGCGAGTAGGAGTGCTTGGGGTGGATTTCTTGCTCATGGGTAGCCGACATGGGCCTGACCTCTCTTCCTTCGCTGGTGCTAACCAGACAGGTTCGAACGGTGCGGCCGCGGTTCCAGCGGCCATCTCAGCCCGCTTCCATGCGGGCTCCCGTGGGGATAAGTGCAAGTCCTAGACTAAACACAAGGCCTCGGGTTTGTCAGCGATTTGAGAGATTTTGTTTGGGTGCAGGGGTTATGGAACAATAGATGGCTGTTCTATGTAACAGGCACGAACCGGTCAGCTTCCGTGCGGAAGCGCTTGGGTCCTCTGTCTCAAATTGAAAAGGAAAATCAATGACCAACAAGATTGATCTGCTGGACAAGGCCTCGCTGCGCGAGGATATCCCGAACTTCCGCCCGGGCGATACCCTTGACGTCAACGTCAAGGTCATCGAGGGCACCACCGAGCGTACCCAGCTGTTCAAGGGTGTCTGCATCCGCCGCCAGGGCGCTGGCATCCGCGAGACCTTCACCGTCCGTAAGGTCTCCTTCGGTATCGGCGTCGAGCGTACCTTCCCGGTGCACTCCCCGAACATCGCCTCCATCGAGGTCGTTCGCCGTGGCCGTGTCCGCCGTGCGAAGCTGTACTACCTGCGCGACCTGCGTGGCAAGAAGGCTCGCATCAAGGAGCGCCGCTAGTTCTAGCGCGCTGTTACCGCCTCGTCTCCTGTACTGGAGCGGGGCGGTTTCGCCGTTTTATGTGGGGCTCCGCGGCACGGCTTAGAATTCCCTCGTGACTGCCTCTGCTCTCCGCTCTGTGCTTGCCTGCCTTCGGGTCGCTGCGATTGCCGTGCTTTCGGTGCATGCGACCCCGCGCGCGGTCGCACGCCAGTGCACGGCCATTCACGTTCTGCAGGCGGCCGGCACGGGATTTAGCGCGCGGTATTACACCGCGGAGCCGGTGGGGCTCGACTTCAGCGGGTGGAATCCCGTGGATACGCTCCAGATTCGTCTCGGCGCAGATGATGTGAGCGGTACGAATATCCAATATCCGGCCTCCCTCGGCCGATTCAGCGCTTTCCAACCCAACGCGCTGGGTTCGGAAGCCGCGACCTATGGTGAATCCGTGCGTGCAGGCGTCGAGGACGCGCGCCGCGAGCTCGAGTACGTCGAGCGTGCGTGCCCTTCCACGCGCTACATGGTGATTGGCTACTCCCAGGGTGCCTCGGTCGCCGGTGATATCGCCGCAGAGATTTCCGCCGGCCGCGTGAAGGACGTGACGCCTGACGATGTCGCCGCGGTCATCCTTGTTGCCGACCCCGGCCGCGCACGGCTCGGCGCCCCACCGGCACGACCCGCAAAGCTCTACGGTCCGGTGCCCGCGGGCACACGCGCGGCGAATGGCGAGATCATCCTCGACGGCGGGACGGGCGTGAGCGCTGGTCGCGAGGGCATGACCGGCCAGCGCCCCGGAAACTTCGCAGGCATGGAGGGCAAGGTTGTCTCCCTGTGCAATAACACGGACATGGCATGCGCGACTCCCTCGGACACCATCGTGCGCGATATCGCAGACTACGCCAATCGCGTCGAATGGGAAGGCCCCTCGGATACGTTAACGCCCCGCGTGGTGGAAGCGCTTCCTCGCCGGGATGTCAGAGGGCAAAGAAGTGGGCGCGGCCCTAGACGAGTCGGGTGCGTCCATCCTCCAGGTGCCCGCACTCGTGGCGACCGTGGCGGAGCTGTCCCAGTACTACCTGATTCTCGAGTCGCATACGCACCCGGGACTGTCTATTGAGCAGCTCGTGGGCATCGGGCTCATCGCGGCGTTGCCCAACCTTGCGTATGAGGGCGCGATGTCGGACTACCTCATCCCGGTGCTTGAGGGCGCGTCCGAGCCGCTGAACTCGATAAGTCCTGAGGCGGGCGCCTGGTTCGACGTAGCAGTCGAGGGCTTCAAGGCCGTCGATGCCGCCGAGTCCGTCTACTGGCAGGCCTATCACCTGGGACTCGTGCCGAAGCTGGACACGCCCACGCAGCTGCGCCAGCGCGCGGCCAAGCAGGTCACGACGCAGCTCGTCGCGCAGCTTCAACACGCCGCGGGTCTCGACGCGGCGATGGCGGATCCAGCCAACCAAGGAACCATCAACTCGCTGCGCGTCGCTGGCGACTTCGGCTATACGCACGTGTCCTACTTCGAGCAGGGCTTCTACGTTGACGGCAAGCTTGGCCGCGACTGGGCGGACGAGTGGCTGCTCGAGGTCGCGCGGGGAGTGCTGCGGGAGCGCTCAGCGTCGCGCTGACTCGATGCGTGTTACCCAAAAGGTGTGAGGCAGAAGGTTTATTTCCCCCTCTGGAGGGGCGAAATACACCTTGTGGCGTACACCCTTTGCTACAGCAGCAGAGACTAGGCCACCGAGCGGGGACCGGACGCCTGTTCGTTCAGCGCCTGCTCGAGAATGCGGATGCACTCATCCGGCTTGCGTAGCAACTGCATGGGATCGAAGCGGATGACACGGTAGCCCTTGTTCGTCAGATCGCGTTCACGCTTGCGTTCCTGGACGAGCGCCGCCTGTGCATTCTGCTGATACTTGATGTCCCCGTCAATTTCGACGATGAGGAAAGAATTCACGATGAAATCGACGCGATACGGCTCGACCCTACCCTGGACCGTGAGCCGCTTGGCACTGGGAAACGCCCCATCGAGGTACATGGCGCGGAAATACGATTCATAGGCAGACTCAGACTTGGGGTCGACCTCCGCGTACGCGCGGCGGGCGTGGGCGATGCCTTTGCATCGGCGGGCGCGTTCGATGGCGGCGCGCAGCTCAGCTTTGCGACCACCGGTGCGAAGGAAGCTGTCCATGGCGGCGAGTCCTGCGCGGAATCCTTCGAAGCGTGCGATGTCGACGCAGGTCCGTGCGCGCGTGGTGACACGGACCCCGTGAAGGATGTCGATTTCGTCGGGAAGGATAGGGCTCTTGTGGTACTTCGAGAACTTCGGCCAGGCTCGTTTGGAACGACTGTGGCCGCCGGGTACTGCTATATGGACATGGTCGTAGGCGACCGAAAGCGTCCACAGCCCGTGGAGTAAGCCGGCGGAGCGGGCGATGAGCACTCCCTTGTAGAGCTCGCGGCCGATGGCGACGCAGCGCAGCGTCCACTGGAGATGTCGGGGGAGTGGCTCCCAGTCGCTCACCCGGACGGCGTGCTTGCTGCCTAAGCGGATGAGACGCCGCGCGGCGAGGTCGTCGGCGATGTCGGGATGGGCGCGTGGCGCGTGGTCAAGGTTGATAAGGAGGTCGAGGACGGGTGAGACGTGGTTCTGAGATAGAGAGTTCATGGCTCGATAAGTAATGACGTGGTAGGGCGAATTCAAGGGATTGCCAAATAGAGTGTGCAGCCTGTGGGGGTGCCGGGGGTAGCAGCACAGAGGCCAAGAATCCAAAGGGTGTGAGCCAGAAGGTTTATTTAGCCGTCGGGAGGGGGAAATACACCTTCTGGCTTACACCTTGTGCGTAGCCGACGGACAGACTCGGGCGTCCGAGGAATCTGCAGTACGCGGCGAGTCGTGTTGTAGGCTGTAGCCCGTGACTAATAATGCTGTACCCGCATCCGGCGACGCGCACGTGCAGGGTGTGCCGGATGAGACCTGTTCGAAGAACGAAAAGAAGCAGAAGAAGCAGCTGCCGTGGCTGGTAGAGACTCTGCTCATCGTCGTCGCGGTGCTCGCGGTGGTGGGTTTGGTGCAAAACACTATCGGCCGCCAGTATGTCATTCCGTCCGCGTCCATGGAACCGACGCTGCATGGCTGCCAGGGATGCACGGGCGACCGCATCTTCGTCGAGAAGGTCAGCTACTACGGGGATAAGCATCCGGAGCCGGGCGATGTTGTGGTCTTCAAGGGCACGGACTCGTGGAATGGCGCGTATACCTCGCCGCGCTCGGATAACCCGACCATCCACAAGATTCAGGACGCACTGTCCTACGTCTCGCTGACGCCACCGGATGAGAACACGCTGGTCAAGCGCGTCATTGCGACGGGTGGCCAGACGGTCTCGTGCCAGGCGGGCGACCCGGCCGTTATGGTCGACGGCAAGCCTATCGATCAGTCCTATATCCAGAACCCGCCCACGTACCCCGTCGATGAGTCGAACGGCTCGGAGGAGTGCGGTGGCCCGTACTTCGGTCCGATCACCGTGCCGGAGGGCAACTATTGGGTGATGGGCGATAACCGCACGAACTCGCTTGATTCGCGTTACCACATGCAAGACGAATACCAGGGCACGATCCCGGAGGAGAATATTCGCGGCAAGGTCGCCTTCATCTTCTTCCCGTTCACGCGCATTGGCGGCGTTGATGCCATCGACATCCAGGGCTGATACCCACCGCCTGCCACGCGAACCTCAGCGCATTACGCTGGGGCAATCCGTGCGGGATGACGCCTCATGGCTGCTGAAAACCATGCTCGCCGCCTTCGTACTGTTGGCGGTGGGCTCGGCGCTCATCGGACGCATCTACGTTATCCCGTCGGGGTCCATGGAGCCGACACTCCACGGGTGCCAGGGCTGCAACGGGGACCGCATCGCGGTGGAAAAAGTGAGCTACTACTTCGCAGATCCCAAGCCCGGGGATGTCGTCGTCTTCGAAGGTGAGCCCTCGTGGAACACGACGTATGAGCTTAAGCGCTCGCATAACGTGTTTATTCGTGGCCTGCAGAACCTCTTCGCCGCGGCGGGCCTTATTCAGGGCGACGCGAATATCCTCGTCAAGCGCGTCATCGCGACCGAAGGCCAGACGGTCTCGTGCCAGGCGGGGGACCCCGGCATCATGGTTGATGGCCAGGCGCGCACGGAGCCGTACGTGCTTCAGCCCCCGCAGAATCCCATTTCGCCGGAGACGGGCTCGCTGGCCTGCGGCGGCGATTACTTCGGACCGGTCACAGTACCCGAGGACCACATCTGGGTCATGGGGGATAATCGCACGAACTCCGCAGATTCCCGCGCGCACTTGGGCGACGCGGAGCAAGGCACCATTCCGGTGGACAACGTGCGCGGCAAGGTTCGCGCCATCGTCATGCCGTTGAGCCGCATTGGCACCGTTGAGCATGCGCACGCTTAAGCAGCAGCGTACCTACGAGGTCGCGCTCGCCAAAGCCGGCTTGGGGCCCGTCGCAGGAGTAGACGAAGCCGGCCGTGGCGCGTGCTGCGGTCCTCTCACCATCGCCGCGTGTGTGCTGCCCCAGCGGATTATCCCGGAGCTGGCGACGCTCACGGACTCGAAGAAGCTCACGCCCGCCGCACGCGAGAAGCTCTTTCCTATCATCAAGGCGAAGGCGCTTGCGTGGTCGGTCGTCCACATCGAGGCCTCAGATATCGACTACTGGGGCATTCAGCATGCCAACGTCTCCGGCATGCGCCGCGCCGTCGCGCGCCTCGATGTGCGCCCGCGTTATGTGCTTACCGATGCCCTCAAGGTCCCCGGTCTGCCCGTGCCCCAGCTCCCGATGGTAGGCGGTGACGCCGCTGCGCGATGTATCGCCGCGGCGAGCGTGCTGGCCAAGGTGAGCCGTGACCACATTATGGTGGACCTCGACGAGCGTTACCCAGGCTATGGGCTTGCGGGGCATAAGGGATACGGGACCAAGGCGCACGAGGGGGCCATCGGAAAGCTGGGCGCCACGCCGGAGCACCGCATGAGCTATGCGAACGTGGCCCGGGCGCAGGCGGAATTTCTCGCGCGTGGCAACGCGGCGCGGGAGCAACGGGGCGCTAGAGTTTAAAGCCTGTAAGAACGAGGCAATTTTCTCAAGGAGCAACGATGAGCGCTGAGGAACTGGACAACTACGAGGCCGAAGTCGAGCTGTCCCTCTACCGCGAATACCGCGACGTGGTGAGCCAATTTTCCTATGTCGTGGAGACCGAGCGCCGCTTCTACCTTGCCAACGCCGTCGAGCTCATCCCGCACACCTCCGGACCGGACGTCTACTACGAGGTCCGCATGTCTGATGCCTGGGTGTGGGACATGTACCGCTCCGCGCGTTTCGTCCGTTACGTCCGCGTCATTACGTACAAGGACGTCAATATCGAGGAGCTCGATAAACCGGACTTCATTATGCCGGATTAGGCGCGTTCGTGCCGGTGCCGTTCACACCGGCATGAGACGTGTCAATGTGTTGAACAATCTCTCTGTGGATAACTCATATCGTGAACTACGTTATCCACAGAATCGGGGCCGCCCGCGAGGCGGCCCCTTGTCGTTGTGGGGCATCTGCCGCTTGGCTAGGTACGAGGCCGTAGTACTGCGGTCCGTAACTAACTAGGAGACAGACACATGCAAACGAAAACTCAGGCTCGTACGCACCTGGCCCGGCGCGGGGAAAGCTGGGCTGCCCGCTTTTATTGCGCTCGGGGCGCGACGGTGCTGGGATGCAACGTCGCTTACGCGTGCGGCGAATTAGACCTCATTGTCCGTGAGAAGGACGGCACCATCGTCTTCGTGGAGGTGAAGACGCGTTCCACGCCGGCCTTCGGCGTGGCGGAGGCCGTCACGCCGCGCAAGCTCAAGCGCATGCGCAAGGCCGCGCAGCAGTGGCTCGCCGGGGTCCGGCCGCTCGCCGAGGTGCGCTTTGACGTCCTGGCGCTCACCGCCCGCGGCGACGACTTTGACGTGGACTATTACGTAGGAGTCGAACATGGCGCTGGGTAAGGCCGCGACGACGGCCCTCGACGGCGTGCTCGCGCATCCGGTCCACGTCGAGGCGAACATCGGGGTGGGCCTGCCCGGCATTCAGATCGTGGGTATGGCCGATACCGGAATCAGCGAGGCGCGCTCGCGGATTCGCACCGCCGTGTCGAATAGCAAGCTGCCGTGGCCTAAGACGAAGATCATCGTTTCCATGGCGCCCGCGAGCCTGCCCAAGTCCGGCGCGCACTTCGATCTGCCCATTGCACTGGCCATTCTCACCGCGGGGCTTACGGAACAGGAAGAACAGCTGGGCGGCTTCGGGCTCGCCGGCGATATCGTGCGCCGTCTGGAGACAACGCTCTTCCTCGGGGAGCTGGGCCTCGACGGCACGGTGCGTCCCGTGCCCGGCGTTATTCCTGCGCTGCTCGCCGCGCAAAACCGCGGTCTCGAGTCGCTCGTCATACCGCCCGGCAACGCGGCGGAGGCCGCACTCGTGCCCGACATGCCCGTCTATGTTGCGCGCACGCTTGCCGATGCCTTCGGCTGGGCATGTGGCCGTCGCCTCCTGCCTCGCGCGGGGGCGCTCGCGCAGCCCACGCGCCCCGAGGCTGGGCCGGCGCCCTGCATGAGCGATATTGCGGGACAGCATGCGGCCAAGCACGCGGCCGAGGTCGCTGCCGCCGGTGGGCACCATCTGCTCATGCTCGGCCCGCCCGGCGCGGGCAAGTCCATGATCGCCGCTCGCTTGCCCTCCATCCTGCCGCCGCTCACCACGGAGCAGTCGCTGGAGGCCACCGCCATTCACTCCATCGCGGGTTCGCCGGGACGCGTCGTGGAGGCCGCGCCCTTCGTCGCGCCGCATTCCTCCATTACCCGCGCCTCCTTGCTCGGCGGCGGCTCGGGGCGCCCGCGGCCGGGCGCGGTCTCGCTCGCACACCATGGCGTGCTCTTCCTCGACGAGGCCTCCGAGGTCGCCGCCGGTGCCCTCGATGGCTTGCGTGCCCCGCTCGAGGAAGGCGAGGTGAGGCTCGTGCGCTCGCGCCGGGAGGTCGTCTACCCGGCGCGCTTCCAACTCGTGCTTGCCGCGAACCCATGCCGTTGCGCCGCCGAGGACCCGGCACGGTGCACGTGCACGCCGGGACAGCGGCAGGCCTACCTGTCCAACCTTTCCGGTCCGTTGCGCGACCGCCTCGACATGGTCCTGCGGCTCTCGGGACGTTCGGCGCAGCTCCACGCGGACGGGGAGGAAACCTCGGCGGCTATCGCGGACCGCGTCGCCGTCGCGCGCGAGCGTTCTCGTGCGCGCTGGCAGGCGGCCGGTCTCCATGTCCATACCAACGCTGGCATGCCCTCGGCCCTCCTGCGTCGGCGCTTTCCCGCGGAGGACGACGCGATGGAGCTTCTGCGCGCGTACCTCGCGACGGGGGAGCTAAGCCAGCGCGGCGTGGACCGCACGCTCAAGCTCTCGTGGACGCTCGCGGATCTGGCGGGGCAGGATCACCCGAGCATCGAACACGTGTCGTCTGCCCTTGATCTGCGCGGCGACGCCGTGCGCGAGGAGGTGGCGGCATGACCGAGCTCAAGTTGGATACGCCGCTGCAGGCGTGGGTCTACCTCAACCGCGTGGTGGAAGGTCCGTCGCGCACGCTGGCCGCGCTGCTGCAGGATTACACCCCAGAGCACATTGCGCACGGCATCTATCACCAGGCCGACTGGCTCGGTGCGCTGCGTGACGAGACTTCGGCGCGCCGGGACTGGCTGCGCCAGGACGAGGACATCGCGGCCGCGGAGAAAGTGGGCGCACGGCTCATCACGCCGGAAAGTTCCGAGTGGCCGGCCGCGCAGTTGAACTCCGCGTTTGGCTTCTACGCGGCAGGGCTTGCCGATGCCCCCGCGGACTTCGACAAGGCTGCCGTCGCGCCCCATTCCCTGTGGGTCCGCGGTGCTCCGGTGGGCGAGGTCGTCAGCCAGGCCGTCGCCGTCGTGGGCACGCGCGCGATTACCCGTTACGGCTTTGACGCGACGCGCCTCATGGTCTCCGGACTCGTGCCACACCAGTGGACGATTGTCTCGGGTGGCGCGATGGGCGTCGACACCGTCGCACATGAGCAGGCGCTCGAACATGGCGGTATCACCGCGGTGGTCGCCGCGTGCGGCATTGACGAGCCGTATCCCGCGCGCAACGCAAAGCTTTACGAGCGGATCGTGGACCGCGGCGGGACCATCCTCACTGAATTTGCACCGGGTTCGAAGCCGCAGCGCCACCGCTTCTTAACCCGCAATCGCCTGGTCGCGGCACTCACGTCGGGCGCGGTGTGCATCGAGGCGGCCTTCCGTTCGGGGGCGCTTAATACGCTCAACTGGACGGAAGCGCTCGGCCGTGTCGCGATGGTGGTGCCCGGACCGATTACGGGGCCAGGCTCGGTGGGATGTCACAAGCGCATCCAGGAACATCGCGCGCAGCTCGTCATGAGCCCCGACGGTGTGCGCGAACTCCTCGAGCAGGTCGGTGCCGTCGACGAGGAAGCGCAGTTGGAACTCGTCTACGCGCCCTCGAAGACACAGCGGCTGTCCCGCAACGAGCTGCAGGTTTTCGGCTCGACGCCGGTCGGCGAGACGGCGAGCGCCCAGGACATTGCACGCGAGGCAGGGCTGCGGCTGCCGCTTACCATCCATCTGCTCGTCACCTTGGAAAAGCAGGGTCTGGTCGTGCGTCGCGGCGGGCAGTGGCAGCGCCTCGACGTGGACTAACCACGGGTATACTCTGGCCCCATGAGTAACACTCCGGGCGGTCAGCTTGAGCAGGCCATCGAGGATTTTGCCGAGCACCAACGCTTGGTGCTCGGCCGATCCGAGGCCACCATCCACGGCTACCGCTCGGATCTGCGCGACCTGGCCGCGCGCGTGCCGGACTTCGCGCATTTCACGCTCGACGCCCTGCGTGCGTGGCTGGGCGACGCCGTGGCAGCGGGGAAGTCCCGCGCTACGCTCGCTCGGCGCACCGCGGCCGCGCGTGCTTTCTCCACGTGGGCGGCGCGCGAGGGCTACCTCGCCGCGGATGTTGCCGCGCGGCTCGTCGCGCCCAAGGTGGGCCGCCACCTGCCCAAGGTTCTCGCCCAGGACGAGGCAGGGGAGCTTATGAGCAATGCTGTGTCTCCGGACGAGAAGCACTTCCTGCGCGACAGCGCGATGCTCGAGCTGCTCTACGCTACGGGCATGCGCGTCGCGGAGCTCACCGGGCTCGATGCGGGCGATGTCGACCTGTCACGCCACACCGCGCGCGTGACCGGTAAAGGCAATAAGCAACGCGTCGTGCCCTTCGGACATGCCGCCGCAGACGCCATTGCCGCGTGGCTCGACGTGCGCGGTGAGTTTCAGCCCGCGGAGGACGAGAACGCACTTTTTCTCGGTACGCGCGGCAAGAGAATCGACCAGCGCCAGGTGCGCCGCGTTGTGGAGCGTGCCAGCCAGGTCACCGGGACGACAGGACTAACACCACACGGGCTGCGGCACTCGGCGGCGACGCACCTGCTCGAGGGCGGCGCCGACCTCCGCGTGGTCCAGGAAGTGCTGGGACACGCCTCGCTCCAGACGACGCAGGTCTACACTCACGTCTCTGCGGCACGCCTGAAGAAAATTTACGAGCAGGCGCACCCGCGGGCTTAAGGACGCAGATCTAGACGGGCTTGAGGCGGATCGTGGGGGCATCGAGAAGCTCGAGCGGATTGAGATAAGAATCCGGGCCGTCGAGTGCGCCCCAGTGCAGGCCGGGATAGCCGTCGAAGGTAGGCGCGAGCGTGCCGAGTATGTCTCCGGCGGCGACTGTCTGCCCGACCTGGACCTGGGCGTAGACGGGGGAGTAGGTGGTGCGCAGTCCGTCCGGGTGCTCGACGGAAACCGACGGGGTGCCGGCGACAACGCCCGCGAAGGCGACGGTCCCGTTGCCCGCCGCGGCAATGGGCTGGCCGACGTCGGCCGCAAGATCGACGCCGCGGTGTCCAGGCAGCCAATTGTGGTCTGGTTTATCGAAGGCGCGGATAACGCGGAGTGGAACGGGTGGCGAATAGCCGCGGGCGGAGGGCTGCGTGGCGGTGGGCTGCCTGGCGGTGAGCGATGGTGCGGCGGCGGCCGGGAGCGTGGCGCCTGTGGCGAAAGTGGTTGCAGTGATAAGGAGAGAACTAAAAATGAGGCGAGAGAGTTTCATGGTCTCCACCATGCCGGATTTTGAGGCAGGGCGCTAGGTTGTGTCGGTAAGATTGTGCAGGCAGTCCACGTGCGCGCCGTTTTGGCAAAGCGTGGCAAAGCATATAAGCTGTCCAGCAGCAGTGCGTCCTTTGGACTCATTGACTACGCGCGGCAAGGACAATGACGCAGTCGACGTGGTCCCGAATCTGTTGATGACTTGGGTGTTGACGGCTAGGACTTGCAGCCAGGGTGTGGGATAAAAGCCCGCACAACCCGTATTGGAAAACCTAAAGAAAATAGAAAGCGAGCGAATCATGGCAGTTGTAACCATGCGCGAGCTCCTCGACGCCGGTGTCCACTTCGGTCACCAGACCCGTCGCTGGAATCCGAAGATGCGTCGTTTCATCTTCACCGACCGTAACGGCATCTACATCATCGACCTGCAGCAGACGCTGACGTACATTGACGAGGCTTTCGAGTTCGTCAAGGAGACCGTCGCACACGGCGGCACCATCCTGTTCGTGGGTACGAAGAAGCAGGCTCAGGAAGCCGTGGCTGAGGAAGCTGCCCGCGTGGGTATGCCGTACGTCAACCACCGCTGGCTGGGCGGCATGCTCACCAACTTCCAGACCGTGTCCAAGCGTCTGAAGCGCATGAAGGAGCTTCAGGCTATGGATGCTGCTGAGGACGGCTACAAGGGCCGCACCAAAAAGGAAGTTCTCATGCTCACCCGCGAGCGCACCAAGCTGGAGCGCGTCCTGGGCGGCATCTCTGAGATGTCCAAGGCTCCGTCCGCACTGTGGATTGTTGACACCAACAAGGAGCACATCGCGGTCAAGGAAGCTCACAAGCTCAACATCCCGGTTGTTGCCATCCTCGACACCAACTGCGATCCGGACGAGGTCGACTTCCCGATCCCGGGCAACGACGACGCCATCCGCGCCACCAAGCTGCTCACCGGCATCATCTCCACCGCTGTGGAAGAGGGCAAGAAGGCTCGCGAAGAGCGCCAGCTTGCCGCTGCCAAGGAAGCTGCTGGTGACTCCGCAGAAAAGGAGCAGCGCGACGCCGTTGAGGCCGCTGCTGCATCCGACCCGGCTTCTGCCGAGTCCGCTGAGTAATACAGATTAATTTCTGTGGCTGACTTTTAAACCCCCGTTGTGCCGACTGCGGCCACGGGGGTTTGTCGTGACACGACGTGTCTCACGTGCATGACGCGCGTGTGGAGCCGTGGCACGGTATTTCGACGGCGCGGGGGCAATTTTCTAGCCCCTAGAGCGACGCGCGACGCGTGCGTCGACTACGCTGTTTCAACGAACATTGTTTGATCAACAAGGAGGATCGCCCCAACTATGGCGAACTACACTGCTGCAGACGTCAAGGCCCTGCGCGAAGCTACCGGCTCTGGCATGCTCGATTGCAAGAAGGCCCTGGAAGAGTCCAACGGCGACTACGACAAGGCTGTTGAGATCCTGCGCATCAAGGGCGCAAAGTCTGTCTCCAAGCGTGCGGACCGCGAGGCTTCTGAGGGCCTTATCGCCGTCTCCGGCAACACCATGGTCGAGATCAACTGCGAGACCGACTTCGTGGCAAAGAACGACGCTTTCAAGTCCTTCGCTGCCAAGATCGCTGAGGCCGCAGGCGAGGCCAAGGTCAACTCGGCTGAGGAGCTCAATGCTCTCGAGCTCGACGGCAAGACCGTCGCCGACATTGTGACCGAAGAGTCCGCGAAGACCGGTGAGAAGCTGCAGGCTTCCCGCGCTGCCACCATCGAGGGCGACAACGTCGCCGTCTACCTTCACCAGCGTTCCGCAGACCTGCCGCCGGCAGTGGGCGTTCTCGTTGCCTACGAGGGCAACGCTGAGGCCGCACACCAGGCTGCTCTGCAGATCGCCGCGATGAAGGCTGAGTACCTCACCCGCGAAGAGGTTCCGGCTGAGGTCGTCGAGAAGGAGCGCGCAATCGCTGAGGCCACCACCCGCGAAGAGGGCAAGCCGGAAAAGGCTATCCCGAAGATCGTGGAAGGCCGCCTGGGCGGCTTCTTCAAGAACGTTGTCCTGCTCGAGCAGGCCGCTCTGGAGGACCACAAGAAGACCGTCAAGCAGGTTCTTGACGAGGCTGGCACCACCATCACCGCCTTCAAGCGCTTCGAGATCGGCGCCTAAGTCCCACTCCCGCGGCAGGGTTATTTCTGCTGCGTGAGGGCGAACTTTCGCTCGAGAATCAGCCCACGCTCCGCTTCCGCGGGGACGTGGGCTTTTGCGTGCCGCCGGCGAGGGGCGGTGTTAGGTAGCGGGGCGTCCTAACAGGTAAGATGGTCGGAGAAAATTGTGCCCCTTTAAGTGGAAGGACGTCTCCAGGTGACTACCCCGGATTCCAAGCGAACTGCGTACAAGCGAGTGATGCTCAAGCTGGGTGGTGAAATGTTTGGCGGCGGCAAGGTCGGCATCGACCCGGACGTCGTCGAAAATGTCGCCCGTCAGATTGCGGACATTGCCAAGCAGGGGACCGAGGTTGCCGTGGTCATCGGTGGCGGCAACTTCTTCCGTGGCGCGGAGCTTTCCCAGCGCGGCATGGACCGTGCGCGCTCGGACTACATGGGCATGCTCGGCACCGTCATGAACTGCCTGGCCCTCCAGGACTTCCTGCAGCAGCAGGGCGTGGATTGCCGCGTGCAGACCGCCATCAACATGGCGCAGATCGCGGAGCCGTACCTGCCGCTGCGCGCTGACCGCCACCTGGAGAAGGGCCGCGTGGTTATCTTCGGCGCCGGCATGGGTATGCCGTACTTCTCCACGGATACGACCGCGGCACAGCGTGCCCTGGAGATCGGCGCCGAGGTCCTCTTCCTCGCCAAGGCCGTGGACGGGGTCTACTCGGACGACCCGCGCACCAACCCGGAGGCAGAGCTCTACACGGAAATCACGCCGCGCGAGGTCATCGAAAAAGGCCTTAAGGTTGCAGACGCCACGGCGTTTAGCCTGTGCATGGACAACAACATGCCCATTTTGGTCTTCAACCTGCTCACTGAGGGCAATATCGAGCGCGCCGTCAAGGGCGAGCCTATCGGTACCCTCGTTCAGTCGAAGTAAGCCCCGCCGGGGAATATGTCCCGCAGGTGGCGAAAAACCTGCTAGATTTTCTACCCAGCACCTACGACACACAGAAGGAACATTCTTCCTCATGATTGATGAGATTCAGCTCGACGCCGAAGAGCACATGACCGCCTCGGTGGAGCACACCCGCGAGCAGTTGGTGACCATCCGCACGGGCCGTGCCAACCCGGCCATGTTCAACGGTCTCGTGGCCGAGTACTACGGCGTGATGACCCCCATTACCCAGATGGCGACCATCTCGGTTCCGGAGCCACGCATGCTGCTCATCAAGCCCTACGAGCAGTCCATGATGAACGAGATCGAGAACGCTATCCGTAACTCGGACCTGGGCGTCAACCCGACCAACGACGGTCAGGTTCTGCGTGTGACCATTCCGCAGCTTACCGAGGAGCGTCGCCGTGACATGGTCAAGCTCGCCAAGTCCAAGGGCGAGGACGGCAAGGTGGCCATCCGTAACCTGCGCCGCAAGGCCATGGAGCAGCTGAAGAAGCTGCAGAAGGATGGCGACGCGGGCGAGGACGAGGTCGTCGCCGCAGAAAAGGAGATGGAGAAGACCACCGCCTCCTACATCGACCAGGTGGACAAGCTCGTCGCCGCTAAGGAAGACGAGTTGATGGAGGTCTAGACCCTCCGCACCACATGTACACAACAAGCCGTCGGACGCATTTACGCTTCGGCGGCTCGTTTCATGCCCTACCCCGCGAAAGGACGTCTGGTCGTGCCTAATACCGCCTCCCAGAATCGCCACCTGCCTAGGCCGAAGAATGGCGCCGGCCGCAACCTACCGGCTGCCATCGGCGTGGGCGTGGGGTTGGGCGCACTCGTCGTCTTCGCTGTGTGGGCGGGTCCGCTCGCCTGGTACATCGTGGTGGCGGCCGCGCTGGGCGTTTCCATGTGGGAGGTCACCACGCGACTGCGTGAGCATTCCTACCAAGTGCCGCGCACGTTGCTGATCGTCTTGTGCCAGGCCATGATCTGGGCCTCGTGGATGGCAGGGGCGTCAGGCCTCGTGGCGGTCTACGTGTTGAGCGTCCTGGCGCTCATGTTTGGCCGACTCTTCCACAACGGTCGGCACCGTCCGCCCATTAACTACCTGCGCGATATGTCCGTCGGGTTGTTCGTGCTCACGTGGATTCCGCTCTTCGGCTCATTCGCGGCGATGTTGTCGTACATCGATACGCCCTTGGCCTCGGGTGCCGCGTCGATTATCGTATTTATGCTCTGCGTCGTCGCGTCCGATACCGGTGGTTACGTCGCTGGTGTTATGTTCGGCTCGCACCCCATGGCCCCGGCTGTCTCGCCGAAGAAGTCCTGGGAGGGCTTCGTGGGCTCCATCGTCTTTGGCGCGTTCACCGGTGCGCTGTCGGTGAAGCTCTTGCTCCATCACGACGCATGGGTGGGCGCCATCATGGGCGTGCTGCTCGTCTTTTGCGCGACGCTGGGTGACCTCGTGGAATCCCAGTTTAAGCGCGAGCTGGGCATCAAGGACATGTCGCATATCCTGCCCGGACACGGCGGACTCATGGACCGCCTCGACGGCATGCTGCCGTCGGCCATGGTGACCTGGGTGGCGATGAACGCCCTCGCCACCGGCTTCGTGCCGTTGCCGTAGCCACCACGCACGAAAAAGCCGCGTCCATGAGGACGCGGCTTTTCTTTATACGGTGAAGCGTTAGTGGCGCTGGGCCTGCTTGCGCACCTGGCGACGCAGTTCGAACATGCGCCAGCCGCCCACGAGCGCCATGATGAGCGCGCCGGCGATCGCGAAGATGAGGAACGCCACGCCTGCGGGCAGCTGGCCGGACCAATTGAAGAAGTTGAGCTCGGCTGGCTGCTGGTTCTGCAAGATAAAGATGATGAGCAGAATCAGCAGCAGGAAGCCCACGATGAGCGCGGCCCACGTGCTGGCAGCAAAGGACCCCTTCACCTTGGATTGCTCCTTTTGAAATTCGGCGAAGGCGACGCGGTCCTCCGCGCTCAGCGAGTCCTGCGTGGCGGGGACGGGAGTAGGCGTAGAGGAGGGGGTATCGGAAAGCTCGGCGGAGGAGTCGGGCTGTACGTTGTGGGGGTCATGGGCAGTCATGGATACCAAGATACCGGCGCCGCGTTGGCTTCATCACTTTAGCTTCCTCTTAATTAGCCCTTGAGCGCCGAGAGTGGGACAATGGCGTGCACCATGGCTGAACCTTTGAAACTGAATTTCTCCGCCCCGCGGCGCGGCATGCCGCCGCAGCACTTTGCGGACTTTACTGTCGACGAGCGCGTTGAGAAGCTCGCCGAGCTGGGACTGCCCAAGTTCCGTGCCAAGCAGCTGGCGAAGCATTACTACCAGCACCTCACCAACGACGTTGAGAAGATGACGGATATCCCGGCCGAGAAGCGTGCGGCCGTGAAGGAAGCTCTCTTTCCGGACCTGATGACGCCCATCCGCCAGACCTCGACGGACGATGGCTCGACCACGAAGTCCCTGTGGCGCCTCCACGATGGCACGCTGCTCGAGTCCGTGTTGATGCGCTACCCGGGTCGCGCCACCCTGTGCATTTCGTCCCAGGCGGGCTGCGGCATGGCCTGCCCGTTCTGTGCCACCGGCCAGGGCGGCCTCGACCGCAACCTGTCCACCGCGGAGATCGTGGAGCAATTCCGCAACGCTTCCGCGCAGATGGAGGCCGAGGGCGGTCGCCTGTCCAACGTCGTGTTCATGGGCATGGGCGAGCCGCTGGCCAACTACAAGCGTGTGATGCACGCGGTACGCCAGATCACCGGCCAGGACGGCGAAGGCTTTGGCCTCTCCCAGCGCAACGTCACCGTGTCCACGGTGGGCCTGGCGCCGGCCATCCGCAAGTTCGCGGACGAGGGTCTGTCGTGCACCCTGGCTGTCTCGCTCCACACGCCGGATGATGAGCTGCGCGATAGTCTCGTACCGGTAAACAACCGCTGGCCGGTCTCCGAGGTCCTCGACGCCGCGCGTTACTACGCCGATAAGTCGGGCCGCCGCGTCTCCATTGAGTACGCGCTCATCCGCGACAAGAACGACCAGGGCTTCCGCGCGGACATGCTCGGCCGCAAGCTGCACCAGGCGCTGGGCTCCAAGGTCCACGTCAACGTCATTCCGCTTAACCCGACCCCGGGTTCCGAATGGGACGCAGCACCGAAGGCCCGCCAGGACGAGTTCGTCCGCCGAGTCATCGCGCAGGGCGTGCCGTGCACGGTGCGCGACACCAAGGGCGACGAGATCGCCGCGGCTTGCGGCCAGCTCGCCGCCGACGAGCGCGAGTCCGCATAGAGCAGAACATTTCAGCTAAGGTGTGGAGACATGACGTCTCCACACCTTTCTGCGTTAGTGCCCGACCCGCGCGAATGCGCCTTCGCGGTGCGCGACCTCGCCAAGGCCTTTGACGGCCGCCCCGCGGTCCACGGCTTGAGCCTCGACGTCCCACGCGGCGCCATTTACGGCGTGGTGGGTCCCAACGGCGCAGGCAAGACCACCATGCTCACCATGGCGTGTGGACTGTTGCGCCCGGACCACGGCGCGTCCTTTATCGCGGGGCACTCCGTCTGGGAGGAGCCACTGCCTGCCAAGGCCGCCGTCGGCTTACTCATGGACGGCGCTCCCGTCTTCGACCGGCTTAGCGGCGCGGAATATCTTTACTACTTGGGCGCCCTGCGCCGCCTCCCGGAGGAGGAGTCCACCCGTCGCGCCGCGCAGCTCCTCCAGGCCCTGGGGCTTTCCGATGCCGCCTCCAAGCCCATCGCCGATTACTCCGCCGGTATGACGAAGAAGATCTTGCTCGCCGGCGCGCTGCTCCATGCGCCGGAGGTGCTCGTCCTGGACGAGCCGCTCGAGGCTGTTGACCCTGTCTCCGGACGACTTATCCAACAGATGCTGCGTTCCTTTACTGCGCGCGGTGGCACCGTCGTGTTGTCTTCCCACGTCATGAGCCTCGTGGAGGGACTGTGCGATCACGTGGCGATCATCGACCAAGGTCGCGTCGTCGCGTCCGGTCACGTGGATGAGGTGCGCGACGGGCGCAGCCTCACCGACGTCTTCGTGGACCTCGTGGGTGGCGGCGACTTCGATGAGGCCTCGCTCGACTGGTTGGAGGAGGGCTCGCGATGACCCGCACCCTCATCACACTTCACCGCACATTGTGGACCCGCGCGCTGCACTCCAACCCGCAGCAATTCATCCTGGCTTTCCTCATCGGGTTCTACGGACTGCTCGGGCTGGTCTCGCTCAGCCTGGCGGGCTACATGGATTTTGCCGATGCTACCCACAGCTTCCACGTCCTCACCGTCATCAACGGTCTTGGCGTCGCCATGTATATTCTGCTGTCCGTCATGATGCCGGCGGGGGAGAAGCAGCTCACCCCTGCCGTCCTGGGGACTTTCCCGCTGAGTTACCGCGAGGTACGCCCCGCGCTCGCGTGGTCCCTGTTTCTCACCACCCGTTCCATCATCGCGACCCTCTTCACCGTCGTCTTCGCCGTGGGCGGCGCGGTCTTTCTCACCATGCACGGCCGTCCCCTGCTCGCGGCCGCATTCGTGGTCTCCATGGCGTTCTCGCTCGCGCTCACGGTCTTTGCCGCGGACCTCGTGGGCGCCCTCGGCTCGGCCGCGCTAAGCAAGGACAAGACGAACCTCGTCATGGGCCTGGGCGGCGTGGCGCTCCTCTTCCTCTTCACGAACCTGCAGGGCATCCTGAACAACGTCGCGCCGCTGGGCACCGTGGGTGGGGTCCTCGCCTGGACGCCGCTGTCCGCGCTCACCGGATGGGTGGCCTCGCTGGCCGACGGCGCCCTCGCCCCCGCGCTGGCGCAGCTGCTCATCGGCCTGGTGACCCTCGCCCTCGTCGCCTGGGGTTGGGACCTCACCGCGCGCCATACCTTCGAGAGCCCCGTTCACGGCAACGCCCCGAGCACCGCCCCACGCGCCGAGGGCGTCACGGCCCTCTCGCTCGGCGGTCTGGCCTACCGCAGCCCCGCATGGATGGAGTACTCTCGTTCCCTGCGCTACTTCTTCCGCGACTCGCGGCTTACCATGACGCTCGTCATGCTGCCCGTCTTCCTCGCCTTCGCCTTTTACCAGCTCTGGCGCGGCGAGGAGTTCCTCGGGTACTTCTTCGTGGGGTGCCTGGGCCTTCTCGGCGGCATCGTGGCCATCAACGACTGTGGTTACGACGGACCCTCCCTGTGGGTAAAGATGCTCGCCCCCGTGCGCGCCTCGTTCCTCTTCCGCGCGCGGCACTGGGCGCACCTTACAGCCACCGTCGTGGTCATGGCGCTAGGCGTAGTCGTCCTTCTCCTCCTGGCACCGGACCGCGCCTTCGCCGCCTGCATCGCAGCCCTTGCCGTGGGCATGGTGCTCTCTTCCGGCAGCTTCGCCGCGCTGCTCTCCGCGTTCAACCCGTATCCCGTCTCGCCGCCCGGCACCAACCCATGGACGGATAAGTCCGGATACTCCGCCGGCGCCTTCATCGCTACAATCGTGTGCTTCTTCTTCGGCTGGCTCCCCGTCGCCCCTGGCATCATCATGGTGATCCTCGGCGCCGACTCCGGTCTCAAGTTTGCTGGCGCCGCCGTCGGGCTCGCTGTCCCCGCCGCCGTCTACGTCCTTGCGCTGTGGCTGGCCTCCCGCCGCGTCGACGCTCAGATGCCGGAGATCTATGCGAAGGTGCGCACGTACGTGTCGTGATAGAGCAACGGCGAATAACCTTCGGCTGATGGTTAGACTCCGGTATAGACATCTCTCACGCTGGCCAAGGCGGACAACCACGACGCGCAGTGTCTTGACTCCCCACGGTCGAGGTTGAGTTACTAGAGATTTGATGGCCGAGATGATGCGTTGTTGATCGTGTTGTGCCAGTGTGTGTAGTTCTTTGCGTACCGACGACGTATAAGCAACCACGGAGGAACGCGACGACAAGGAATTGATCGATGTGCGCTGTACTTAAAGAAGGCCTAGCTCTTTTGTGAGATCTTCGGGGGAGCTCTCGTCGTGTTCCTTGCTCGCTGCAACGGCCTGTCGAAGCTCCTCCCATTCCTTCTGCGCTTCGAGAGTGTCTGGCAGCTTAGATGGAAAGTATGATTCCGGTGATCGGAAAGCATGCGCTGCGGGGACTGCAGCGGGGGTGATT
>NZ_JBCJKS010000016.1:0-75125 GCF_039822565.1 Corynebacterium sp. SA-MJD20WY100 | reverse complement strand
AGGGTGAAAATTCGATCTGTGGATAACTGCCCGAAATCGCCAACTATAGTGTGCAACCGACAAAGTTCTCCACAGGCACGGACGCGCCGGTCTTGACTATCGCAACGGCGGGCCACTATTGTGGCGCACCCCCACTTTTGGCGAGACTTTCGAAGTGACTCTGCTAGGAGAGATGAACAAAATTCTAGACCTTACAGCGCGCCGACCGTATGATTCTGTCAGACTATTTAAATAGGGTGCGCATGATTCCCTGAAACGCGCACCGAATCCCGCCAGGAATCGCTATAGTTAACTCAACCACCACTATTGTGAGTCACATCTCGTTTAAAACTGTGTGGTCGTACAACTTCATACCTCATCTCGCCATCTCTACGGCGGTCACGGAGGCGCTTACTCGGCACCCCCTCACGGCCGTCGGTGCGCCCCAAGCACCTCTCCTCGTGACGAATCCTTGCGGGCGCCCGCACCTCACAAGGAGTCTTGAACAACATGAAGAAGGTCCATCGTTTACGCCTCGCCGGCGTCGCATCCCTCACTACTCTCGCCCTCACGCTTGCCGCCTGCAGCAGCAGCCAGTCCGAGTCGGCAGAAGGACAGGATGGCGGTGAGGCTGTCGGCGGCCTCAACATTGAGGTCGATCCTGCGGGCGACTACAACCCGAAGGAACGCGACGAGCTCAAAGACGGCGGTGAGCTCACCCTACCCATCGACGAACTCACCGAGCAGATGAATGCGTTCCATGCCAACATGACGACCGATACGTCCACCATCTGGAGTTGGTACAACCCGCAGCTAGCCCTCTACGACGGCAAGGGCGAATACACCCCTAACCCGGACTACATCACGAATGCCAGCGCCGAGACCAAGGACGGCAAGACCGTCGTCACGTACGACATCGTGGACAAGGCAACCTTCAACGACGGCACGCCCATCGATTGGAAGGCGTTCGAAAACACGTGGAAAATGAATAACGGCGAGAATGAGGAGATCTCGCCGAACTCGACCGACGGCTATGAACTTATCGAGTCCGTCAAGCGCGGCGACTCTGACAAGCAGGTCAAGGTGACGTTCCACAATGCCTACCCGTGGTGGATGGGCCTGTTCAACCAGGTCCTGCACCCGAAGGTCAACACTGCACAGCTCTACAACGAAACCTACTTGAACGAACTCCACCCAGAGTACGGCGCCGGTCCCTTCAAGGTGGATTCCATCGACTTCAACGCGGGCAACGTCACGTTCGTGCCAAACGAGAAGTGGTGGGGCGACGCCCCCAAGCTCTCCAAGGTCACGTACCGTCAGCTCGAATCACAGGCCACTATCAACGCCTTTAAGGCTGGCGAAATCGACGCCGCGGGTGTCGCATCGAAGAACAACCTGACCGTGGCCGCAGAGATGGGCGATGCCATCGACATCCGCGCATCCATGCGCATTGCCAACATCCTGTTTACGCTCAACTCGCAGGCGCCGCATCTCGGAGACATCAACGTCCGCCACGCCATCTTCAACGCGATTGACCGCTCCCAGCTCGCCGCCATCCGCTACAACGGCCTGGGCTACACCGAGGACCTACCGGGTTCGCTCACGCTATACCCGACGCAGGACGGCTATAAGGACAACCTCTCCGAGGCCGTCACCTACGACCCCGAGTCCTCGAAGAAGCTGCTTGAAGAAGCAGGTTACGCGATGGGTGACGACGGCTACTACGCCAAGGACGGCGAGAAGCTCACTTTGCGCTACGTCCTTGTCGGAGACGACGAGGTCTCTAAGTCCACCGCCGCGGCGATCCAGAAGATGCTCAAGGACGTAGGTGTCGAGGTCACGGTGCAAGAGCGCCCGTCCTCTGATTTCTCTAAGATCGCCGAGGAACGTGACTTTGACATCTTCCTGTCCGGCATCGCCTCATCCGACCCGTACGGCGTCGCGTACTTCGGCCAGACCTGGCTTTCCGACTCGGACCTCAACAAGTCCGGCACCGGCACCAAGGAACTGGACGAGCAGATCCGCGAGCTCCAGAAGATCGACAACGCCGACGATCAAATTGCTAAGGCCAATGAGCTCGAGGTTGAAGCGTTTAAGACCTACGGCCTCATGCCATGGGCCAATGGTCCTGCAATGACCGGCGTGAAGAAGGGACTCGCCAACTTCGGTCCCGCCGGCTTCGCCGTCATCCCGAAAGAAGACATCGGCTGGGAGAAGTAGACGCTCCCCCACGCGCGCATTGAGGCCCGCCAGCATATCGCTGGCGGGCCTTACTGCGCTAAAGACATGTGCTTACATGCGAAATGCCGCCTCACCGTGAGGTGAGGCGGCATCGGCAAGCTCTACGCAGCTGCGTTAGAAACTGGGGATTAGCCCAGGATCTTGGTAACGCGGCCAGCGCCGACGGTGCGGGAGCCCTCGCGGATAGCGAAACGCAGGCCCTCGTCCATAGCGACCGGCTGGATCAGCTCAACGGAGATCTCAACGTTGTCGCCCGGCATAACCATCTCGGTGCCTTCCGGCAGCTTGATGACGCCGGTGACGTCGGTGGTGCGGAAGTAGAACTGCGGACGGTAGTTGTCCATGAACGGGGTGTGGCGGCCGCCCTCTTCCTTCTTCAGGACGTAGACGGAACCCTCGAACTTGGTGTGCGGGGTGTAAGCGCCCGGCTTGATAACGACCTGGCCGCGCTCGACCTCTTCGCGCTTGGTACCACGCAGAAGCAGACCACAGTTGTCGCCAGCCTCGGTGTAGTCCATCATCTTGCGGAACATCTCGATACCGGTAACGGTGGTGTTGATGGACTTCTCGGTGATACCGATGATCTCAACGTCCTCGTTAACGTTCAGCTTGCCGCGCTCAACACGACCGGTAACGACGGTGCCGCGGCCGGTAATGGTGAAGATGTCCTCGATCGGCATCAGGAACGGCTTATCCAGCTCGCGCTCCGGATCCGGGATGGAGTCATCGCAAGCCTGCATCAGGTCAACGATGGACTGAACCCACTTCTCGTCGCCCTCGAGGGCCTTGAGAGCGGAAATGTGAACGATAGGAGCTTCCTCGTCGTAGTCCTGCTCAGCGAGCAGCTCGCGAATTTCCATCTCGACGAGCTCGATGATTTCCTCATCGTCAACCATGTCGCACTTGTTCAGAGCAACAAGGATGTACGGAACGCCCACCTGGCGGGCGAGCAGCACGTGCTCACGGGTCTGCGGCATCGGGCCATCGGTTGCAGCGACAACCAGGATAGCGCCGTCCATCTGAGCAGCGCCGGTAATCATGTTCTTGATGTAGTCGGCGTGGCCCGGGGCGTCCACGTGTGCGTAGTGGCGCTTCGGGGTGGAGTACTCAACGTGGGAGATGTTGATGGTAATACCGCGCTCCTTCTCCTCCGGAGCCTTATCGATCATGTCGAAGGCGAAAGCGGTGTTCTCCTCCGGGTACTGGTCAGCCAGAACCTTGGTGATCGCTGCGGTGGTGGTGGTCTTGCCGTGGTCGACGTGTCCGATGGTGCCGATGTTGACATGCGGCTTCGAACGCTCGAACTTCTCCTTTGCCACTGTTTGTCCTCCTGGACTCTATGGCGGCTACGAACTTCGCAGCCACGTGGTTTGTATTGCCATTGGCACTTCGTACTTCTCCGGGGAGAAGGCCGTAAGCGCTAATGACGCTTTCTTTACGTGCCAGTTACACGATCCTAGATTTATGCCGCAGTTTTTTCAAACTGCCAAAATAGGAGGTAACCCCGCGCATGTAATGCGGACGTTGACCCTCGACAAGAATCTTTTGCTGGATCCTGGGAGGGTAACGGCCGGCTCAACATACCGCCTGTGAACAGGCAATATATTCAGCGAACCGCTACCCCACCAGTGACCACCGCCTGGCGCACGGGCCCGAATTCGACTGGCACGAATCCGGGCCGCGAAGGTGCGACCGGGGTTAGGTGGCGGGGTGCACTCTTAGTGCTTGGCGCCGGTGCGCTCTTCGATGATGGCGGCTGCCACGGAGGACGGAACCTCAGCGTAGGAATCGAACACCATGGTGAAGTTTGCACGGCCGGCGGTCGACGAACGCAGGTCGCCGATGTAGCCGAACATCTCGGACAGCGGGACCTTGGCCTTGACGACCTTGGCGCCGGAGCGATCCTCCATACCGAAGACCTGGCCACGACGGGAGCTGATGTCACCGTTGACGGTACCCATGTACTCCTCCGGGGTCACAACCTCGACCGCCATGAGCGGCTCGAGCAGGACCGGCTTTGCCTTGGCAACGGCCTCCTTGAGGACCTGGGAGCCGGCGATCTTGAACGCCATCTCCGAAGAGTCGACGTCGTGGTAAGCGCCGTCTTCCAGGGTGGCCTGGATGTTGACCAGCGGGAAGCCTGCGAGGTAGCCGTACTGCATAGCATCCTGGATACCAGCGTCGACGGACGGGATGTACTCCTTCGGAACGCGGCCACCGGTGACAGCGTTGACGAACTTGTAGGTTGCGGACTCGCCCTCTTCCAGGGTCTCCGGATCCGGGTTGTACGGCTCGATGGAGACGATGACCTTTGCGAACTGACCGGAACCACCGGTCTGCTTCTTGTGGGTGAACTCGAGGGAGGTGACGGCCTTGCGGATGGTCTCGCGGTAAGCAACCTGCGGGTTACCGATGTTGGCCTCAACCTTGAACTCGCGCTTCATGCGGTCAACGAGGACGTCGAGGTGGAGCTCGCCCATGCCGCCAATGACGGTCTGGCCGGTTTCCTCGTCGAGCTCGACGGTGAAGGTCGGGTCCTCAGCGGCGAGCTTCTGGATAGCAACGCCGAGCTTCTCCTGGTCAGCCTTGGTCTTCGGCTCGATGGAGACCTTGATAACCGGATCCGGGAAGTCCATGGACTCGAGGATGATCGGGTTGTCCTTGTCGCACAGCGTGTCACCAGTGGTGGTCTCCTTGAGACCAATCACGGCGTAGATGTTGCCGGCGTCAGCCTGCTCGACCGGGTTCTCCTTGTTGGCGTGCATCTGGAACAGCTTGCCGATGCGCTCCTTCTTGCCCTTGGTCGAGTTGAGCACCTCAGTGCCCGGCAGGACCTGGCCGGAGTAGACGCGGACGAAGTTGAGCTGGCCGTAGAACGGGTGAGCCGCAATCTTGAACGACAGAGCGGAGAACGGGGACTCGACGGAAGGCTTACGGGTAATCTCCTCGCCCTCGTCGCCCACTGCGTGGCCGATGACCTCGCCCACGTCGAGCGGGGTCGGCAGGAAGTCGACGACAGCGTCGAGCAGCGGCTGGACACCCTTGTTGCGGTACGCGGTACCACACAGGACCGGGTAGACCTCGGAGTTGATGGTCATCTTGCGGATGGCGCCCTTGATCTCCTCGAGGGTGAGCTCCTCGCCACCGAAGTACTTCTCCATGAGGGCTTCGTCGGACTCAGCAACGGTCTCGACGAGCTTCTCGCGGTACTCGGCTGCCTTGTCCTGCAGGTCGGCCGGAATCTCCTCGATAACCGGCTCAGCACCGGTCTCGACCTTGCCGCGCCAGGTGATGGCGTTCATGTTGAGCAGGTCAACGACGCCGTCGAAGTTGTCCTCAGCGCCGATCGGCAGCTGGAGAACGAGCGGCTTAGCGCCGAGGCGGTCGATGATGGTCTGAACGGTGAAGTAGAAGTCGGCGCCCAGCTTATCCATCTTGTTGACGAAGCAGATACGCGGAACGTCGTACTTTGCAGCCTGACGCCAGACCTGCTCAGACTGCGGCTCGACGCCTTCCTTGCCGTCAAAGACGGCGACAGCGCCATCGAGGACACGCAGGGAGCGCTCGACCTCGACGGTGAAGTCGACGTGACCCGGGGTGTCGATAATGTTGATCTGGTTGCCGTTCCAGAAACAGGTGACAGCAGCGGACGTAATGGTAATGCCGCGCTCCTTCTCCTGCTCCATCCAGTCAGTGGTGGAAGCACCATCGTGCGTCTCGCCAACCTTGCGGTTGATACCCGTGTAGAACAGGATGCGCTCGGTGGTGGTGGTCTTACCAGCATCGATGTGAGCCATGATGCCGATGTTGCGGACCTTGTGCAGGTCCTTAAGCACTTCTTGTGCCACGGTGTTACCCCAACTTCGTTAGTCGTGGACGCGCCCAGTCCGCCCGGCCCAGTGCCAAGGTTTCCAGCCACGTCGCTTAAGTGGATGTGTCTCGTTGTAAAATTTTGCCACTAAAGCGCCGTTTTAGCAGCCCGTAGACCGCTAAAAGTTTAGTAGCGCCGGTAAGCAGCCGCCCGTCAAACAGTGAGTGTGGGTGGCAAATCACAGCCACTCACCGAGAGTGAACCCACTGTTAGCACAATGGCCCGAGCAACGAACTCCAGTATAGGGACGCCTGCGGCATGCGATCGGCAAAGCCGACGCAGCACGGGCGAAATGTCGTTGCTCGGACCATAGGCATGGGTACCGCGAGATTACCAGCGGTAGTGGGCGAAGGCGCGGTTGGCCTCAGCCATCTTGTGGGTATCCTCGCGACGCTTCACGGAAGCGCCAAGGCCGTTGGAGGCATCCAGAATCTCGTTGGCGAGACGCTCGATCATCGTGTTCTCACGACGCTGGCGGGTGAAGGTGACGAGCCAACGCAGGGCCAGAGTGTTGGCGCGTGCCGGACGCACCTCAACCGGGACCTGGTAGGTGGCGCCACCAACGCGGCGGGAGCGAACCTCGAGGTCCGGACGGATGTTGCCCAGGGCCTTCTCCAGGGTGCCGACCGGATCGGTGCCGGTCTTCTCGCGGCACGCCTCGAGAGCGCCGTAGACGATACGCTCAGCGGTGGACTTCTTGCCGTCCCGGAGGATCTTATTGACGAGCATGGTGACCTGCTCGGAGTTGTACACCGGGTCCTTGACTACAGGACGCTTCGGAGCAGCATTCTTACGCATTGTTTACTGTCCCTTCTTGGCACCGTAACGGGAACGGGCCTGCTTGCGGTCCTTGACACCCTGGGTATCCAGAGCGCCGCGGATGATCTTGTAGCGGACACCCGGAAGGTCCTTCACACGGCCGCCACGCACGAGCACCATGGAGTGCTCCTGCAGGTTGTGGCCCTCGCCCGGGATGTAGGCCGAAACCTCGATGCCGGAGGAAAGGCGAACACGAGCGACCTTACGCAGTGCGGAGTTCGGCTTCTTCGGGGTGGTGGTGTAGACGCGGGTGCACACGCCGCGACGCTGCGGCGAGCCCTTCAGCGCAGCGGTAGCAACCTTCGTGCGCTTGTCATGGCGGCCCTTGCGGACCAGCTGCTGAATAGTTGGCATGTATCTAGTCTTTCTGTATGACTTATCGGCTTTCCTGACCAAACATAACGCCTAAACATGCAAAAATGGGGGCTCTTTCCCGGGGCCCTTCCGCATGTCCAGGTCGTCCGTCAGCCGGAACCGGCCGAGGTATCGATCAGACTTTTCGCATCACACAAGATGCGAAACCTTTCACCATTTTAACAGCCAGCAGCCCAACTACCAAAACCGTCGCAGGAGGGCTCCGTGCGACACGCCCCGCTTTCCGATGCCGCCTCTACCCCAGCATCTCCTGCAGCCCCAGCGCCAGCTCTGTGAGCGCCGCTTGCCCCGACTCATAGGTGCCGTCCGCCGGCACGACCGCGAGCGCCACACCGGTCTCGCCCTGCGTGCCCGCCACGAGCCCGAATTGGCGCACAAGGTAGCGCCCGCTCTCGTCCGGGCCCCAGCCACCCTTGAACCGCGTGCCTGGAATCTGGCCCAAGCCGTAGTCCTGGCCCGCCACGATGGAGCCCATCGCGGCAAGAACCTGGTCCGCGCCCGTGATCGTGGGCAATTGCCGCGCAAAGGAAGCCTGCGCGGCGGTATCCCACTGGGTTTGTCCAAAGGCGCTAAATCCCGGGCGCGTGACCTCTGGATTGACAACCGTCGCCGTGTCTCCGGCCGCCGCAAGGATGGAGCCAACAGCGGTGGCGGCGGCATCGGAAGCACCGAGCATGGTCCACAGGGCTTCGGCCGCCGCGTTGTCAGAAGCCGTAATCGCCTGCCGCACGGTGCCCTCAGCACTGGGGTCCGCACGCAGGGCCGCGATGGACAGCGGAACCTTGATGGTGGACCAAGCAGGCTGCACCCCGGCGAGGGTGCCCGCCTGCACTGCGGGCGTCCCATCTACCGGCACCACGGCGAGCGAGACCTGCGCGCCCGTGCGCGCCTCGACGTCTGCGGCAAGCCGCGTGAGCGCCGCCGCAATATCCGGTGCTGGGATGGAAGCCATAGTGTCTTTCAGTTGGGACTGCGACGTAGGCTCCGAGCTCGGCGCCGCGGTGACGGTGGTCGTGCGAACCACGATAGTGCTCGTGGTTGGCCCACCCGCGCCACCGGCGCATCCCGCCAGCGCACCCGCGGCGACGAGCAAGGCAGCCACGCCAGCGCGCGAATTAAGAAATGTAGACGTGCGCATTATTGCCGCCGGTGCAGTGCACGTAGGACCCGTTGTCATAGCAGCTCATCGTATAGGTGTAGCCCGTCACCGGGCTATAGGTATTGACCACCGTCGTGCCGGAGGTCTTGCTTCCCCGGGCTGCCACGAAGTCACGCGTGACGGCCAAGGCAAACGAATCCGAGGTCGGGCCCGCCGTGTAGACGTTGGCGTAGCTGCCCGCCGGGCTGTTACTGATCGCGCCGACGCTCACCGGGTTCAGTCCCGCCGGGAGCGCGGGATACGCTGGACGGCTCGGTGCCTGGGCTGGTTGTGCAGGCTGCGCGGCGTGCGCCGGCTGGGCCGCGTTCGCCTCGCCACCCGGCGCGTCCGTGGCCGTCTCGGTGACGTAGACGACTTCATCGGCAGACCGGCTGGCGTTATACGCGCGAACGCCAAAGAAGCCCGCGATGCCAAGGATAAGCAAACCCAACAGCAGGCTCACGATGATGAGCGCAATCTTCGTGCCGTTGCCGCCCTGCTGCGGCGCGGGCGCGTACGTCGGCGCATAACCCTGCGGCCCATACCCCGACTGCGCGTAGCCCTGCTGGCCTACGTCCTGGGGTGCGTAGCCAGCACCATAGGCACCGCCAGCAGCGCCGGCAGCGGAAGCACCCGGCGCGGCGGCGTCGCCGGCACCAACCGGCGGGAACTGAGTGGTCTCGAAAGAGTCCGAATCATGCGAAGGGAACGAGGGAGATTGAGGAGAGGTAGTCACCCTCCTAGTTTATACCCCGCCCCCGATATGAACCGCCTTTATGTGCAGCGTAGGGCCGATAGACGGTCTTAGAGTAACCAACGCCACGGGAACCATCTCACCCACCCAAAAGCGGCCCCTACGGCCGAGATAGGCGCAAACACAAAATGCGGCGGACCGCCCCACCCGCACTACTCACTGGGCGGCGTGATTGTGAACTCGACGGGCAAGCTCACCGCCAACTATTGGCTGGCCGAGGTCTCCTCTCCGGAGGCCGACCGCTCCCCCGTGAAGGCGATTTCCGCATCCATGATCTAGACATGCTCTCCGGCTACTGCACGACGAGGCCACGCGCCCGGGCTGGGTGGGCTTCGACCCCAAGGCGCTGCCGGAGCCCTGCCGCAGTTCGCCGGCTGCACGCCGGCAACGGCTGCGCGCATGTGGAAATCGCTCGCGCTGCTCGACCACGCCGCGCGCCTACGGGACCCACGTGCAGCTGCGCACGACTCTATGGGCGAACTCCATCATTGAGCGCCGCCTGGAGCAGCTGCGCGAGCAGGTGCGGCTGGTCTTCGGTGCGTTGCCGGACGGCAGCTACCCGGGGCTGGTGATCCAGCACGCCTGCGACGTCGATGCCGCCGACTACTACAGGCCGGGGCGCGCCTCAGCGCTCGCGGGCTGAGGCGCGCTGTGCGGCCTCCCACGTGGCCGCGTCCCACACCCACGACAGATCCGCCGCGACAGTCTGGCGCGCAAAGTGTTCGCGCTCCTGGGTCTCCCAGGTCTCGAACCATTCCGCGTAGTCCGGATCGCGCTCGAGGGCGCGGGCGCGGCGAGCCTCGCGCGGGCCGTCGATAAAGAGCGTGACCACCCCGCCGCGCTCCCGGGCGGCGGCAACGGAATCCTCGGTGATGGCACCGACGCCCTCCACGATGAGGTCATCGCGTACGTCGAGTCCCGCCCATTCACTCGGCGCGCTCGCCTCCCAGTCCCAGCGCCAGTAGCCCGGATTGTGTTCGCGCAGCACCTGCGAGGTCACCATCTCGGATCCTGCAGCCAGCCCTTGCCAGCCGGGATAGAACTCATCGAGGTGCACGACCCTCCACCCCGTGCGCTCGGCCAGGGATGCTGCGGCCCACGTTTTGCCGGCGCCCGAGGGGCCGTCGATGAGCACCGTCATGGGGCGCATCGGCCGCTTGCGCGAGGCCGCAAGGGTGAGGGTATCGGTCAAAAGTCGGTCAAGTTGACTGTCAAAGTCCATGTTGTCCGCGCGAAAGGCTTCGCGCTGTCCATCCTTTGCGTGTACGGCGCGCCACCGCGGGCATGCGGTGCCGCACCAGGGAAGTCGTACCTGCCAGTCTAAGGGACTTCAGTCCCCGCGCGCCGCGGCTTTACTATCGCTAGAGGCCAAAGAAGCGCCACGTTCCGCAGGCCACCGCAATAATGACGGGCAATGCCGCCGCCCCCACGGCTGCAGCCATGACCCACCAATCGCGGGCACGCAGGTGCGAAGCCACCGCCCACGTGCGCGCCCGGCGGCCCGGGGCTGGGCGCCCGAAGCCGCGGGCCTCCATCGCTGTGGCGAGCTTTCCGCCGCGGCGCAGCGCGAGGACAAGCAAGCTAAAACTCATGGTGGCTAGGTGCCGGATGCGCCCCACGTCCGCGATGCCGCGGGCGCGCCGCGCGCGGGCGAGCGAGTCCCAGTCATCCTTAAACAAGGTGAGCATGCGCACGCCGGCGACTGCTCCGATGACAAAGCGGGAGGGAAGGTGCCAGATTTGCGCGAGGCCGTCGCCCAGCTCCGTGGGGTCGATATCGCGGGCCAGCACAATCACCGGCAACGCGACAGCAAAGACGCGCAGCATGATGGCTCCTGCCAGTCCCAAGGAGTTCTCACTGACGGTCACCAGCCAGAAGGAGAAGTAGACCTCGCCGCCCTCCTTGCCGTAGAGCAGCATAGATATCCCAGATAGCGGCGCGATGATCCACAGCGGCAGCGCCGCGCGTACCAGCCGGGGCCAGCTCATCCCGCACAGCGGAGCGAGGAGCACCGTCACCGCGACGGATACGGCGGCCGAGAGCCAGTCAATGGTCAGCAAGATCGGCGTGGTGACCAGGAACGTCGCCACCAAGCGCGTGAGCGGATTAACGCCGTGTACGAGGTTAGGCATGGGTACTGCCTCCCGCCTGGCCAGTGTGCGCGCTGACGGTCACGCGGTGGTCGCCCAGCGCCGCCAAGAATAGCGGGTCGTGGGTAATGGAGACCAGCGTCGTGCCCTCGTTCGCGAGCTCACGCAACATGCGCACGAGCTCTGCGAAGGTCGTGGGATCCTGGCCGAAGGTGGGCTCGTCAAGCAGCAGCACGGACGGCGCGGCGACGAGCGCCGTGGCTACCGAGAGCCGGCGCTTCTCCCCGCCGGACAGAGTAAACGGGTTTGCGTCCACGAGGTGAGTAAGCCGCAGGCGCTCGAGGAGCTCGCCCACGCGCGCTTGAGAGGCGGCATCCGAAGTACCCATCACGCCCGGACCGACACGCATCTCCTCGCCCACGGTGCGGGCGACGAACTGGTGCTCTGGATTTTGAAATACGACGCCGAGGCGCTGAGCCAGGTCGCGCGAGCGCCATGTCGAAGGCTCGCCGCGCAGCCCGCGCCGCACGGACTCGGCCACGCCAATCTCGCCGCCGCAGCTGGGAAGCAGGCCCGCCATGGTCATCAACCACGTGGTTTTCCCAGAGCCGTTCGCACCCGTGATGACGGTGGAATACCCCTGCGGAACACGCACGCTGCGGGGCGGGCCGAAGCGCGTCACAAGGTTGTTCGACCACAGCGCGGCCTCGGCATCTGCCGGGGCGGGCACGGCGACGGGCAAGCCGGTTACGGCGCGCGCGGCCGTCACCGCTCCGTATGCGCCGTCTTCGACGATGCGCCCCCGGTCCAGGCGCACCGCGCGATCCAGCAGGCCGGCCCACGCAGAATACTGGTGTTCCACCACGACCAACGTCGCTCCCGTGGCACGGACGATCCGCTCGACGGCCGCGACCACGTCGCGCGCGCCCTGCGGATCGAGGTTGGCCGTCGGCTCGTCGAGCAAGATGAGCCCGGCGCCCATGGCAATGACCCCGGCGAGCGCGAGGCGCTGCTTCTGTCCACCGGACAGGCGTTGGGTGGGGTGGTCAAGCGGCACATCCAGGCCTACGAGGTCCAGGGCGTGTTCGACGCGCCGCCATATCTCCGCGCGCGGCAGGCCGAGGTTCTCGCAGCCAAAAGCCACGTCGCGGCCCACAGTGGCCGCGATAACCTGCGAGTCCGGATCCTGGAGAACGAGCCCGGCCGGGGTCTGCGGGTTCAGCGTGAGGTGGCCTACCTGCTGCCCGTCCTCGTCGCCGCCAAGAACGCCGGCGAGCGCGGCCAGGAGCGTGGATTTACCGGAGCCGGAATCCCCGCACAATAAGACTCGCTCGCCCGGGGCGATGTCGAGGTCAATACCGTCCAATGCGGGAGTCGCGCGGCCCGCGTGGGTCCACCCGAAGCCGCGCAGGGTGATCTGAGTCGTCATAGACAACCAAAACTACGCGGCTACTTGGCGCGGGCTTCGCGGCCTACAGCAAAGCGGTCGAGAGCACCCGTGGCCGCCAGGGCACGCGTAAGCAGGTGGCCGACGACGCCGGCCAGGATGGTGCCCGAGATGATCAAGCAGACCAGGTAGATAATGAGGAACTCCGGTCCCTTAGCCAGGTTGCCGGAGGTAAACAGCTCAAGGCACCACGCGCCCACACCGGCGAGTGCGCCGCCGAGCATGGCGATGCCCAGGCCGAATTTGCGGTATGCGAAAACGATGAGGACAAGCTCAATGCCGATGCCTTGGGCGAGGCCCGAGTAAATGGTGGACCAGCCCCATTGGCTGCCCATCACGGCAGAGACCGATGCCGCGAGCACCTCAACGTAGACAGCCGCCCCCGGCTTGCGGATGATGAGTGCGCCCAGCACGCCGCCAATCAACCAGATACCCGTGGCCAGGCCGCCCAGGCCCGGCGTGAGGGCATCCATGGCCATGTACCAGGCGTAGCCCACAGAGTTCCAGAAAACGAAGATGAGGCCGCAGGCCACCGCCAGCACGGTGGCGACGATGATGTCCACCACGCGCCAGCGCAGTGAGCGGCGCGGGGTCGAAGTAGTAGCGGTTGCGGGCGCAGATGTCGCGCTCATGATTCCTCCCTTATCGCCGGCATTATCCGGATCAGGTTCGACGGTTCGCCGATGCAGCACTGAGCGAGTCCATGTCACTCGCTAGCTGCTGCGGCATCTCAGCCCCGCCTGCGCGGAGCACCCGTGTCACGTGTGAAATTTAAGTGGTGTTTACACCCCATCACTCAGCCAAAGCTGGCGATGGGGTGGAAAACATCTTTATCTTAACAGCCGCCACTCCCTCGAAAGCACGCGGATGGGGCAATGGCTGACAACAGTTTTTTCACGCGCTAGCAAGCTTTTGTGCCCTTTGATAGGACACGCCAAGAATCTCGCCCATGTCGCGTACCGTCATTCCAGACTTCTTCATCGCAGCAGCAAGCTCACGGGTGCTTTCTTTCGCCTCAGCCGTAAGCCGTGCGGCTTCTTCGCGCTGCTTGTCCGCGCGTGGATTTAGCTCAGCGCGATTGGAGGGGAAAATGACTTCAACCACGATGTTGAGTTCGTCTGGGCTTACTCCTGCCTAATAGGCCATGGTTTCCCGGATCTCGTCGGCGGCATGGGCTAGTCGCTTAGTCTGCGACACAGCTCCCAGCTCGGCGCATTCCAGCACCCACACGTCACTGGTGCCTCGTTCTGCGGTAACTGTGTACGTCTTGGCCATTATCTCCACCCACCCTTTCCTCGTTCCTGCGCAAATTGATCCAAGAACTTTTTCGCTGTCACATCGTCGATCTCGCGGTGCCTGCCGAGCGCTCGGGTGGTGTTGCCCTCCCGGTAGGCATCATGGCGAGTAAGGGCGATTTCCTCAAATTCAAGACTGCCTCGTTTGGCTTCATCCTTCAGCTTTTGATGGCAGCGGAGTGCTTCATGCCCATCAGTCGACTATCGATGTCTATTGCGAGTAGACATTCCCAAGGATGGTAATTCTGCCCTATTTCGGTCACAGCGCAGCACAAAGCCCCGGCTTTCCCTGCCACATGCGGTGGCGAAGGAAGCCGGGGCTTTGCGAAATTAAAGCAGACCAAGCTTGAAGTACTGGTCCGCCTGGCAGTGGTGCCAGGCGGGGCCGGGGCGAGAACTAGAAGGTGAAGTCCTCGTCCAGCGGGACGGAGGCGCCGGTGAACTCACCGAAGCCGTCGTCGCCATAGATGGAATCACCGTACGTCGGAATGGAGTATGCCGCGTTGCGGGCAGCCTCCGTCGGCTTGACGGTGATGTTGCGGTAGCGCGAGATACCGGTACCGGCCGGGATGAGCTTACCGATGATGACGTTCTCCTTCAGGCCAATGAGCTGATCGGAGCGCTTGTTGATAGCGGCGTCGGTGAGGACGCGGGTCGTCTCCTGGAAGGAGGCGGCCGACAGCCAGGACTCGGTGGCCAGCGACGCCTTGGTGATACCCATGATCTCCGAACGGAGCTGGGCGGGCTCGCCGCCCTCGGCGACCTGCTTGGCGTTGACCTGCTTGGCCTCAGAGAGGTCAACCAGCGTGCCTGGCAGGAATTCCGTGGAGCCCGCGTCGATGACGGTACCGCGACGCAGCATCTGGCGGATGATGATCTCGATGTGCTTATCGTGGATGGCCACACCCTGCGTACGGTAGACGGCCTGCACCTCGTCGATGAGGTGCTTTTCAACACCACGGCGACCGAGGACCTCGAGGACGTCGTGCGGGTCAGCCGCACCGCGCATGAGGCGCTCGCCGGTGGTGACATGGTCACCATCGCGCAGAGAGCGCTCAATCATGGCGTCCGGGTTGGACTCCATCGGGCGACGGACCTGAGCCAGGCCCTGGCGCTTCGACAGCTTCTCGTAGACCACATTGTCCGAACCGTCGTCCGGGGTGATGGTCAGCGTCCAGAAGTTGCCCTCATCAGAGAGGGAGATCGTGCCGTCGACCGAAGCGATCGGGGCGCGGTTCTTCGGGTTACGAGCCTCGAAGAGCTCCTGAACACGCGGCAGACCACCGGTAATGTCGCCACCGACACCACCCTGGTGGAACGTACGCATGGTGAGCTGGGTACCCGGCTCACCAATGGACTGGGCGGCGACGATGCCGACGGCCTCGCCGATGTCGACCAGCTGGCCAGAGGCCATGGATTTGCCGTAGCACTTCGCGCAGACACCGGCCGGGGTCTGGCAGGTAAGCACGGAGCGGACCTTGAGGTCGGTGATGCCAGCGTCGAGCAGCTTCTGGGTGAGCTCCTCGGTGAGGTCAGAACCGGCCTCGGCGATGACCTCGCCGGCCTCGTTCTTCACGTCAGAGGCAACGACGCGGCCAGACGCGGAGGTCTCCCACAGCTCGTGCATGACGACCTTGTCGCCGGAAACCTCGCCGATCGGGACGCGAACGCCCTGGCGGGTGCCACAGTCCTCTTCGCGGACGATGACGTCCTGCGCGACGTCGACCAGACGACGGGTGAGGTAGCCCGAGTCGGCGGTACGCAGTGCGGTATCGGCCAGGCCCTTACGGGAGCCGTGCGAGTTGTTGAAGTACTCGAGAACGGACAGGCCTTCGCGGAAGGAGGTCTTAATCGGACGGGTGATGTAGTCACCGTGCGAGTTCACGACCATGCCCTTCATACCGGCCAGGGTCCAGATCTGACGCATGTTACCGGCAGCACCGGACTTCACGATCATCGGAATCGGGTTGTCATCCGGGTAGAGGTTCTCGACCGCGTTACCGACCTCGTCCGTGGCGTTCTTCCACAGCTCGACAAGGCGGTCGTAGCGCTCGCGCTCGGTAAGCGCACCCTGCTCGTAGTACTTGCGCTCGATGCGCTGAGCTTCCTTCTCGTAAGACTCGAGGATCTCGTGCTTGTTCGGAAGGACCAGAACGTCGTCCATGGTGATGGTAACGCCGGAACGGGTGGCCCAGTAGAAGCCAGCGTCCTTCATCTTGTCCAGCACCTGAGCAACGGTGATCATCGGGTACTTGTTGGCGAGGTCGTTGACGACGTCACCGAGCAGGACCTTGTTATCGGAGCCGCCCTTACGGACCATGACGCCCTCGAGGTACGGGTAGTTCCACGGCAGCAGCTCGTTGAACATGATGCGACCGATGGTGGTGTCAGCCATCCAGGTGTCGCCCTTGTTCCAGCCGTCCGGGAACTGCTCAGCCTCGATGTCTGCCGGCGGACGCAAGTGCGAGATACGCACCTTGATCGGAGCCTGCAAGCCAACGACGCCGCGGTCGCGAGCCATGAGAGCCTCAGCGTAGGAGGAGAAAATACCGGTAGCCGGCTGATCGGTGGTAGCCGGCGTGTAACGACCCTCGCCGCCGATCTCGTCCGGGCCCTTGTCCATGGTGAGGTAGTACAGGCCGGTAACCATGTCCAGACGCGGCATAGCCAGCGGCTTACCGGACGCCGGGGACAGAATGTTGTTCGAAGCAAGCATGAGCACGCGAGCCTCAGCCTGAGCCTCGGCGGACAGCGGCAGGTGGACTGCCATCTGGTCGCCGTCGAAGTCAGCGTTGAAGGCCTCACAGGCCAGCGGGTGGAGCTGGATAGCCTTACCCTCGACGAGCTTCGGTTCGAAGGCCTGAATACCCAGGCGGTGCAGGGTCGGTGCACGGTTGAGCATGACCGGGTGCTCGGAGATGGCCTCTTCGAGGACGTCCCACACCTCAGGGCGCTGGCGCTCGACCATGCGCTTGGCGGACTTGATGTTCTGCGCGTAATCGTTTTCCACCAGGCGCTTCATAACGAAAGGCTTGAAGAGCTCGAGAGCCATGAGCTTCGGCAGACCACACTCGTGCAGCTTGAGCTGCGGACCGACGATAATAACGGAACGACCGGAGTAGTCGACGCGCTTACCCAGCAGGTTCTGACGGAAACGACCCTGCTTACCCTTGAGCAGGTCGCTCAGGGACTTCAGCGGACGGGTACCGGGGCCCGTGACCGGGCGGCCGCGGCGACCGTTGTCGAAGAGGGCGTCGACCGACTCCTGCAACATGCGCTTCTCGTTGTTCACGATGATCTCGGGGGCACCGAGATCAATCATGCGCTTCAAGCGGTTATTGCGGTTAATGACGCGACGGTAGAGGTCGTTCAGGTCGGAGGTCGCGAAGCGGCCACCGTCAAGCTGGACCATCGGGCGCAGCTCCGGCGGGATGACCGGGATAGCGTCGAGGACCATTCCGGCCGGATCGTTGCCAGAACGCAGGAATGCGGCGACAACCTTGAGGCGCTTCAAGGCACGGACCTTCTTCTGGCCCTTGCCGTTGTTGATGATCTCGCGGAGGATCTCGGCCTCGGCCTCGAGGTCGAAGTTGCGGATGAGGGTCTGGATAGCCTCAGCACCCATGCCGCCGGTGAAGTAATCCTCGTAACGATCGATGAGTTCCTCATAGATCGTGTCGTCGATGATCATCTGCTTCGGGGCAAGCTTGATGAAGGTGTTCCAGATTTCGTCGAGACGTGCGACCTGGCGCTCGCCGTCCTCGCGGATGTGCTGCATGTCCTTGTCGGCAGCGTTCTGGACCTTGCGGCGGGCGTCGGCCTTGGCGCCAGCGGCCTCGAGCTCGGCGAGGTCCTCTTCGAGCTTGGCGGCGCGCTCTGCGATCTCAGAGTTGACGTCGTCCTCGATCTCCTTCTTCTCCAGAAGCATCTCGGCCTCGAGAGTGGACTGGTCGTTGTGACGAGCCTCCTCATCGACGGACGTGATGATGTTGGCAGCGAAGTAGATGATGCGCTCAAGATCCTTAGGCGCGATGTCGAGCAGGTAGCCCAGACGAGACGGAACGCCCTTGAAGTACCAGATGTGGGTCACCGGAGCGGCGAGCTCAATGTGGCCCATGCGCTCACGGCGCACCTTGGACTTGGTCACCTCAACGCCGCAGCGCTCGCAGATGATGCCCTTGAAACGGACACGCTTGTACTTACCGCAGGCGCACTCCCAGTCGCGGGTCGGGCCGAAGATGCGCTCGCAGAAGAGGCCGTCCTTCTCCGGCTTGAGGGTGCGGTAGTTAATGGTTTCCGGCTTCTTCACCTCACCCTTGGACCAACGACGAATGTCGTCAGCAGTGGCGAGACCGATACGGAGCTCGTCGAAGAGATTTACGTCAAACACGTAATGTCTCCCTTTCATCCTCTATATTTTCTGAGGAATTGATGGCTTAAAAGTTGTGTCTTTGTATCGCCCGGCCGGGCTTGTCCGATGGGTGCTTTCCTTATGGAACCTTTCGCCTTACCGCGGTAGCGGGAAGGCGGCATCGGCAAGCGGGAGGCCAGACCAGAATGCGGTAACTTACGCGATGTTGTCGGCGTCGGAGCGCTCGTCGCGGGACAGGTTAATGCCCAGGGACGGCGAGTCCATGTCGTCATCATCAGATCCGGACAGTTCCATCGGCGTGCCGTCGGTGGAGAGGACCTCCACGTTGAGGCACAGCGACTGCAGCTCCTTGAGCAACACCTTGAAGGACTCCGGGATGCCCGGATCCGGGATGTTGTCGCCCTTGACGATGGCTTCGTAGACCTTGACACGGCCGACGACGTCATCCGACTTGATGGTAAGCAGCTCCTGCAGGGTGTAGGCAGCGCCGTAGGCCTGCATTGCCCACACCTCCATCTCGCCGAAGCGCTGGCCACCGAACTGAGCCTTACCACCCAGCGGCTGCTGAGTAATCATGGAGTACGGGCCGGTGGAACGAGCGTGAATCTTCTCGTCGACGAGGTGGTGCAGCTTGAGCATGTACATGTAGCCGACGGAAACCGGGTACTTGTACGGCTCGCCGGAGCGGCCGTCGAAGAGGCGGGCCTTGCCGTGCTCATCAACCATGACGTCGCCGTCACGGTTCGGCTTCGAGGAAGCCAGCAGGCGGGAGATCTCCTCGTTGGAGGCACCGTCGAAGACCGGGGTTGCGGTGAGCGACTCCGGCGGAACGTCGTAAAGCTCCTCCGGCAGCTTCTTCAGCAGGTCAGCGTTAGCCGGATCGTCGACGTCGACCTTCCAGCCAGCGTGTGCCAGCCAGCCGAGATGAACCTCGAGGACCTGGCCGATGTTCATACGACGCGGGACACCGTGGGTGTTGAGGATGATGTCGACCGGGGTGCCATCTTCCATGAACGGCATATCCTCCGGCGGCAGGATCTTGCCCACGACACCCTTGTTGCCGTGGCGGCCGGCGAGCTTATCGCCGTCCTGGACCTTGCGCTTCTGAGCGACGTAGACGCGAATCATCTCGTTCACGCCCGGCGCCAGCTCATCGTCATCCTCGCGGGAGAAGCGAGCAACGCCGATGACCTTGCCTACCTCACCGTGCGGAACCTTCATGGAGGTGTCGCGGACCTCGCGAGCCTTCTCACCGAAGATGGCGCGCAGCAGGCGCTCTTCCGGCGTGAGCTCGGTCTCGCCCTTCGGGGTGACCTTACCGACCAGGATGTCGCCCGGGCGGACGTCCGCACCGATGCGAATGATGCCGCGGTCGTCGAGGTCGCGCAGGACGTCCTCGGAGACGTTCGGGATTTCACGGGTGATTTCCTCGGGACCGAGCTTGGTGTCGCGGGCATCGATCTCGTGCTCCTCGATGTGGATGGAGGTCAGGATGTCCTCTTCCACGACGCGCTGGTTGAGGATGATGGCGTCCTCGTAGTTGTGGCCTTCCCACGGCATAAACGCCACGAGGAGGTTGCGGCCCAGCGACATTTCGCCGTTGTGGGTACCCGGACCATCAGCCAGCACCTGGCCTGCCTCGACGCGGTCGCCGAGGGAGACGAGCGGGGTCTGATTGTAGTTCGTGCCCTGGTTGGTGCGCTCGAACTTGCGCAGGACGTAGGTGTCACGCACACCCTCGTCATCCATGATGGTGATCATGTCTGCGGAGACGTTTTCGACCACGCCGGCCTTCGGGGTGATGATAAGGTCACCCGCGTCGTAGGCCGCGCGCAGCTCCATGCCGGTACCGACGTACGCGGACTCGGAGCGCAGCAGCGGCACAGCCTGACGCTGCATGTTCGCACCCATGAGGGCGCGGTTAGCGTCGTCGTGCTCGAGGAACGGAATCATGGCCGTTGCAACGGAGACCATCTGGCGCGGGGACACGTCCACGTAGTCGACGCCGGACGCGTCGGTCACTCCGATATCGCCGTCCTTGAGGCGGACCTCAATACGGGTTTCAGTGATCGTTCCGTCAGCATCGTGCGCGACCTCGGCCTGCGCAATGGCGTAACGGTCCTCTTCATCAGCGGTGAGGTACTCGACTTGGCCGGTGATCTTGCCGTCAACGACCTTGTTGTACGGGGTCTCGATGAAGCCGAAGGCGTTGACGCGTGCGTACGACGCGAGCGAGCCGATGAGGCCAATGTTCGGACCCTCGGGAGTCTCGATCGGGCACATGCGGCCGTAGTGCGACGGGTGAACGTCGCGGACCTCAATGCCGGCGCGCTCACGCGACAGGCCGCCCGGGCCCAGCGCGGAGAGGCGACGCTTGTGCGTCAGGCCAGACAGAGAGTTGTTGTGGTCCATGAACTGCGACAGCTGGGACGTACCGAAGAACTCGCGGATAGCCGCGGAGACCGGACGGACGTTGATGAGCGAAGTCGGGGTGATGGACTCGGCATCCTGGGTGGTCATGCGCTCGCGCACGACGCGCTCCATGCGGGACAGGCCCACGCGGACCTGGTTCTGGATGAGCTCGCCCACGGTGCGCAGACGACGGTTACCAAAGTGGTCGATGTCGTCCGTGTGGAGCGGGATCATCTCGCCGTTCGGCGCCTTCATCTCGCGCTCGCCCGCGTGTAGGCGCACGAGGTACTCGAGGGTGACAGCGATGTCTTCCTCGGTCAGGGTCATGAGACCGTCGTGGTCGCCGCCCAGGCCCAGCTTGCGGTTGACCTTGTAACGGCCGACCTTAGCGAGGTCATAACGCTTCGCACGGAAGAAGGAGTTCTCCAGCAGGGAGGTCGCAAGGTCGCGGGTGGGCTGCTCGCCCGGGCGCTGCTTGCGGTAGATCTCCAGCAAAGCCTCATCGGTGTTGGACACACCGTCGGACTCGAGGGTGGACATCATAAGCTCGGAGAAGCCGAAGCGCTCGCGGATTTGCTCTTCCGTCCACCCCAGAGCCTTGAGCAGCACCGTCACCGGCTGGCGACGCTTGCGGTCGATACGAACGCCGACGGTGTCGCGCTTGTCCACGTCAAACTCGAGCCATGCACCGCGGGACGGGATGACCTTGACGGCGTGGAGCGGACGCTCCGTGGACTTATCGATGGAGCGGTCGAAGTAGACGCCCGGGGAACGCACCAGCTGGGAGACGATGACACGCTCGGTGCCGTTGACGATGAAGGTGCCCTTCTCCGTCATCATCGGGAAATCGCCGATGAACACCGTCTGGGTCTTGATCTCCTGGGTGTCGTTGTTGATGAACTCTGCCGTCACATAAAGCGGCGCAGAGTAGTTAATGTCCTTTTCCTTGCATTCGTCGACGGTGTATTTCACCGGCTCGAAACGCGGCTCAGACAGGGACAGCGACATATTGCCGGAGTAGTCCTGGATGGGCGAAAGCTCTTCCAGGATGTCTTCCAGGCCGCTGGTCACGCGGGCGTCGGCGCCGCGCTCCTCCTGCTGCTTGGCGCGCCACTCGGGCGTGCCAATGAGCCAGGCGTAGGAATCAATTTGTACGTCGAGGAGGCCCGGAAGCGAAATGGGTTCGCTGATTTTCGCGAACGAGTAACGCTTCGGGGCTCCGGGAATATTAGCCACTGACTTGGTCTGGCGCGAGACTGCCAAGATGGGTCCTTCCAGCACCTCACGCGGAACCGGGATTCAACCACTCCGTTGCTGTGGTTGGCCCGAAACCGCTGGTAGATTTAGCAATTGGTCTGCTGTGGAATCACTGTAAGAAAAGAGCACAAAATCACCTTGTCAAATGGGTTTTTGGACAAGGTGTCGGCGCACATCTGAAAATGATTCCAGCGCAACGAACTAGCATAGTCGAATTTCCGCCTATTGTCCAGCACCACTCATGGGGGGCGACAACGCGGTACTGGACCGCGCGGGGCGGCCATCTCACTTCACGCACGGGGCACAGACTCTCGTCGCGCCGTCTCATGCGGTGTGCACTTGGGAAATATACCACCGCCCCCGGGAACCGATCCAAGACGCGCCGGTCAGGGCCCGCCGTGGCACTTTCAGCCGTGACCGCCCGGCGGCTAGGATGGAACACCATGTTGCCAACCTCCCGCGTCGTCTCCGCCCTCCTACTCGGAGTAGGTGTCGCCGGCCTTTCCGCCGGTCTCGCCGCTCCGTCCTTCATCGAGGCCGAGCCCACTCTGCCGCTCGATCTGGAGCACACGACGTGGACAATGACGGACGAGAACGCCACCACGCGCCTCCTCCAGGACGGCCGCCAGCTCCAGGTACCCGTCACCGCGCAATGGCACATCGCGCTCCAGGAGCCCGCGGATGACGAGCAGGTCACCCTCCGCGTCGGCTCGTCGTGGATGCGCTCGAGCATGCAGGAGGAAAAAGACCGCCTCATCACCGCGCAGGTCTGGTCCTACCCCATCGATCGCCTCACTGGCGACGCGCATGCCGATGCCGCCGTGTCCCACACCATGGCTTCTCCCGTCAGCACCGTTCCGGTCACCGGCCTGTGGTGGAAGTTCCCCGCCGGCGCGGAGAAGACCTCCTACGACGTCTTCGATGAGACGCTGCGCGACTCCGCCCCCGCCGTCTTCGAAGAGGAGATGGAGATGGATGGGCGCACCGTCTATCGCTACCACCAGGACATCGAGCCCACGAACGTGGCGAAGAAGTACAACAACTATCAGACCATGCTCTCCGGCGAGGACGGCACGGAGTATCTCTTCCACTCCGCCCAGCGTGACTTCTACGTAGACAAAATCTCAGGCATGATCGTAGACCTCGACGTGTCCATCAAGGACTTCTACGCCAAGGACGACGGCGTGGAGACCCAGAACGCGCTCACGTTCAACGCCTCCATCTCCGAGGAAGACACCCAAACGTTCCTCGAGCAGACCAAGAAGTTCCACCACACGAACCGCATCCACTGGATCCGCTGGGGCCTCCTCGGTGCCGGCGCGCTCATCACGCTCATCGCACTCCTGGGCATCTTCGGCGTCTTTGGCACGCGCTCACCCAAGCAGCCCAAGCCCGCCGCAGCACCCGCCGCCGAGTAGCGAGGAAACTCAGGACAACGAAGCCGTCAGGTCCGCGTGGATCTGACGGCTTCGTTGTTCTGAAATCCGGCTCTAGCTAGGCCTGGTTTTCTTCGGCGCGTGCGGCCTCGCGCTGCGCTTCCTGCTGCGCCTCGTAATCCTCGAGATTCCGGAAGCCGATGCCCAGCGGAAGCCCTACGTTGTCGATGAGCCGCACGCCGCCCACGGTCGCCGCGACAAGGAGGCGGGCGTCACCCTGCTCCGGCGCGGGCCCCAAGTCACGGCCGCGGACCTCGAGGTACTCGGGCTCCACCCCGGCCGCCCCGAGCACGGAGCGCGCCACGTCGAGGACAGCCTCCGCGCCGTGCTCCGCAGCATGGGCCCCAGCGGTAAGCGCCGCCGAGAGCGCCTCCGCCTGCTCACGAGCGTCCTCGGCCACGCCCGCGTTGCGCAGGCTCATCGCCACGCCGTCCGGCATACGGACCGTGGGCACGCCCTGCAGGCGCACGCCCAGGTGCAGATCGTGGAGCGCCGCGTTGAGCGCGAGCAACTCCTCGTAGTCTTTCTCCCCCGCCACGACGTCCGTCGCGCCCACGGCATTGATAAGTCGCAGCGCGCGCGTGAGCGACGTCGCGAGTTCTGTCGTGTCTTCCAGGCCGTGGTCGACGGGCAGGACAAGCGTGCGCGGCGCGTCCGGGGTATAGACCCACACGACGTCGACGCCTTCGCGCGCGAGCAGCTCCTGGTCGCCCTCGCCCAGCGTTTCCGCCGCAACGATGACGATGCCGCCACGAATGGCCTTGGCCGCGCGGACGAGCGCCACGTGGCCTGCGTGAATTCCGGAACCCAGGGGGACGAGGACAATGGGCTTGCCCAACTTTTTATAGGCCCGCGCAACCAGCGCGACGCGCGACTCGTCGTCGAGGACCGTCGCCGCACCCAATTCGAAGCTCATCTATTTTCCTCCTGTAGTGCCCACATCTCGATATCCTCGGCCTCTTCGACCTCGCCGAAGCGCCGCGCGACCTCCAAGTAGGAGCGCCGCAGACCCGGCTCGTGAATGTAGCCGTAGCCCTCAATGACCTCCGCAGGGTCAATGTCCGCGCCCGGCTGCGTCTCCTCGTCCATGAGGAGCTCGACCTCCCGGCGCGCATTCGCGGTGAGCCGCGCGAGCATCTTCGCATACGCGACCCGGCTGGCCAACGTCGCACGCTCCGCGTCGGTCTTCGCGATGGCGGTCGCGCCCATCTCTCCGAGCAGTAGCCCGGCGATGGTCTCCCCTAGCTCATCGAGCGTCGTCACGGCCCAGCGATTCACGCTCACGGGTGCAGCCGCCACGACCACGGCGCCGCGCGTCTCCAACGGGTCGAGGACCTGCACACCTGCGGCGAGCGCGGTGTGAATAACGATCTGCCCGTTCGCGATGTAGGTCTCCACGGCCTCGACAGCGCGCGGCAGCTGCGTCGCGTGGATAGCGAGGATGAGTGCCTCGACCTCCCCAATATCCGTGAGGGCGTCAATGCGCACGAGCGCGTGCCCAGCCGCAGCCAGCCCGGCCGCTAGCTCCTGACCCGCCGCCGAGTCACCGAAGATCCCAATCCGCATGCGCGGTGCGGGCATCTACTTCCCCTTCTTCATCTGGGCCATAAGCTCCGCCACGGAGACCGCGCCCGCGCGGCCAGCGTCGCTGCGGCGACGGCCACGGCGTCCCTCAGAGGCCGCAGCCTCAGCCTTCTTCGCGTCCTGCGCTGAGTCCAGCCCGGCATCCTGTGCAGCGTCTGCGGCCTTGGCATCCTGCGCTGTGGCCGGCTCGGCCTTCGTCGCCGCGGAATGCGCCGTATGGGAGGCCTTTGGCGTCACGTTCGTATCCACGCCGCCCTGGTCCCAGCGCACGGCCTGGAAGGAACCGGTGCTAAATGTCGATTCGGGGCTGCGCTGCGTGGAAAACGTCGGCGCGTGCGGCGTCTGCTCAGAAGCGGAGGCCTCCGCGGACGCGGCCTGCGGCTTCGACGCAGTGTCCGCCTGAGGCGCGGATGCGGATGAAGCAGCAGTCTCCGGTGCCTCATGTGCGCCGTGGCGGCGGGCCGGAGTATCGGTGCCGGCGGCCTCGCGCTCGCGGATGAGCTCGGAGAGCGGGTTGTCGTGGCGCGAGCTGGCGCTGGGCTGGGTGCCGACGCGGCCCGCGATGGCATCGGCAGACGGCGCACCCGCGGAAGACTGGGTGAAGGCGACCTTGGGTTCCTCCGTCGCGCCGACCTTGTACTCAATCTCCGCAATGCGGCGGGCCTCGGCGTAGAGAGCAGCCGGCTCGTAGGTGAAGTCGCGGCCGGAGAGCTCCTCCAGCTGCGTGCGGATCTGTTGGAGCTCGTTCTTGATATCGGCAAGCAGCTCCGAATCGCCAGGCGTGGTGCCCTCAAGCGCGGACTTCTCGGCGCGGAGTTTATCCAGCTCGGTGGTGTAGAGCTCCTCGCGCAAGGCGAGCTCCTGCTCGCGTTGCGCGGCCTCGCGGCGGTAGCGGGTAACAAGGAAGAAGCCCAGCACGGCGGCCCACAACGCGGCGACGAGCGCGAGCTTCATCGCTGCGGCGGAGCCCGAGATCAGCATCAAGATGGTCGCGACGACGGCAAGGACCACGAGCGCAATGAGCGCCCAGTTCGCGCGGGTGGTCGCGGTTTCGGACTCGGGTGCGGACTGCGCGCCGTCTTTGTCCGGGAATTCCTGCTGCTGTGTGGAAGTCATGGTCACCAACCTACCGTGTGCGTCCTTCGTGCCCGCACGCCCCACCCGCATGGATGGCGAGGCCTACGCGCATGTCCTAAGCCTTAAACCCTACCGCGTTTCCTCCCCCACAGTGCCCTTGGGCCGGGCGTGCCCCACCACGGGGATGTACCCCCATTCACGGATGCTTTGTGGTCGTGCGTCTCACCGACGCAGGTTCCAGGCACACAACCCGGTCCAGCACAAGCCCCTCGCGGTCCTCACCCGCAGCGAGCGCGACATCCTGCGTTCGGTGTCTACGCCGCCGCCCCATCCGCGGGCGGTACCTCGCAGTAGCGTTCGAGGACAACGCCAGCTACCGCCATGGCAGCGCCGCCCAGCAGGCTAGCGAGAACGCCGGGGACGTCCTCGGCCGCAGCCACGAGCTCGTGGGCATGCGGAATGACGTAGACGGCCAGGCCCGCATACGCCGCGCCCACGATGGTGCCGGTCCACGCGGAAGCCTTACCCAGCAGCATGAAGTTGGTAATCGTCATAGGATTGAGCTGCGAGGTATCCAGCCCAATGCCGTGCGTATCGTCCTTCTTTGCTTCGCGCACGCGCCACGCCAGCACCGCGCACACAATGGCCATGAGCCACAGCGTGACGGAGACGGTGAGCGGGATGGTTCCCATGTAGCCGTAGAGGCGCGGGATAACGATGGCGACGGCGGCCGCCACAAACACGGCGGTGCCACCAAGCGCGGGTAAAGACGTACGTTGCATCTAGAGCTCCTCGATGGGCCCCAAGGGACGAATGGCAGCGACCTCTTCTGGGTCAAGATCCGCGATAAGCGTGTCCAGCGGCGTGCCCGCTAGCGTGGCATCAGGATCCGCCGCCAGCCACGGCACGAGCACAAAGGCGCGCTCGCGGGCATACGGGTGTGGCACCACGAGGCGCGGGTCCGTCGACGTAAACGACGAGATGTCCACGATGTCCACGTCCAGCGTGCGCGGACCCCACTTCTGGGTGCGCGTGCGCTCCGCCGCGGCTTCGAGGCGCTGGCCACGACGCAGCAGGCCGAGCGGCGTTTCGTCCACCTCGACGATGAGCACCGCGTTTAAGAACTCGTCTTGGTTCTCCACGCCCCACGGCGGGGTGGCATAGACCGGCGAGGCCGCCACAATCTGGCCGGCGAACTCGTCAAAGACGCTGCGCAGCAGCGCCACGCGATCGTCCATGTTGGACCCGATAGACAGGACTGCACGCATGATTTACTTCCCCTTTCGGGAACGGCGCGCCACGACCGCGACATCGCCAAACGTGCGCGGGATGGGCGCGTTGGGTTTATGAATGGTGACCTCTACAGCATAAAGCTCTTCGAAGCGTCGCATGGCGGCATTGGCCACGTCCGTGGCGACCGTCTCGATGAGGTCCCGTGCAGGTCCCTCCACGACCTCCGCCGCAACCTCTGCGAGCTCCGCGTAATTGATGGTCTTTGTGAGGTCATCGTCCGCCGCCGCCTCCGAAAAGTTGAGCCAGCACGTGATATCCACGATAAACGGCTGTCCCGTGCGCTTCTCCTCTGCAAAGACACCGTGGTAGCCGAAGCACTCCAGGCCGGTGAGTTCAATACGGTCTGCCATTATTTCGCCTTTCCTAGCGCCGTCGTTGCTACTGTCCCGTGGTCCGCACCGTTCGCATAGCTTCCCGATGCCCCCTCTCCTCCCGCGTAGTCCTTCCCCCGCGTCCAGGCTGCCGCCACATCCACGGCATCGCGCGAGGCACCCACCTCGTGGACGCGCACGCCCCACGCGCCGAGATGCGCCGAAATCGCCGTCACCGCTGCCGTTGCCGGGTCTGCAAGCAGCGGATTGGACTCCGCGCCGCGGTCCGCACGCACGGCGGCGAGGAAGCGCTTGCGCGAGGCTCCCACGAGCAGCGGGAACGGTCCGTCCAGGAATTCCGGCAGCGCATGGAGCAGCGCCCAGTTATCCTGTGGGCTCTTCGCAAACCCCAAACCCGGGTCGAGCACAATCGCGTCCTCGCGCACGCCTGCCTTCACCGCGGCCGCGACGAGTTCGTCGAAGACCTGGTGCACATCGCGCACGACATCCCCGCCGTGGTGCGCGGTACCCGCCGCGGAGCCAAACGTCGAAGTCCGCCAGTGCATGAGGCACACCGTGCGGCCGGCATCCGCCATCGCGGCGAACATCTCCGGATCCGCGAGCCCGCCCGAGACGTCGTTGACCATATCCACGCCCGCCGCAGCCGCCGCGGCCGCCGTCGCCGCACGCATGGTGTCCACAGACGTGCGAATTCCCTCCGCATGCAGCGCTTCGATCACCGGCACGACGCGCTCGATCTCGTCGCGCTCCTCCACGCGCACCGCGCCCGGACGCGTGGACTCACCGCCTACGTCGATCATGTCCGCGCCCGCCGCAACGAGCTCGCGCGCGTGCGCAATCGCCGCCTCGTGGTTCAACCATCGCCCGCCATCGGAAAACGAGTCCTCCGTGACGTTGACGATTCCCATGACCAACGTCCTCCCCGGGACACTCAAATCACTCACGCGGGCTGCCGGCTGCATGTTCTTCCTTTCATTCAAAGCTGTTAAAGCATTCACGTCGCACTGCATGTACTTAAAAAAGCGACCGCACGCTCACGCGTCCGGCCGCCTGGGATTAGCTGCGGATAAGGCTCATCACTTCCGCACGTGAGGCGGCGTTCTTCTTAAAGCCGCCGCGCACCGCCGAGGTCGTCGTGGTCGAGCCCGGCTTACGGATGCCGCGCGCCGCCATGCACAAGTGCTCGCACTCGATGACCACGATGGCCGACTGCGCGCCGAGCTTGTCCATGAGCGCGTTCGCAATCTGGCTCGTGAGCCTCTCCTGCACCTGCGGGCGCTTGGCATACATATCCGCCAAACGCGCCAGCTTCGACAGGCCGGTCACGTGGCCGTCCTTGCCCGGGATGTACCCGATGTGCGCCTTGCCGTAGAACGGCAGCAAGTGATGCTCGCACGTCGAATAAATCGGGATATCACGCACGAGCACGAGCTCCTGGTGGCCCTCCGCGAACGTCTTCGCAAGCACCGCCGTCGGGTCCTCATGCAGGCCCGCGAACGTCTCGCGGTACGCCCGCGCCACTCGCGCCGGCGTTTCCTGCAGACCCTCGCGGTCCGGGTCTTCGCCCACCGCAATGAGCAGCTCACGCACCGCGGCCTCCGCGCGCTCCTGGTCGAACGCACGCACCGCCGGGATGTCCGGGGTCGCGCCGCCCTCCGCTGCGTCGGTCAGGGCGTCGTGCCCAGCGGCAGTCTCCGGATTAGTCATTCTTCTCTCCCTTGCTATCCGCGGAGCCATCGGCGTACGGATTCTGCGGCGCGTCCTGGCTGCCCCACGGGCGCGCCCAGTCGCGCGGAATCTCCTTGGTCTCTTCCGGCTGCGCGTCCTCAGCGCTCGGCTTGTGGTGGCGACCCCGCGGCGCGGCGTCGCGCACGACCGGAATCTCCGTCGTCTTATCGGTGCTCGGGCTCGGCTTCACCGGCTCCGGTTCCTGTTCCTGCTCCGGCCCGGCCTCAGTCTCGGCCTCATGCACAGACGCAGTCTGAGACTCAGGCTCCGCCGGCTCATCAGCCTCGGGCGCGGGAGCCTCCGGCGCCGGCGCGGCGGGGGCATCGGCAAGCTCGGCCGGCTCTTCGGTGGACTCGGGCTCGGTGCCCTCGGTGTAATCGTCGACGATATCGCCGGCGTCGCGGCCGAAGTTAAAGCCGTATTCCTCGTCGTCGCCGACGCGCAGAACCTTGCCGGCCAGGCGGCGCTCGCGTGCGGCGCGGGTGGCGTCGAGCAGGGTGCGGCGCTTGGGCAGCTCCTCGCCGCGTTCTTCGGCGAGCTCGACCGGAGTCTTAATGGGCTCGCGGCCGGCCTGCTGCGGGAAGCGCTCGTCTTCGCCCTCGAAGACGTCGAAGGACTCACGCGGCACGATGCCGTCGAAGACGCCCTCGAGGTCCGGGCGGCGCAGCGTCTCCTTTTCAAGGAGCAGCTCCACCAGCTTATCCAGGTAGTCGCGGTGCTCCGCAAGGATGGCGTAGGCTTGTTCGTGCGCACGGTCGAGCAGGTAGTGCATCTGCTCGTCGATGCGCTTGGCGACGTCGTCCGAGTACTCGATGGAGCCGCCGGCCCCACCGTAGGCAAACGGGTCTCCCTGTTCCTGGCCGTACTTCACGGTGCCGAGATCCGGGCTGAAGCCGTACTCGGTGAGCATGGCACGCGCGATCTTCGTAGCGTTCTCGATATCCGAGGACGCACCCGTGGTAGGCGCGCCAAAGACGAGCTCCTCCGCGGCACGGCCGCCCAGGGCGAAGACGAGGCGCGCGAAGAGTTCGTCGCGCGTGTACATGCCCTTGTCGTCTTCCTGGGACGTCATGGCGTGGCCGCCGGTACGACCGCGCGCGAGGATGGTCACCTTATACACGCGCTCGATGTCCTTCATCGCCCACGCGGCGAGCGTGTGGCCGCCCTCGTGGTACGCGGTGACCTTCTTTTCGTGCTCGGAGATGATCTTGGACTGGCGGCGCGGGCCACCCACCACGCGGTCCGTGGCCTCTTCCAGCGCGTCCGCCGTAATGACATTGCCGCCGATGCGCGCCGTGAGCAGCGCCGCCTCGTTGAGGACGTTCGCCAGGTCCGCGCCGGACATACCGGCGGTACGCTTGGCCAGCTGCTTGACGTCGACATCTTTCGCCAAAGGTTTACCTTTGGCGTGGACCTCGAGGATCTTCTCGCGGCCGGCAAGATCCGGGTTGGTCACCGGGATCTGGCGGTCGAAGCGGCCCGGGCGCAGCAGCGCCTGGTCGAGGACGTCCGGGCGGTTGGTCGCCGCGATGAGGATGACGCCCTCGCGGTCGCCGAAGCCGTCCATCTCCACGAGGAGCTGGTTCAAAGTCTGCTCGCGCTCATCGTGGCCGCCGCCGGTACTAGCGCCACCGCGGGAACGACCCACGGCGTCGATCTCGTCAATGAAGACGATGCACGGCGACTGCGCCTTGGCCTGCTTGAACAGGTCGCGCACGCGGGAGGCACCGACACCGACGAACATCTCCACGAAGTCAGAGCCCGAGATGGAGAAGAACGGCACGCCCGCCTCGCCTGCGACGGCGCGCGCGAGCAGTGTCTTACCGGTGCCCGGAGGGCCGTAGAGAAGGACGCCGCGCGGAATCTTCGCGCCGAGCGCGTGGTAGCGTTCCGGGTCCTCGAGGAAGTCCTTGATCTCCATGAGCTCTTCCACGGCCTCGTCCGCACCGGCCACGTCCTCAAACGTGTTGGTGGGCATGTCCTTGGTGAGCTCCTTGGCCTTGGAGCTACCAATGCCGAACAGGCCGCCGGCGCCGCCCTGCATGCGCGACATGAAGAAGAAGAGCAGACCGAAGACGATGAGCATGGGCAGGATGAAGGAAATCATCGAGCCGATGAACGACTCCTGCGTCACCTTGGTCTGGTACTTGTCCGCGCCGGAATCCTTCACGGCGTTGAAGACCTGCTCGGTGGCGCGGGCCGGGTACTTGGCGATAACCTCTTCGACGCCTTCGCGCTCCTCGACCGTGACGGGTTCGCGCAGCTTTAGGCGGACCTGCTGCTCGCGGTCATCGATCTGGGCCTCCGCGACATTCTTGTCCTGCAGTTGGGCCAACGCCACGGAGGTGTCGACCTGCATGTAGGAACGCGAGTCATTAGTAAAGAACGTAAACGCGTACAGCGCGATGAGCACGAGGCCCGCGATCGCGCCGTAGCGGACGATGCTGGAATTTTTCATTAGGAAGAAAGTCTAGTCCGAATATACTTCCGGCTTCAGCGTGCCCACGAACGGCAGGTCGCGGTAGTGCTCCGCGTAGTCGAGGCCGTAGCCCACGACAAACTCGTTGGGGATGTCGAAGCCGACGTCAAACATGTCGATCTCCACCTTGACTACCTCGGGCTTGCGCAGCAGCGTCACCACGTCAAGGTTGCGCGGGCGGCGGCCCTGCAGATTGCGAATGAGCCAGCTGAGCGTGAGGCCAGAGTCGATGATGTCCTCGACGATGAGGACGTCCTTGCCCTCAATATCGCGGTCGAGGTCCTTCAAGATACGCACGACGCCCGAGCTCGACGTCGCGTTGCCGTAGGAGGACACCGCCATGAATTCCTGCTGGGACGGAATGCTGAGCGCACGCGCGAAGTCGGAGAGGAAGAACACCGCGCCCTTGAGCACGCACACGAGGATGAGGTCTTCCTCGTTATCCGCGTACTTCGCGGAGACCTTGTCCGCCATCTCCTGCACGCGGGCTTTGATGGTCGCTTCGTCGAGAAGGACGGCTTCGAGGTCGTCGCCGTACGGGTTGGCCGGGACCTGAAAGTCCTTGGTGTCATGCATGAGGGGGCTGGCTCCTTGGTTTTTACTGCTGATGCAATAGTGCCAGTTTGCCACCAACACGCCTGACTTCCAACCTTGCGCCCACCGCAATGCCACCCTGGCCATGCCAATCCGTACACAGCTTTCCGATGCCCTCAATCCCCCACCCCGTCACCGGCGCTCCCGACGCCTGGAGCCAGGCGGCAATCGCGCGGCGTCGACGCGCCGCGGGCAGGGCTGCGAGCTCGGCGCAATCCTCGGTCGGCGCCGTATCTAACGCCCTGTCGTCGTCCACAGTCTGCGCTGCCGCGCGCGCCAGCGGGGCGACGGCGTCGCCGCCCACGATGTCGCCGAGCAACGGCAGGACCTCGCGGCGAATGCGCACCCGCCGGAAGTCCGCGCGCTCGTTGTGCGGGTCGCGCCACGGCTCGACGCCGAGTTCTCTGCATGCGCCCTCCGTGTCAGCCCGGCGCGCCTCGAGCAGCGGGCGCAGCACCACACAGCCTTCAATCTCGGCGCGCGGTGCCATCCCGCCGGTCTGCCCCCGCAGGGCGGACAGCAGCAGGGTCTCGGCCTGGTCCTCGGCGGTATGCGCGACGCAGACCGGCACGCCCTCGGCCGCGAGCGCTCGGTACCGCGCGACCCGCGCCTCCGCTTCGCCGCGCCCGGCGTCGACGGCGACGACCTGCGCGGCGAGTCCCCACGCGCGTGCCTGGCGCGCCGCCTCCTCCGAGACCGCGCGCGAGCCCTCCTGCAGTTGATGGTCGATGCACACGGCAACGATCTCCCCACGCTTTTCCGCGGCGAGCGCCGCCGCCAGCGCCAGCGAATCCGGCCCGCCCGAAAGTCCCACGGCGAGCCGCGCATGCTCACGCGCGACGGGCCGCACGGCCGCGCGCAGCCGCGCGAAATGCGGCGACTTCCGCGGCCAGAACGGATCCACTAGAACTCCCGCAAAGCCGACGCCAGCTCATCCTGTGCCGCGCGCGCGGCCAGGACGTCGCTGTCGTTGACGAGGAACGCGAACGCAAAGACATGGCCCGACTGCCCCGGCACGATACCCGTTAGCGCCGAGGTCCCCGTGAGCGTGCCCGTCTTTGCGCGCACGTAGCCGCGTCCCGCGAGATCCGTATACCGCGTGTACAGCGTGCCGTCGCCGCCAGCCACCGGCAGGTAGCCGAGCAGCGGGCGCAGCGCGTCCTCCGTCGCCGCTTGGTTCATGATTCCCGCGAGCACGCCCGCCGGAATGCGGTTGACATCGCTCAAGCCCGAGTTGTCCGCGAGAAAGACCTGCGAAGTATCGACGCCGTGCTCGCCAAGCACCTCGAGCGTCGCCTCCGCAGCACCCGCAAACGACGCCTCCTTGCCGCGCGCGACGGCGAGCTCGCGACCGATGGCCTCGGCCATGACGTTATCCGAGTCCTTCCCGGCCTCCTCGGCGCGCACGGACAGCGGCTCGGACTCGATGGTCGCGACGGGTGCGGCGGCATCGGGAGCCTTGCTCATGCCCACCGTCGTCACGCCCAAGCGCTTGGCCAGCAGGTTCGCCACGTCGAGCGCCGGGGTGTGGCTGCGCGGCACGTCGCCCGTCGCCGCGCCCAGACGTCCGCCGAAAACCATGGCCGGCTGCATCGGCGCGACGAAGCCGCCATCAACATTCTCCGGATCCCACCCCTTCGCCTGATCGTCGCCGACCCACGCGCGTGTGTCGATGAACACCCCGCTCACCTCGGGCATGGCTTCCTTAATCTGCGCCGCCGCGGCGTCGAGTTGCGCAAGCGTGAGCCACACGTCGCCGGCGGCCTTGATGATGACCGCGTTATTGTCTCCGCGCACGATCTCCGTCGTAATCCGGTCATCCTCGCCCAGCTCCCACGTCGCCGCCGCGAGCGTGAGCACCTTCGTGCTCGACGCCGGGAGCAGCGCCTTAGCCCCGTCCTGGTCCCACACGACCTCCCCCGTCGCCGTGTCGATGACCTGGCCGCCGAAGTTACCCAAAGCCTCGTTATCGCGCGCAAGCTCGGTGAGGCGGCCTGCGACGTCGCCCAAGGGGGCATCGGCAGGCTGGGCGGGCTGGAGCGGATCCACCGGCGCCGGAGCCTCATAGGCCTGGCCGTGATCCAGGTCCCCGTAGGTGCGCTGGACCGCCACACCGGTCGCCGCTGTCGCCGCCACGGCCACAGCCGCGACGCCGGCTGCGGACCACCACCACACACGCTTTGTACTCATTGCCTTAACCCTAGCGGGTATGATGTGAGCAGCAAACGCTAACCACTACTGACATGGAGGACAACCGTGAACGTTGAAGTCACCGTCGAGATCCCGAAGGGCTCCCGTAACAAGTACGAGGTCGACCACGAGACCGGCAAGGTTTACCTCGACCGCTACCTGTTTACCCCGATGGCCTACCCGGCTGACTACGGCTTCATCGACCAGACCCTCGGCGAAGACGGCGACCCGCTCGACGCCCTCGTCATCCTCCCGGAGCCGGTGTTCCCGGGCGTAATCGTGGAGGCTCGCATCCTCGGCGTCTTCAAGATGACGGACGAGGCTGGCGGCGACGACAAGCTCCTCTGCGTCATCGACGACCCGCGCTGGGAGCGCTACCAGGACATCAATGATGTTGAGCAATCCATCAAGGACGAGATCGAGCACTTCTTCGTCCACTACAAGGACCTGGAACCGAACAAGGAAGTTACCGGCTCCGGCTGGGGCGACAAGGCCGAGGCTGAGAAGATCCTGCAGGAAGCTATCGAGCGCCACAAGTAAATCTTCGCTCTTACCCCGCTCCTGTGAGCGGGGTTTTCGCGTTTTAAAAGTCGCGGATCGGCCCGTCGAAGCCTCGGAATACGACGTGCCACGTGCTCGCGAGCTTATGCGCCCACGCGTTCCAATTCGGTGTGCGAGCCGTGGAGACCTGCTCCACGATCTCGTCGGGGTGGTGCGCGACGCAGCTGCCTGTATACCGCAGCGTCGTCCAGCCGCGCAGGACCGCGTCATTATTCTTCCAGTGGTCACGCACCACGGCTTGGCGGTCTTTGTGGAAGTCGAAGCCGCTGATCTCGATGGCGATCCTTTCCTTGGGCAGCACGAGGTCCCAGAAGTACGGCCCAATCTGGACGTTGCTCTCCACCTCGAGCCCACGCGCTTTAAGGGCGTGCGCCACCGTGATTTCCGCGCCGGAGTCCGTAAACAACGCGGCCGTTTTAAGGAACACGCGGCACTTCTTGGGCAGCGTGCCCACGTAGCTCAGGTGCCGCTCGAGCCGGTCCCGCCCGGTGCGGCCTGCGTACACCTTCTCCAGCAGCGCGTGTGCTTCCGGCTTCTCCATGACGCGCGTGGCGAGCACCGGCGTATGGACTCTGTGGCCAAGGTAATCGTGTGCGTTGAGGACCGTCGTGCGGTGGGCGACATAGTAGTCCGACTTTGCCATCAACCGTGGTGTTGCTACATCGAGCGGAAACGTAAGCGGTTGTTGCGCATAAATCTGCGCAGCGGTTCGGCCTGTGAAAACCGCCGTCGGATATTTCTCGGCAATGGCCTGGGCGACTATAGCCGGAGTGAGTTCGTTGTCGACGTAAAATCCTTTAGCAATACGGTGGCGTTGCATGTATTCCTCCCCCGAGATTTTTCAGTTGCCACTGCACAATAACTGGATTCCGACGGCCTCGCAGCGCAAGTCTTCCAGTTCGTTGCGAAAATTCATTCTAAATGGCAAGCAAATTTCTGATTTTCGCAAGGAACCAGGACGCTCTTTTGAGTTCCTTGCGAAAATCCATTTGCCACAAGAATTTTGGGCGGCGTTTTCGCAAGGAACGGCCCGTGACTAAATGGAGCCCACCCACTCGATGAAGTTGGAGTCGTCATCGTACGGCCTTGGCCCCAGACGGTCTCGAACTCGACGTTGCGGTCCATCATGCCAAGGGCGAGTGCCAGGTTCATCTCGGTCGTCGCCGCGGTGTCGCCTTGTTTGATCCCGGTGTGGATACGCCAGTTGGGCGCTGCCTCGGAGGAGTCGTAGATAGAGGACGTGGGGGCTGCCTGGGAGGCGAGCCCGGCGTGTTCACCGGGATGACGACCTTGTAAGACCAATCCAGGGCGCCATCCTTCCACGCCGCGGCGGGAACGTAGATGCCGCGCGTCTCGATGTCCGCTGCCTGCGGCGAAGAACAGTAGTAGACGTCGTTGTTGTCGTCGCGCTGGCAAGGCAGGTCACGGACAAAAGGAACGGCGGTACATAATTTTTGCTTAAGCCCGATCGGACACTACCCGCAAGTCTGAACCGAGCATTCACAGGAAAAGGTAGGCTGGCTCGCATGAAAGAAGTAGAACCGAAGGACGTGCCGCAAGGCGCGCAGCTTATCGATGTCCGCGAAAACGACGAGTGGAACCAGGTCCATGCCGCGGGTGCCACCCACATTCCGATGGGCGAGGTGCCGCAGCGCTACGCAGAGATCGATCCAGACAAGGACATCTACGTCATTTGCGCGGCGGGCGGTCGCTCGGCGCAGGTGGCGGAGTACCTCGAACAGGCCCTCGGCTGGGACGCAATCAACGTCGCGGGCGGCACGAATGCTTGGGTTAGCCAGGGTCTGCCTACGGAGTAGCGCCGCCGAATAATTGGCTTCAACCCATCATTTGGGCTTAGTATGGTGGTATGTCTTCCACGAAAACCCACCCGATTCCTACCGCTCTGCTGGAGTCCCCGTCGTTTCAGCTCGAGCGCCTTCGCCGCCGCGTCCGCGATATGGTCGAGGCTCAGCTGAACTCGCAAGAGACGACTCTGCGCGAGTTTTGGGTACTCACCTGCCTCGTCGAGGAGTCTGCGGCGAGCCAGTCTCACCTGTCTGACACGCTGGCCATCGACGCCTCGGATATGGTGCGCCTCATCGACGCCCTCGAGCAACGTGGCTGGGCCAAGCGCGAGCGCGACCCCCGCGACCGCCGCCGCCAAATCGTCGCCTCCACGAAGAAGGGCACGAAGGCCCACGGCCAGCTCGCAGAGCTCGTCACGGCTGCCGAGGACGAGGCGCTCGACGCCTCCACGAATAAGCAGCTCAAGCACCTGCGCAAGCTCGCGACCTCCATCATCTCGGCTGGGGAGGACGATTCCTAAATGGAGCCGCGCCACGCGTTGCCCGAAGATCCCCGTGATGAGCACCAGCCCGGAGCGGGGATTATTCATGTGCCCGAGTCCTATCTCCTGCGCGAGGAGGCCGCCCCGCCCCGCACGCTCGTCGACATCGTCCGCACCACGGCTGGGCTCTACCCCGACGCCGCAGCCATTGATGACGGCGAGGTCCTCACCTACGCCGAATTGCTTGCCGATGCCACCGCCTGGGCCGCCGAACTTTCGGCCCAGGGGATTGGGCGCGGCCATCGCATCGGCGTGCGCATGACCTCGGGTAAGAAGGAACTCTACCTCGCGATTTTGGCGACGCTCTTCGCGGGCGCCGCCTACGTGCCTGTCGACGCAGACGATCCGGACGAGCGCGCCGAGATGGTCTTTGGCGAGGCAGCCATTGACGGCATCTTCACCGACGAAGGCTTCCGTCGTTTAACTCCGGACACGCACGCCGCCGGCGAGCCGCGCCCTGAGGATGACGCGTGGATCATCTTCACCTCGGGCTCGACCGGCAAGCCGAAGGGCGTGGCTGTGAGCCACCGCTCCGCCGCCGCGTTCGTGGACGCTGAGGCTTCGATTTTTCTAGCGGACCACCCCGGTGGTCCCCTAGGACCAGATGACCGCGTGCTTGCGGGCCTGTCCGTCGCCTTCGACGCGAGCTGTGAGGAAATGTGGCTCGCGTGGGGCCACGGCGGCTGCCTTGTCCCGGCGCCACGCTCGCTCGTGCGCTCCGGCATGGATCTCGGCCCCTGGCTCATCCGCCGCGACATCACGGTGGTCTCCACCGTCCCGACCCTCGCGGGTCTGTGGCCCGCGGAGGCCCTCGACCACGTGCGCCTGCTCATCGTCGGCGGCGAGGCCTGTTCGCAAGAGCTCGTCGACCGTCTGGCGACCGAGGACCGCGAGATGTGGAATACCTACGGTCCCACGGAGGCCACCGTCGTGTCCTCGGCGGCGAGGCTCCTGCCTGGCCAGCCAGTGGGCATCGGGAAGCCTTTGCGCGGCTGGGACCTGGCGGTCGTGGATACCGAGGGATTTCCGGTACAGATGGGCCAGGTGGGCGAGCTCGTCATCGCCGGTGTGGGTCTCGCGCGCTACCTCGACCCGGTCAAGGACGCCGAAAAGTACGCGCCGCTCGAGTCCATGGCGTGGGAGCGCGCCTACCGCTCGGGCGACCACGTGCGCCTCGAAGAGGACGGCTTGTACTTCGTGGGGCGCGTCGACGACCAGGTGAAGATTGGCGGCCGCCGCATCGAGCTCGGCGAGGTCGAGGCCAACGTCGCGGCCCTGCCGAATGTCTACAACTCGGCCGTCGCGGTGCAGTCCACGGCTGGCGGCGAAAAGGTCCTCGTGGGCTATGTCTCGCTCGATAACCCGGACGCCGGCTTCGATGAGAACGCTGCGCGCGAGCGCCTCGCCGAGTCCATGCCCGCCGCCCTCGTCCCGCGCCTGTGCGTCATGGACGAGCTGCCCGTGCGCACCTCCGGCAAGGTTGACAAGAAGGCGCTGCCGTGGCCGCTGCCTGGCGTGGGCGTCGAAGCCGTGGGCCTTACAGACACCGAGGCGTGGCTCGCGCAGCTCTTCGTCGAGGTCCTCGGCGTTTCCGTCGAGGACGCGAACGCGGACTTCTTCACGCTGGGCGGTACGTCGCTCGCCGCGGCCACCCTCGTGGGCCGCATTCGCGACCGCTACCCCACCACGTCCGTGCGTGACCTCTACGACCACCCGCGTCTGGGCGCGCTCGCCGAGCTTATCGATGCCGCCTCTCCGTCCGCCTCGTCCGTGACGCGCCAGCGTCACGTCGCGCGAGTGAGGTGGACGACGCGCCTCATTCAGTTCCTGGTGCAGATTCCCGTCATGACGCTCGCCGCGAGCTCGTGGCTCGCGTGGCTGCTGCTCGGTTCGAATCTGGCGGTCCTCGCCGGCATCGAGTGGGCCGTATGGTCGCCGTGGTGGCTCGTCATCGCCTTGGTGCTGGTCTTCGCCACACCGCTCGGGCGCATTCCGCTGGGCGGCTTCGGCGCGCGACTCATCACGAGCGGCATTCAGCCTGGCGAGTACCCGCGCGGCGGCTCGGTGCACCTACGCATCTGGGCGGCGGAACGCTGGGCCGACGCGTCCGGTTCGCGGTCCATCGCGGGTGCGACGTGGGTCAATAACTACGCGCGCACCCTCGGCGTGAAGATCGGCCACGGCGTCGATCTCCACTCGCTGCCGCCGGTCACGGGCCTGCTTACCATCGGCGCGCACGCGTCCATCGAGCCGGAGGTCGATCTCTCCGGCTACTGGCTCGACGGCGACATTCTGCGCGTGGGTGCCATCGAGGTGGGCAAGAACGCCCGCGTCGGCGCGCGCTCCACGCTGCTGCCTGGCACGCGCATTGGCAACGATGCCCACATCGAGGCCGGATCCACCGTGACGGGTGCGAAGAAGGTCAAGTCCGGCCAGCGCTGGTCCGGTTCGCCCGCGGCAAAGGTAGGCCGCTCCAAGCACCGCTTCCCTGATGAGCACCCGCGCCGCCGCAGCCACTGGGTAGCCATCTATGGCGTCACCTCCTTCCTGCTCGCGCTGCAGCCGCTCGTGGCGCTGGCCGTAGGTGCCGCCGCGACCGTGGGGCTCATCCAGCTCACCGGCGGCAACCCCTACGTGGGCGGACTGCTCTTCGCACCCGTCGGCGCCCTGGCCGCCTTCGCGTTCTTCATGGCGCAGACGTGGCTGGGCGTGCGCTTCCTGCAGCTGGGGCTCAAGCCCGGCGTGGTGCCGGTGCGCTCGGCGGGTGGCTGGCGCGCATGGGGCATCGAAAGGCTCATGGATGAAGCCCGCACGACGCTCTTCCCGCTCTACGCCTCCCAGCTCACACCGGGCTGGCTGCGCTCGCTCGGCGCACGCATTGGCCGCGACGCGGAGATTTCCACCGCCGTCATGATTCCGAAGCTCACCGAGGTCAAGGACGGCGCGTTCCTCGCGGATGACACGCTCGTGGGCGGTTACGAGCTCGGCGGCGGCTGGCTGCTCACCGGCGAGACCAAAGTGGGCAAGCGCTCGTTTGTGGGCAACTCCGGCATCACGGGCCCCAGCCGCAAGCTGGGCAAGAATTCGCTCGTGGCCGTGCTCTCCTCGACGCCGAAGAAGTCCAAGGCCGGTTCCAACTGGTGGGGCTCCCCACCGGAGCGCATGCGCCGCGTCGAGGCGCACGTCGACGGCGGCGAGGCCCTCACCTATAACCCGGGCCTGGGCGTCAAGATAGCGCGCGGCGCGGTGGAAACCCTCCGCCTCCTCGCGCCGATGACCTCCGCGATGCTGCTCGCCGCAGTCCTCGGCGGACTCCTGTGGGTACTCGACGCCTATGGCCTGGCAGTTGCGTGGCTTGTCTCTGGCCTGCTGCTCATGGCCGCCGGCGCGGTGGGCGTGGCCATCACCGTGGCCGTGAAGTGGATCTGCGTCGGCCGCCACGTGCCGGGCGACCACCCGCTGTGGTCCTCATTCGTGTGGCTCAACGAGCTCCAGGACGCCTTCGTCGAATCCGTCGCCGCCCCCTGGTTCTTCCAGCACGCGGGCGGCACGGGCGCGATGAATATGGCGCTGCGGGCGCTGGGCGTGCGCATCGGCCGCGGCGCGTGGATCGAGTCCTACTGGTTCCCGGAGACCGACCTCATCACGGTGGGCGACGGCGCCTCCGTGGGCCCCGGCACCGTGGTTCAAACCCACCTTTTCCAGGACCGGGTCATGAGTCTCGACACCGTCACCCTCGGCGCCGGTGCGACGCTGGCGGCGCACTCGGTGGCGTTGCCGGCGGCATCGGTAGGCCGCGGCGCGACGGTGGGCCCAGGCTCGCTCGTCATGCGTGGCGACCGCGTTCCCGCGGGCACCGTGTGGCAGGGCAACCCCATTGAACCGTGGGACTAAAGCCTTGTGACCCCCACCACATAACGGTACGATTTACTCAAAAATCGTACCGTTATTTTTGTGAAGGCAGGTCCCTATGCTCCCCCTCACCGGCATCACCGTTGTCCACCTCGGCGGGATTGGCCCCGGCCCGTTCGCCGCGATGACTCTCGCAGACATGGGCGCGCGCGTCATCCGCGTCGTGCGCCCCGGCAACCCGGCGGACATCGTCCCGCATGGCGTGCTGTACCGCGGACAAGAAACCCTTGAGGCCAACCTCAAAGACCCTGCCGATGTCGCCCGCGTTCTCGACCTCATCACCGACGCCCAGCTCCTCATCGAGGGCTTCCGCCCCGGCGTCGCAGAACGCCTCGGCCTCGGGCCTTCCGATGTCGCCTCCCGCAACCCCGCGCTCGTCTACGGTCGCATGACGGGCTGGGGCCAGGATGGCCCGCTCGCACACACAGCCGGGCACGACATCAACTACATCGCCATCTCCGGCGCACTCGGCGCTATCGCCGCGCCCGACGGACGCCCCGTGCCGCCACTGAACTTCATGGGCGACTTCGGCGGCGGTTCGATGTACCTCGTTTCCGGCCTCCTCGCCGCGCTCGTCCGGGCGCAGGCCACCGGCGAGGGCGCCGTGGTGGACGCCAACATCGTGGACGGCGCGGCCTCTTTGACGGCGATGCTCCACGCCTTTAAGAATGCCGGCCAGTGGGGCCCAACCGGCACGAACGTGCTCGACGGCGGCGCACCCTTCTACACCGTATACAAGACGTCCGACAGGAAGTGGATGTCTGTAGGTGCCATTGAGCCGCAGTTCTACGCCGAACTACTCCGCCTCCTCGGCCTCACGGAGGAACTCACTAGCACTGAGCAAAACGACCAGTCCCAGTGGCCACGCGTTGCCGAGCGCCTCACCGAGGTCTTCGCCACGAAGACCCAAGCCGAATGGATTGAGGTCTTCCGAGGCACCGATGCGTGCGTCGCCGAAGTCGTCTCCCCTGACGACGTACTCGACCATCCCCATCTGGCCGCCCGCGGCACCTACCGCCCCACGAGCGACGGGAGGGAGCCCGCGCCCGCGCCACGGATTTCTCCCTTGGCTTAAAACGCGAGAAGGCAGCGCTTTCCTTCCGGAAAGCGCCGCCGTGAAACGCCGTACTGCATACTACTTAAAGAGCCGGGAAGTACGGAAGCTTCTGGCCATTGATGGTGCCGCGGCCGACGAGGGTGTTGTACACGGTGCCCCAGAAGGCCACGGAAACAGCCAGGCCGAGGGCCGAGGAGATGACGTAGCCAGCGGTAGAGGAACCGGTATTGAGAGCAGAAGCAGAGCCGACTGCGGCAGCATCAGAAGACTCAGCGAGGGCAACCGGAGCAGCGACAGCGCCGCTGGTGGCCAGAGCAACGGAGGTAGCAGCAGCGATAACGCCGCGGGTGAGCTTAGAAGACATAATATTTCCTTGGGTTGAGGGTAGATACGGACGCTTTCGATTATAAAACATTATCGATAGGCCGCATGTGGTTTAAGCAACATTTTCTTCAAATTGCCTGTTAGATCAAAGCTAAAGGCATGAAATAAATGAAAACAAATCGCAAATTTCAAGCATCGCTACCCTCGACGCTCACCTGCATGTACACAAAGAGCCGCTTCCAAGAGGAAGAGGCTCTTCGTTGCGTTGACCGCAGGCGCGGAATCCGGCTGAACGTGATTAGTCACCGATCTGGTCGCGACCGCGCTTAACGATATTCTCGTCCGGCTCGCCGACGACAGAGTGGTCCTTGTTCGTGTACTCGAACTTGGAGAGCACGTAGCGCATGGCGTTAATACGGGCACGCTTCTTGTCATTCGACTTGATGGTGATCCACGGGGACTCGTCGGTATCCGTGTAGCGGAACTGCTCCTCCTTGGCGCGGGTGTAGTCATCCCACTTGTCCAGGGAGGCCAGGTCCATCGGCGACAGCTTCCACTGGCGCACCGGGTCAATCTGGCGAATAGCGAAGCGCGTGCGCTGCTCCTTGCGGGTCACGGAGAACCACAGCTTGGTGAGCGAAATGCCGGAGCCGAGAATCATATTCTCGAGCATCGGCACCTCACGGAGGAACTCCGCGTGCTGAGACTCGGTACAGAAGCCCATGACGCGCTCGACGCCGGAGCGGTTGTACCAGGAGCGGTCGAAGAAGACGATCTCGCCGCCGGCTGGGAAGTGCTGGATGTAGCGCTGGAAGTACCACGAGGTGGACTCACGCAGCGACGGCTTCTCGAGCGCCACCGTGCGTGCACCACGCGGGTTGAGGTGCTCGTTGAAACGCTTAATGGTGCCACCCTTGCCGGCAGCGTCGCGACCCTCAAAAATAATGATGTGGCGCTGACCAGTTTCCTTGGTCCAGTTCTGCCACTTCAGCAGCTCAATCTGCAGGGCGCGCTTCGTCACCTCGTACTCGTCACGCGTCATGCGCTCCTCGTACGGGTAGTTCTCGCGCCACGTCTCCACCGGAGAGCCATCCGGCATGATGAGCGAGGGATCATCCTCGTCAGAGGCGTCAACGACGTAGCCGTCGGTCTGTGCAAGGTCAATCTCGGGGAGCTCGTCGTCTTTGATATCAGCCATGCATGACATTTTACCCCTTTAGCCAACTTAAAGTGCCCGCATGGGAGGTGAATGCCCGGTGAAATTCACCCCTCCCCTGCCCCCACCGAGCAGGCCGGTTAAGGGACAGAAGGGTCCCTTAACCCGAGCAGGCCCGACAAAAAGAACGAAAACTGCAAGAGCCCGCGCGAAAAGCGCGGGCACCAGGTAGTCGCTCGAGGCGAAATCTACTACTGGGTCAGACCGATGAGGTCAGAGATGTTGCCAGCCATGCCAGCCAGCTGGTCCAGCAGAAGAAGCAGCTGGCCAGTCCAGGTACCTTCGGCAGAAAGGGTGAAGAACTCCATGTGATTACTCCTTTTAAAGGTTGTGAAAGTTAGGTACACGGGCGCATACTCACGCCCGCAAGGGTGAATTAGGCCTCAGACTTGGAGGACAGAGCGTCAAAGACACCCTGGGTATTGCCCGTCAGGTCGACGGCCTTGCCGTCCCCGTCAACACCGTTGATCATGGTGTTCATGTTGTGAGCGAAGTCAGAGAAACCAGTGAACAGGCCGTAGATAGCCTTGCCGAAGGTGGAGAAGTTGTCCAGCTGCTCGGTGATGAAAGAGAGATCCATGTATGTCTCCTTTAGATGTACCCAACCACAGGAGTCGGGAATGTGAATGAACGGTTTGTACGACATCCCGCAGTGGATGTCACGAGGGATATTGTGGCACATTTTGCTGACACATCAAACGGAAATTCCGATGCAATTCCCCCGTCCATACGTCGTCTACATCACACTGTACACTTTCTCACTTACCACACAGATATCACTAAGAAAAGCCCTCACCTGCACGAATATACAATTTCGGCAATGTAGTCATTCTTTTTTGACAGCTCCACGTAACGCCTGCCGCGCAGTGTCCGATTTGATCGGACCGCAACCTTAAATTCGGTTCACCTAGTGTTAACCTTCAGCGAGCAAACGGGGGTGTCCAATGGGGGTAAATTTCGCCGCGGCGGAGGCTTCGGGGGCGGGCAGAGTCGGCGTTCCCGCATGCTTTCGACAGCAATTAGGACACGACTGTGCAACACGGCGTGTCGTTCCAAATGTTACGGATGTTACTCAAGTAAAGCCGACGCGTGCCGTGAGAAGCCGAAGGCGCTGTGCACGCTGCAGCCGCCTGAAGGGCCAAGCACGCGTACAGAACCAGCGCGGCCCAAGACACGCACAAGCGCCCGCCGCGCTCTCTTGTATATAAAGGAGTGCGGCGGGCGCCTGTAGACGCGGGGACGGGGCTTAGAAGCCCATGCCGCCCATCTCGTCAGCGCCAGGAGCGGCCGGTGCGGCCGGCTCCGGCTTGTCGGCAACGACAGCCTCGGTGGTGAGGAAGAGCGCGGCGATGGACGCAGCGTTCTGCAGCGCGGAACGGGTGACCTTGACCGGGTCGTTGATACCCGCAGCCATGAGGTCGACGTACTCGCCGGTGGCGGCGTTGAGGCCCTCGCCAGCCGGGAGGTTGGCAACCTTGTCAGCCACGACGCCCGGCTCGAAGCCAGCGTTCAACGCAATCTGCTTCAGCGGTGCGGACAGTGCCTCGCGGACGATCTTCACGCCGGTGGCCTCGTCGCCCTTGAGATCGGACAGGGAGTCCAGAGCCTTGGCAGCCTGCAACAGGGCGACGCCGCCGCCGGCGACAATGCCCTCTTCGACGGCAGCCTTCGCGTTGCGGACGGCGTCCTCAATGCGGTGCTTGCGCTCGGTGAGCTCGACCTCGGTAGCAGCGCCGACCTTGAGGACGGCCACGCCGCCGGAGAGCTTAGCCAGGCGCTCCTGGAGCTTCTCACGGTCGTAGTCAGAGTCAGAGTTCTCAATCTCGGCGCGAATCTGCTTGATGCGGCCGTCGATCTGCTCCTGGGAGCCGGCGCCCTGAACGATGGTGGTGTCGTCCTTGGTGACGACGACCTTGCGGGCCTGGCCGAGGAACTCGAGCTCGGCGGTCTCGAGGGAGAGGCCGACCTCCTCGGAGATGACCTGGCCGCCGGTGAGGATAGCCATGTCCTGCAGGGTGGCCTTGCGGCGGTCGCCGAAGCCCGGCGCTTTCACGGCGACGGACTTGAAGGTGCCGCGGATCTTGTTGACGACGAGGGTGGACAGGGCCTCGCCCTCGACGTCCTCAGCGATGATGAGCAGCGGCTTGCCGGTCTGCATGACCTTCTCGAGGACCGGGACGAGGTCCTTGATGTTGGAGATCTTGGAGGAGACCAGAAGGATGTACGGATCCTCGAGGACGGCCTCCTGACGCTCCATGTCAGTGGCGAAGTAGCCGGAGATGTAGCCCTTGTCGAAGCGCATACCCTCGGTAACCTCAAGGTCGACGCCGAAGGTGTTGGACTCCTCGACAGTGATGACGGAGTCCTTGTTCACGGAGCCGTTGCCCACGGTGTACATAGCCTCGGCGATCTTCTCGCCAATGGCCGGGTCAGCGGCGGAGATGCCAGCGGTCGTGGCGATCTGCTCCTGGGTCTCGACCTCCGTGGCGGAAGAGAGCAAGGCGTCAACGACGGCCTTGGTGGCGGTCTCGATGCCGCGCTTGATGCCCATCGGGTTGGAGCCGGCGGCTACGTTGCGCAGACCCTCGCGGACGAGCGCCTGAGCCAGGACGGTAGCGGTGGTGGTGCCGTCGCCTGCGACGTCATCCGTCTTCTTGGCAACTTCCTTGACGAGCTCGGCGCCGATCTTCTCGTACGGATCCTCGAGCTCGATCTCGCGCGCGATGGACACGCCGTCGTTCGTAATGGTCGGGGCGCCCCAGGACTTCTCCAGGACGACGTTGCGGCCCTTGGGGCCGAGCGTGACCTTGACAGCGTCGGCCAGCGTGTTGAGGCCACGCTCGAGGCCGCGACGCGCCTCTTCGTCAAAGGCAATGATCTTTGCCATGTCTTTTTAACTCCTTGATTGGTGTCTTTTGTCTATGTGGTTGAAAGAAGACGACACTCAGGCGTCCCACCCTTCGAAGAAGCCCGCGACGGCGCGGCTGGCGAGTGTAGACCAACCTCAACTTCAAAGGGGCACGTTGTTAGCACTGACCATTCTCGAGTGCTAGCCACCATTCTGGCACTCGCCCGCACCGAGTGCAAGAAATGACGCGCATGCCCTGAGAGATCGCGAAAGGCCCGCCGGGAACCGGCGAGCCTAGGGCAAAGGGGGCATCGGAAAGCTAGGCGCGAGCCTTGCGGCGAGTCCACCAGTAGGTGAAGGCTACGGCCGCGATGAAGACGATGATGCCCAGGATATCGGCGTAGGTTCCGCCGGAGAAGAACTCGAGCGGGGACGCGCCACCGGCCGCCGCGATGAGGCCGGCATTGACGACGCCGAAGAGAGACTCACCGACAATGAGGCCGGTGGCGAGCAGCGTGCCCAGGCGCTTCTTAGCCTCGGCACCCTCCTGCTTGGCGGCCCAGTTGTCGTAGAACTTACCGAGGATGGCGCCAATCGGGATGATGATGGTGAGCGAAGCTGGCAGGTACATGCCCATGCCGACGGCGAGCGGCGAGAGGGAGTACTTTTCCGTGGTCTTGCGCAAAACCTCGTCGATTACGATGAGGACCGCGCCAATGCCCATACCGAGGAAGATGAGGTTCCAGTCCAGCGTGCTGTCGAAGATGCCCGAGGCAACCGAGGACATAAGCGCGGCCTGCGGAGCGGCGAGTGCGTCCTCGCCGGCGCCCTCCATGCCCTGGAAGCCGAATCCGGTGAGCATGACCTGAAGGATGGGCGGAATGACGACGGAGCCGAAGAGAACACCGATGATGAGGGCGACCTGCTGCTTCCAGGGCGTCGCGCCCACGAGCTGGCCGGTCTTCAAGTCCTGGAGGTTATCGTTCGAAATCGTGGCGATGCCGAAGATAATGGCCGCCGAGAAGAGCGTGTAGGCCACGAGCGAGAGCGGGTTCGCGTCCACGCCCCGCATGACGGCGGCGATGATGAGCGAGACCGCGACGACGGCGATGATGCCGATGGAGGAAATCGGCGAGTTCGACGCTCCGATGAGGCCGGCCATGTAACCGCAGACGGAGGCGATGACGAGACCGAGGACGAGCGTGAACAGCACGGAGACCGCGATGAGGACCACGGCGTGCTCATGGATATCCGTGTGCGAGAGGAACTCCCACAGCAGCAGGCCGATGGGGATCATGAGGACCAGGATGGTCGTGGCCACGTACGGGAACGGAATGTCGCGCTCCGTGACGTCCACGGCGTTGCCCGCCTTGCGGCTGCGCGAGGAAACCAGGGACTGGGAGATGCCTTTGGCGATGGGGCCAGTGATCTTGATGAGCGTCCACACGGCAGCAATCGCCATGGTGCCCACGCCGATGAAGCGGATCTCGCCGGAGAAGACCTCGTCGACGACGTCTGCCATCGCGGCGACGTCCGAGATATCGCCCGCGGTGCGCAGGGGCAGCAAAATAATAAAGGAGATGAACACGCCCACGAGCATGGCGATACCGACGGGCAGGCCGACCAAGTGGCCCACGCCGATCAGCGCCATGGACAGGCTCGTACCAAGCGTCGTCGCGCCGGCGCCGAGCTTGAAGTAGCCCGCGACGGAGGACGAGATGGCCTTCATCGCAGCGAGCAGGGACAGCGCGGCGGAGATGACGCCGCCTACGAGGATGACGCGCAGGCCTTTGGCGTTTTCCTCTCCTGCTTTGTCCGTAACGCCGCTTGCGGCGTCACCGTCGCCGACTTTAAGAACCTCGGCTGCGGCGACGCCCTCCGGGTAGGGCAGGTCCGAGCCGGTGACGAGCGCGCGGCGCAGCGGAATGGAGTACATGACGCCGAGGATGCCGCCGATGGCACACACCGCGGCCGTCTCGAAGAAGCTAAAACCCGTCCAGTAGCCGACCATGACGAGGCCGGGCAGGACGAAGATGATGGCGGACAACGTACCGGCGGCGGACGCGATGGTCTGCACGATGTTGTTTTCCTTGATGTTGTGCCCCTTGAACTTGCGGAGCACGGCCATGGAGATGACGGCGGCGGGGATCGACGTCGCGAACGTGAGGCCCACCTTGAGTCCGAGGTACACGTTGGCGGCGGTAAACACGAGGGTGATGAGCCCGCCGATGATGACGCCGCGCAGCGTCAATTCCGGCAACGATGCAGGCTTTTTCGCGGTCCCGGCGGGGGCTACTGGTGTGCCCATGCGAGGTCCTTTCTTTTCAAGATAAAATTCAACCTATCGAATGGTAGTCTCCATAGCCCGAATTGCCACATCTATAGTGGGAACCATGACTGATATTGCTAGCTCCGTCCGCGGCGATCGCGCCCGGATTTTCCAGGACCTGTCCCAACTCGTTGGCTTCGCCTCCGTCCACAATGAGCCTGGCCACGAGCAGGCCAACAAGGATGCCGCAGCGTGGGTTGCCGGCGCGCTTTCCGATGCCGCCTTTAGCGTCGAGTCCATCCCCACCACCGACGGCTCCATCGCCGTCCTGGGCAACCGCCCGGGCGACGAGGGCGCGAAGACCGTGCTGCTCTACTCGCACTACGACGTCGTCCCGGCCGGTGACCCGGCCGCGTGGGAGTCCGATCCCTTCACGTTGACCGAGCGCGCGCACGCCGATGGCACGACGCGCTGGTTCGGCCGCGGTGCAGCGGACTGCAAGGGCAACGTCGCCGCGCACCTCGCGGCGTTGCGCGCGGTCGAGGAAGCCGGTGGCACCAAGCTGAACCTGAAGTTCCTCGTCGAGGGCTCTGAGGAGCGCGGCGGCGCCGGTCTTTCCGCGCTCATCGAGGAGCGTCCGGAGCTCTTCGCCGCAGACGCCATCCTCATCGTCGACGCCGGCAACTCCGCCGTGGGCCAGCCGACGCTCACCACGTCGCTGCGCGGCGGCGGCCAGGTCCGCGTCAAGGTGACGACGGCCGAGTCCGCCGTCCACTCCGGCCAGTTCGGCGGCGCGGCCCCGGACGCCGTGAAGGCACTCATGCGCACGCTCGACTCGCTCACGGACGAGTACGGCCGCACCGTCATCGACGGCGTGGAGTGCCGCGATACCTGGGATGGCCAGGGCTACCCCGCTGACAACTTCCGTGCTGATGCGCAGCTGCTCGACGGCGTGGCCATCGCCGGCGAGGGCTCCTCCGAAGGCGCCACCGAGACCGAGATCGCCTCCATGCTGTGGTCCCGCCCGGCCGTGAGCGTCATCGGCTTTACCTCCACCCCGGTCTCCGAGGCCGTCAACGCCGTGGCCAATGTCGCCGAGGCCGCGCTCAACCTGCGCGTGCCCGCCCAGATGTCCGCCGCGGACACGGAGGCCAAGCTCATTGAGCACCTCAAGAACCACGTGCCGTGGGGCGCCCACATCGAGATCACCTCGTGGGACGCCAACCAGGGCTTTGCCACGGACCCCGAACTGCCCGCAGCCCGCGTCTTCGCCGAGGCTTTTTCTGAGGCTTATGGCACAGAGACGACCGCGCAGGGCATGGGCGGCTCTATCCCGCTCACCACCGAGCTACAGGAGAAATACCCCAACGCCGAGATCATCCTCTACGGGGTCGAGGAGCCCAAGGCCGTCATCCACTCCGCGAACGAGTCCGTGGACCCGACCGAGATTGAGGCCGTCGCCATCGCCGAGGCCCTCTTCCTCACCCGCTTCTAGCCGCCCCGCAGCGCGTTAGCCACAACGTCCGAATAAGGTCCGAATTTTTCGAAATGCGGAACCTTCGTCGGGGGTTGTGGCTATTTTCATGCGCACGCCGCGGTGCTCTGCGCAGGGTCTGCAGTCACAACAGTCACATACATAACAGTATTGCTGTACTCTAGAAAAGACTTGTAACAAAAAAGGGAGGCGCGCGTGCTCATTCTGCTGCTCGGACTTTTCTTCGCCGCAGCGATCGCACCGCTTGTCATACGCCTCTGCGGACGCGCAGGCTTCGGCTTGCTCGGGCTCGTTCCGCTCGCGGGCTTCATCTGGGTGCTCCAGCTCTTCGTCGAGAAACGCTTCGCAACGGGCGCGCTCGAGCAGCGCATCGAATGGATGCCGGCGGCCCACCTCGACATCGAGCTGCGCCTCGACCCGCTGGCCGGGCTGTTCTCTCTCATCATCTTAGGAGTGGGCGCACTCGTCCTTTTCTATTGCTGGGGCTACTTCACGCCCGCGGACGGCGCGGCACCCCGGCGGCGTCTCGAGATGTTCGCCTCCCAGATGGTCGCCTTCGCCGCCGCCATGTTCGGACTCGTCATCTCGGATAACTTCCTGCTCATGTACGTCTTCTGGGAAGTGACCTCGCTGTTGTCCTTCCTGCTCGTGAGCTACTACGGCGAGCGCGCCTCCTCGCGCCGCGCCGCGCAGCAGGCGCTCATGGTCACCACCCTCGGCGGCCTGGCCATGCTCATCGGCATCATTGGCTTCGGCCGCCAGTCGGGCGTGTGGACGTTCAGCGGCATCGCGAGCCTTCAGGCCGATATCGCGACGACCCCGTATATCGCCTGGTCCGTCTGCCTCGTCCTCGCCGGTGCCCTCAGCAAATCCGCCATCGCGCCCGCCCACTTCTGGCTGCCCGGCGCGATGGCCGCGCCCACGCCGGTCTCCGCGTATCTCCACTCCGCCGCGATGGTCAAGGCGGGCATCTACTTGGTCGCCCGCCTCTCCCCCGAGGTCCACACCGTCCCGGCCTGGCACATCGTGGTCATCCCGCTCGGTTTGTTCACCATGCTGCTAGGCGGCTGGATGGCGCTCAAGCAGCGCGACTTAAAGCTCATTCTTGCCTACGGCACGGTCTCCCAGCTGGGATTTATCACCTCCGTCGTCGCCATTGGTTCCCGCGAGGCGCTGCAGGCGGGGCTCGCGCTCACCTTTGCGCACTCGCTGTTTAAGGCCACCCTCTTTATGGTGGTCGGAGCCATCGACCATGCGTCGGGGACAAGGGACATCGGAAAGCTCAGCGGCCTGGGGCGGCGCCAACCGGTCTTGGCGCTCATCGCTGGCGTCTCCGCGCTGTCCATGGCGGGCCTGCCGCCACTGCTCGGCTTTGTCGCCAAAGAAGCGACGCTGGAGACGGTTCTCCACGAGGAGCTGCTCACGGGCATGCCGCGCAACATGATGCTCGTCGCGGTCGTGCTCGGCTCCATCCTCACCATGGCGTACGCGCTGCGCTTCCTCTGGGGCGCGTTCGCGACCAAGGGAACCGAAGGCCCGAGCACGGCCGTGAAGAAGATGCACCACGTCGGCCCCGCCCTGTGGGTCCCGCCGGCTGTGCTCACGGCGCTCACCATCTTCCAGGGCGCACAGCCGGCACCGCTATCCAATGGGCTCACGCAGCACCTCGACCCGATCTTCGGCGAGGGGTCCGCGCTCAAGCTGTGGCACGGCTGGACGCTACCACTGGGCATCTCGGCGTTTATCATTGTGGCCGGTTGCCTCATGCACTGGCAGCGGGGACTCGTCGCCGCCGCGCAGTTCGACACCCCGGCGCTGGGCAACGCGGACGACGCATACGATGCCACCCTCGCCCGGCTGCGCCGCGCGTCCTTGCGCATTACGGCGCAGACGCAGCGCGGCTCCCTGCAGTACAACCTCACCACGATTTTCGTGTGTCTCATCCTCCTCGTGATGGCAGCCCTCGTCGGCGGCGACCTCACGGATGTGCGCATGCACGTGGCGGATAACCCGTGGCAGGCCATCGCGGCCGTCCTCATGATGGCCGCGGCCATCGCGGCCACGGCCATGCACAACCGCTTGTCCGCCGTGCTGGTCGTGGGCATTTCGGGCTACGCGCTCTCCTTCATCTTTGCGCTCCACGGCGCGCCGGACCTGGCACTCACGCAGCTGCTCGTCGAGACCATCATCGTGGTGCTCTTCATGCTCGTCCTGCGCAAGATGCCGGCCAACGTCGAATGGCGCCAGGGCCCGGAGATGAACCGCCTGCGCGCGTGGCTGTCCGTCGCGGTCGGTCTCACCGTCTCGGTGGCGGGCATGTTCGCCATCAACGCGCGCACGGCCGCGCCGATTTCGGAATACATGCCGAAGCTCGCCAAGGAGATTGGCCACGGCGCGAACACGGTAAACGTGTTGCTCGTGGACATCCGCGCGTGGGATACCTTCGGCGAAGTCACCGTCCTCGTCATCGCGGCGACGGGCGTGGCCTCGCTCATCTACCGCACGCAGTCCTTCACGCGCTCCTCGCGCCGCCCCACGCTGCGTGCAGTGGGCCGCCGCTGGCTGGCCGTGGGCTCCGAGTCGGAGCAACGCCAGAACCGCTCGCTCATGATCGACGTCATCACGCGCCTGCTCTTCCCGTCCATGATGGCGCTTTCGCTCTACTTTTTCTTCGCCGGCCACAACGCGCCCGGCGGCGGTTTTGCGGGCGGCCTCGTGGCCTCGCTCGCGTTCACGCTGCGCTACCTCGCGGGCGGGCGCGAGGAGCTCGAGGAGGCTTTGCCTATCGATGCCGCCCGCCTGCTCGGCGCCGGCCTTCTTACCTCCTCGGTCTCCGTCATCGTGCCGCTGCTTTTGGGCCAGCCCCCGTTGACGACGGCGTATACGAAGCTCGAGGTGCCATTCCTCGGCGCGGTCTCGCTGCCCTCGGCACTCATCTTCGACGCGGGCGTCTACATCATCGTCGTGGGGCTCACCATGCACATCCTTACCTCGCTTGGCGGCAAGCTCGACGAGGAAGAGGAGGCACGTAAGCAGCGCGCCCGCGACCGCAAGCGCTCGCTTCAACTACAAATGCGCCACCAGGCTGGCCGCAAGCCGACGAACGCGCCGGCACAGGCCACGGCATCCACCGCAACAGCGACGACAAGCACAGGAAAGGAGACATCATGACCGCCAATCTCCTCCTCTTGCTCGCCTCGGGCGTGTCCGTCGCGGCGGGCGTCTACCTGCTACTCGACCGCGCGATGACGAAAATGCTCATGGGCATCCTGCTCATTGGCAACGGCGCGAACCTGCTCATGCTCCAGGCAGGCGGCGAGCCGGGGTCCCCGCCCATTACCGGGCGCGAATCCACGCAGTATGGCGAACAGATCGCAGACCCGCTGGCGCAGGGCATGATCCTCACGGCCATCGTCATTTCCATGGCAATGACGGGCTTCATCCTCACGCTGGCCTATCGCCAGTACCGCTACCGCACGGCGGACGTCATCGAGGACGACACGGAAGACGCAGCCATCGCGGCGAGCGTGGGCCGGTCGACCTCGACGGTCTCACCAGACGTCGACGCGTCCTCCGACCCCACGACGGGCAGGGACACGGACAAGGGCGACGCCTTCGGCCCCTCGTCCTTTGAGGAGCCGGTGAAGGGCCCGGAGAAACACCATAAGAAGAAGCCCGAAAGCACCGCGAAGGGAGACAGCGATGACTGAGCCGCTGCACGGCCTGGCCGAGGTCGTCTACCCGTTCGTGGGTTATCTTATCCCGCTGCCGATCATCATTCCGGCGGTGGCGGCGGCGCTCGCCATGCTCTTCGCCCGCGTGCCGTGGGTACAGCGCACCCTCGCCTTCTTCGCGCTGCTCGCCAGCGCGGGCGTGGCGGCACTGCTCATCGTCATCGCGGATTTCTACGGCATCCAGGCCCTCCAGGTCGGCGGATGGGACGCCCCGGTGGGTATCACGCTCGTCGCGGACCGGTTGAGCTCGATCATGCTCTTCACGTCGTCCATCGTGCTCTTCTCCGTCATGTGGTACGCCATCGCGCAGGGCATCCGGGACGGCGATCGCGACTCCCCCGTCGCGGTCTTCCTGCCCACGTACATGCTGCTGTCCATGGGCATTAACGTCTCCTTCCTCGCTGGCGACTTGTTTAACCTCTACGTCGGCTTCGAGATCTTCCTCGTGGCGTCCTACGTGCTGCTCACCCTCGGCGCGTCCCCGGCGCGCGTGCGCGCGGGCGTAGGCTACGTCATGGTGTCGATGACCTCGTCCATGGTCTTCGTCGTGGGCCTCGCGCTCGTCTACGCGGCGGTGGGCACGATGAACATGGCGCAGATCGGCGAGCGCATGAACGACATCCCGGGCGGCACGCAGGCCGCCATCTTCGGCGTGCTGCTCATCGCGTTCGGCATCAAGGCCGCCATAGTGCCGCTCGACGCGTGGCTGCCGGACTCCTACCCCACCGCGCCGGCGCTCGTCACGGCCGTCTTCGCGGGCCTTCTCACCAAGGTCGGCGTGTACGCCATCATTCGCATGCGCACCTCCGTGTTCACGGATGGCACGCTCGACACGCTGCTCATGTGGGTCGCGCTCGCCACGATGGTGGTGGGCATCCTCGGCGCCATGGCGCAGGCCGACATCAAGCGTCTGCTGTCCTTTACGCTGGTGAGCCACATCGGCTACATGATCTTTGGCGTCTCGCTCGGCTCCGCGCAGGGCCTGTCCGGCGCCATCTTCTACGCGGTCCACCACATCCTGGTGCAAACGGCGCTCTTCCTCGTTGTCGGCCTTATCGAGCGCCAGGCGGGCACGTCCTCGATGCGCCGGTTGGGCTCGCTCATGTACACCGCGCCGCTTGTCGCGGTGCTCTACTTCATCCCAGCCATCAACCTGGGCGGCATCCCGCCGTTCTCGGGCTTCCTGGGTAAAATCATCCTGCTCCAGGCCGCCGCGAACGACGGCTCACCGCTCGCGTGGGTGCTCATCGTCGGAGCCGTCGCGACCTCGCTGCTCACGCTCTACGTCATGATGGTCGTCTGGGCCAAGGCCTTCGTCCGCGACCGCGCGGACGCCCCGGATTACCATGAGCCTGCCCAGCCTGCCGATGCCCCCTCCCGCGTCCCCTTCGGCATGCTCGGCGCCACCACGCTGCTGGTCGCCGCCTCGGTGGCCATTACGGTGCTCGCTGGCCCCATCTCCGGCGTGACCTCGCGCGCGGCGGAGTCCGCGCAGGATGACAGCATCTACCGCTACGCAGTACTCGGCGAGACGTCCGAGAATCCCACGCGCCGCCTCGACCAAAAGGAGCGCTATGCGGAGGGCCACGAGAACGCCGAACGCGGCGCAGACTCTCTGGGCGAGCGCCGCGCCCCACTCGAGGACCCGGCGCCGGGCCTGTCCACGGCCCCGGCGACGACGGCCTCGCCCACGAGCGCCACGCCCGTCGACGAGGGCTCGGCGGAAATCGAAACGAAGGAGCCGCGATGAGAGCACAATTGCCGCACCTCAACGAAAAAATTGGTGGCCGGCTCAGTGGCGTGCAGCACCGGTTCCGCCCGTGGTTTATCGTGTGGATCCTCGTCATGTGGTGCTTGCTCATGGGCGAGCTCACCGTGGCCAATGTCGTGGGCGGCGTGCTCGTGGGCCTCGCGGTGACCTTCCTCCTGCCGCTGCCCGCCATGCCGGTGGGCGGCCTCGACATCTCGTGGGGCCTGCTTGTCCGCTTCATCGGCGTGTGGCTCTGGGATTTTCTGGGGGCGTCGCTCAAGGTGGCGTGGCTGGCCATCCGGCCGGCGGACCCGCCGCGCACGGCCATCCTCACCGCGCCCATGCGCGTGGACAACGAGTTCGTCCTGGCTCTCGCCGTCTTCCTCTACAACCTCCAGCCGGGTGGGACGGTGACGGATATTGATATCGCCGGGCGCATGCTCACCGTCCACATCTTGGAAGCAGACAATGAGCCTGACATCGAGCGGGCTCTGGGGAGCATCGGCAAGCTGGAGCGCGCCCTGATTGCCATCTTTGAAAGGAGCGTCTAGATGCCTGACACGCTGTATGACTGGGGCCTCGCGGTGGCCGCGGCAATGATGACGGTGTCCTTCCTCGTGGTCGCCTGGCGCATCATTACCGGCCCGAACTCGCTCGACCGGCTCGTGGGCATGGACGGCTTCGTGGCCGCCTTCCAATGCGCGCTCGCCACGTATATCTGCTGGTCACTGGATACGACCGTGGTCAACGCGATGCTCGTCATCGCGCTGCTGGGCTTCATCTCGACCGTTGCCGTCACCCGCTTCCGCAGGAGGGACAACCAATGATCACCGACATCATCTCGCTCATCCTCGTGCTCGCCGGGTCTTTCTTCGTCCTCGCGGCCGCGTTGGGCCTTATCCGCTTCCGCGACACGATGGCGCGCGTCCACGCGGTGGCCAAGCCGCAGACCATCGGCTTAGTCCTCGTGCTCCTGGGCGCGTTCATCCGCGTGGTCGGCTCGCCGGAGTTCAGCGTGGCGCAGCGCAGCGACTTAGGATTGCTGCTCCTGCTCGGGCTCTTTGCGCTTGCGACGGCGCCGGTCACGGCACAGCGCATCACGCGTGTTGCCCGCCGCGAAGGTCTCTACGATCTTGATGAAAATATGTCCCGAAACGACCGGCCTGCCGGAAAAACGATGCGTCGCCGCTAGGATGTAGCTTCGTGAAGAAAATCAATGGTCTGGCCACTCTTGCCGTGGGGCTTACTGCCCTCGTGGCTTTCGTGTTGTACCGCGTGTTCACGTACGAGGGCAACACGCCGCTCGTGTGGCGCGTGCCCATTGACCTCGACATCTACACCCTCGCGGGCAAGGATCTCCGCGACGGCGGGCTGCTCTACGACGCCGCGTACATTGGCGAGCTGCCGTTTACCTACCCGCCGTTTGCTGGCGTGCTCTTCAAGTGGCTATCGCTGCTCAGCGACAACTGGCTCATCGGCGTGTGGCAGATCGGCACGGGTGTGGCGCTCTTCGCCGTCATCCTGCTCGTGCTGAGCAACCGTTCGTATAAGCTCACGCCACTTACCGTCTACGTGGCCTTCCTGCTCACGCTGGGCACCACGGCCATCGAGCCGGTCATGGGCACGCTCTTCTTCGGCCAGATCAACGTCTTCCTCATGCTGCTGTGCGCGCTCGACCTACTGCCGCGCCGCTGGCGCCTGCCCGGCGTGGGCATCGGCCTGGCTGCGGGCATCAAGCTCACGCCGGCGTACATGGGCCTCGTTCTGCTCTTCCAGCGCCGCTGGTGGGCGGTCGTGGGCTGCCTCGCGACGTTTATCGCCACGGTCCTCGTGGGCTACTGGATCATCCCGGACGCCAACGATTTCTGGACGAACGCGGTCTTTAACTCCTCGCGCATCGGCGACCACGTGAACCCGGGCGCGATGGGCCTGCGCTCCGTCCTCGAGCGCCACTTCGGTCTCGAGGGCGGCGTGGGCTGGCTGCTCGCCGTCTTCGTTACGTTCTGCCTCACTCTCGCCGCGAACTTCGTGGCGACGCGTCGCGGCAACCAAGCGCTCGTCTTCGCATTTACCGGCATCAGCTCGTGCATGGTCTCTCCGTTCGCGTGGTTCCACCACTTCGTGTGGGTCGTCCCGCTCGCCGTCGTCATCCTGCTCGGCGCGAACCAGTGGCTAGGCGAGCGCCTGCCGGGCTGGGCGGCCGCGCTCGGCTCGATGGTCGCGATGTGCGTGTGCGTCATGCCCTGGATTTCCGCCGCGTTCTGGTTCGACGCGAGCTACCACAACCTCGATGACTGGACGAGCCCGCAGCCGCTCATGTCCCTCCTCTTCCCGTTCGCGGGCGGGGTCTACATGTTCTTCTACGCGGTGAGCGGCTTCTGGACGCTGCGCCGCGGCGGGCGACACGCGCGAGTCTAAGCAGGTTTAAACCAGGGGGTGGCCGGCGGCGAGCTCGTCGCAGGCGAGGTCCACGGCCGGGTTCCACGAGTGCGTCTCCTCGAAGAGGCGGCGCTGGCGCTCGTAGCCGGCGCCGTGCTCACTGATCTCGAGGACGCGGGCGAGTTCCGTGGCGCAGCCGAGCTCGCGGGCGAGCGGCGTGAGCTCCTCGACGAGGTCCGCAAGTTCGTCCTTAACCCAGCGCTCGTCCGTCTCGCGCGACGTGATGACGAGGGCGTCCATGCCGTAGCGGGCGCCGCGCCACTTATTCTCGGCGACGTGCCAGGGCTGCAGGGTGGGCAGCGGCTCGCCGGCTTCCCACAGACGGTCGTAGTGAACCACGAGGCAGTGCGTGAGCGCGACGATGGCGGAGAGTTCGCGGAGATTGGAGGCGGCATCGGAAATGCGGACCTCGACAGTGCCCCACTTGGAGGCCGGGCGGATGTCGAAGTGCATGGAGCCGGTGTGGTTGATGACGCCGGAAATCGACTGGTCGCGCATGTAGGACTGCCACTCGGCCCAGCTACCGAATTGATAAGGCATGCCCGCGGTGGGCAGCTGTTGGTAGAGCATCGTGCGGTTGGAGGCGTAGCCCGTGTCGAGCCCGTCCCAGCCCGGCGAGCACGCGGAGATGGCGAGCAGGTGCGGGTACTTGGTCATGAGCGCAGTGATGATCGGCCACACCTTGTCCTCGTGGCTCACACCGACGTGGACGTGGGTGCCCCACAGCAGCATCTGCTGGCCCCAGTAGCGCGTGCGGTTGATTATCTCCTTGTAGGAGTCCTTGTCCCCCAGCGGGTTCTTCCGGAAATCCGAAAACGGGTGGCCGCCGGAGGCCCACAGGCGCAGGCCGCGGTCCTCGGCGGCCGCGCGGACGAAGGACAGGTCGCGGGCGAGCTCCTCCATCGCCTGCGGCACCGTATCGCAGATGCCGGTGACGAGCTCGATGGTATTTTGGAGGAACTCCTTCTCCAGGTGCACCTCGGGGTGGGCGGCATTGACGGCCGCGATCACCTCCGGCCCGCGCGCGACGAGGTCGCGGGTCTGGGGATCGACAAGCGCGACCTCCCACTCGACGCCAAGCGTCGGTTTGGGGGATCGCGCAAAAATTTCAGCCGGGGTATTCACCCTCAAAATTTAACCCTATTGGTTGACCAACACGATAGTCACCGCGCCCTCAGCCATGGCTTTCTCGGGCAAGGCCTGGATATTCTCCTTCGCGATACCACTGAATTTATCTGCGAGGGTGCGCGCCTGCGCCTCGGCAACCGCGTCGCCGGCCGGGAAGAATACGGTGGTCTCGGTGAGGATTTCATCCGCGAAGTTGCCCACCTCGCCAAGCTCGTAGCCGGCGTCAGTCACCTGCTTGGACACGTCGGCAGCCAGGCCCTGCACCGTCGAGTTGTTGAGGATGCTCACCTTGCGCTGGCTTGCCGATGCCCCCTCTCCCGCACCGTCTGCCGACGCCGCCGCGTCACCTTCGCCGGTTGGGGCCGCGGCGTCAGGCGTGGCCGCGCCGTCTGCGCCGTCCGCGCCGGTCTCGCCCTGGGCCTCGGCGGGGGCGGCGGGCTGGCCGTTGGCGGGGGCATCGGAAGGCTGGGCCTGGCCGGGCTGGGGCTGCTGGGCCTGGGGCGACTGGGCGGCCACGGGGGCATCGGCAGCCGTGGGCTCCGGGTTGCCGCCGCGGGTAAAGCTGTAGAGTGCCCAGAGGCCGAGCGCGACGGCGACGGCGATGAGCACCATCGCGAGGCCGCGCAGGGGCAGGCCTGCTGCCGGGGTCTTCTCGTTCGTCTCAGGATTCACATTAGTCACATGCGTCACTTTAGCCGTCGGGCTGCTCCGTGGGGCGCGCGGCGCGCCGAAGATCCTCCCTCCGATCCCGCACGCGGCGCAGACGGCCCACGAGCTGCGGCGAATAGGCGAGCGCGTCGGCCGAGTCGAGCAGCCGGTTGAGCCGCTGGTGATAGCGGACGGGCGACATGTCGAAGCGCTCACGGATGGCCGCCTCCTTCGCGCCGACGGCGCGCGGGGCCTGCGCCTCGAAGTCTAAGAGGGCGGCGTCTAGGTCTGACAGCGAGCTCATGCCTAAACTGTAGGCCATGACTATTCGCCCCATCGTAATCCACGGCGATCCCGTGTTGCACCACCCCACCGAGCCGGTGACCGAGCCCATCTCCTCGCCTGAGCTCCAAGAACTCATTGCCGACATGTACGAGACCATGGAGGTCGCCCACGGCGTGGGCCTCGCCGCCAACCAGGTAGGCGTCAACAAGCGTCTCTTTGTCTACCACTGCCCGGACACGGATGGCCCGAACGGCACCGAGCTCGAGGGCGGCGGCATGCGCAAGGGTTGTGTCATCAACCCGGTGCTCGAAACCTCCGAGATCCCCAAGACCATGCCCGCCGACGACGGCTCCGAGGACGAAGGCTGCCTCTCCGTGCCAGGCGAAGGCTTCCCCACCGGCCGCGCCGACTGGGCCCGCGTCACCGGCAAGGACGAGCACGGCAACGACATCTCGATTGAGGGCTACGGCTTCTTCGCCCGAATGCTCCAGCACGAGACCGGCCACCTCGACGGCTTCGTCTACACCGACGTCCTCACCGGCCGCTACAAGCGCCAGGCGAAGAAGATCATTAAGTCCAACGGCTGGACCGAACCGGGACTCACCTGGCTGCCCGGCGAAGGCCCGGATCCCTTCGGCCACGACGACTAAGCTCGCCTTTCCATGAGCTACATTTTCCGCTCCGATGCCCCGCGCGTGGGCGAGCGCGTGGTCGTGCGCCGCAACATGGGCGGCGGCGTGCATTCCGATGTCATCGGGCACGTCGTCTCCCTCGACCCCCTCGTCGTCCGACCGCAGGAGGTGGGCGGCTACCCGTCCGCGCTCGAGGCCATCACCATTCCGGATGAGCAGATTCAGATCGTGAAGAAGCTCTCGCCGCGCATGGTCCGCAACTCCGACATCCGTGCCGTCGAGGTCGCCACCGCCGCAGCCTTCCCTGGCAAGGAACACACGTGGACCGCGGACGGCCAATGGCTCATGCGCGCCGGCGACGGCGTGACGGAACGCTCCAACTCCGCGACCCCGCTCGGCCCCTCCGCTGGCTTCACCCAGGTGCCGCTCGCCGAAATCGAGGCCTTCTACACCCGCCACGATCTGCCGCTTATCCTCGAGCTGCCAGAGCGCATCGGCAAACCTGCCGAGAAGCTCGTTGCAGGCAACCCCGCATGGACACTCGGTCCCGAAATCGCCGTCATGGTCCGCTCGCTCGAGGACCTCAACGACCTACCCGACCGTCCCGACGAGTGGGAGTTCCACATCGACGACCAACCCGACGCTGACTGGCTGGCTCTCTATCACTTCCGCGGCCAGGCTCTGCCGCCGGAAGCGCTCGAATACCTACGCACACGCATCGAGGGCCACATGGGCTTCGGCCGCCTCGTTACCCGCGAGGGCGAGACCGTCGCCATCACGCGCGGTACACTCACCGATTCCGGCGACGGCACGCGCTGGCTCGGCTACTCCGCCGTCGAGGTTGCCCCAGCCTGGCGCCGCCGCGGCCTCGCGACACAGCTAGGCATGGACATGCTCCGCTGGGGCCGTGAGCACGGCGCCGAGCGCGCCTACCTCCAAGTCCTCGGGACCAACGAGGCCGGTGTGGGCCTCTACACCAAGCTCGGCTTCATCGAGCAGCACCGCCACCGCTACGCTCACTTCACGGGCGAGTCCGGCACCGCCGCCCGCTAGAGCCCCTACCGTCCCTTGCCAACCATGTGCGGAGAGGCGAACGAAGCGCCACAACCCCGCTCCGGGCGCACGCGAAAGGCGCCGCACGGAGCGGGGTGGGCAGGATTGGAAAGGGCAGGGCAGGGCGCGGGGCCATCGGCTAAGCAATTCCCAGGTCGAACAGGCCGCCATCTTCCGGCGGCGGGTCCGGCACCTCCGGAGAGCCAGGCGGGGCAGGCGAAGAAGTCGACTCCGGCGGGGCCTTAGGGCGGGCCCGGAGGCGTTCGCCCGGCGCACGGCTGCGCTTATGAGACTCATTAAACTGCAGGTCACCGCCGTCCGGCGGGCGCCAGCCCACGGTTCCGGTGCGCAGGTCGCGCTCGAAGTGACCGAGTCCGCCCGAGCCGTCCCACTTGTCGTTATTCGTCACGTGGCAGGGGCGGCACGCGATAGTAAGGTTCTCGATATCAGTGCGACCGCCGTTGGCGAAGGCCACGATGTGGTGGATATCGCTCATGACCAACGGGGTATCGCAGCCGCGGCCGGAGCACACGAGCTCCGAAGCCGCGAGCGCGAGACGCTGCTCGAGCGTCGCCGTGCGGGTCGAGCGACCCATGTTGAGCGGCACCGGCGTAAGCCCGTCCATGAGAACCGCGAAGTCGGAACCGGCGCCGCCGGCGAGGAGAACCTCGAGCGCGTTGAGCGTGTAGCCCGTGTTCGTCTCGAAGCGGGTGTCCGCGTCAACGTGGCGCAGATCCTCGAGCGTCGTCGCGATGACGAGCGAGCCAATGCCACGAGCCTGGCGCTCCGGTGCCGAAAGATGCCCGCGGATAATGGCAAAGAACTGGTCCGCCATCCGCTGGCGCATGGTGCGCTTATCTTCTTCCGGGGCGACGACGGTGTTGGAGCCGCCGACGCGGCCCGGCGCGAGCGCTGCGCGCAGGGCGGCTGCCATCTCCGCGGTGAGGTAGCCACCGAAGGGCACGCCGCCGTCCGCGTCCTGTTGGCCCAACCAGATCGTGCGGTTCTTCCGCGCCGTGAGGTGGTCGCGACGATCCTCCGGGGTACGGCCGCGACGGTTGGCGTCCTAGACCTTGGCGCGCAGCCACTGGCGCAGATCCTTCTCAGAGCGCTTCTCTGCCTCCTTGAGCGCGAGCGCGTGGAGCTCGGCCTTAGACGGATCGCACGTATCCGAAAGACGCTCGAGCTCCTGGTCGATGATGCGCTGCTTGGACTCGCGCACACGGCGGGCACGTTCACGAGCCTCGGCGCGGGCGGCGGCCTCCCGCTCCGCCTGCTCGCGGCGCCGGCGCTCCTCTTCCTCGCGGCGCGCTGCCTCTGCGGGATCCGGCGCGGGCTCCGCAGGTTCGGACCCGGGGTCAGGAGAGGGGGCGTCGAAAAGCAAACGACCCGCATTGAGGCGGGCCGTGGCGGTGGCGTGATCGATATCGAGGGTGTGGGTGAGGTAGTCGACGGTGCGGGTGGAACCGACCAGGCGGCCAGCGTCCGCGCGGTGGGCGAGCCAGGCAAAGCGTGCGTCGGCGAAGGCCTTCTTGGCCATGGCGCGCTCGAGTTCTTCCATGGGCTGGGCGAGCTCGGCGAATGCCGAAACCTCAACGACTGCTTGCAGCCGCTCCAGCAACGCGTCGATCTGATTGACCAGTTCCTGCGGATTATCCATCTCTACCTCCTCCCGCTTACACATTCGATAATAGTCACACACCAAGGAAAGTCAAGCCTTTTTTAGAACAAATTTGCTAACCTTAAAGCCGACAGTGAGACATGTTCGATAGCGACCTGGGGAAAGCAAGGTAATCTTTAGGCCATGCGCATCGCCACGTGGAATATCAACTCGGTTCGAGCCCGGACCGAGCGCGCCGTCGACCTCCTTCGCAAGCACGACCTCGACGTGCTCTGCTTGCAAGAGACCAAGGTGGCGGACGACAAATTCCCGCGCGCGCCGTTTGAGGACGCTGGGTACCACGTGAGCGCCCATGGGCTGAACCAGTGGAACGGCGTGGCCATCGTGTCCAAGGACGCGCCGGAGGACGTACACACAAGCTTCCCGCACCAGCCCGGGTTCGCGAAGGACCAGACCAAGCCGCAGAACCTCGAGGCGCGCGCGATAGGGGCGACGATCAGGGGCGTGGAAATCTGGAGCCTCTACGTGCCCAACGGCCGCGAGCTCACGGACCCACACTACGGCTACAAGCTGGCGTTCTACTACGCCCTGGCGCGCTATGCGGAGGACAAAGCGAAGGGCAAGCTGCTGCTCACTGGCGACTTCAACGTCGCGCCCCGCGACGAAGACGTGTGGGATATCGACTTCTTCAAGGGAAAGACCCACGTGTCCGAGCCGGAGCGGGCGGCGTTCGAGATGCTCCTTGAGGCCGGAGTGCGAGAGCTCAAGCCGAAAGAACGCTACACCTACTTCGATTACAAGTCCGCGCGCTTTGAGCGCAATCAGGGCATGAAGATCGATTTCTTGCTTGCAACGGAGACGCTGCACGAAAAGCGCACGTGGGTGGATCTGGAAGAACGCGCCGGCGAGAAGACCTCGGACCACTGCCCGCTCATCACGGAGCTGGACCTGCCGGACTTCAACGCGGTGCGCTGATGAGCCTCAACGTCGACCTGTCGACGTGGCAGTTTGTTCTGCTCATCGTTGATTACGCCATCAAGATTCTGGCCGTCGGCTTCGTGCCGGAGGGCCGGCGCCCGTCGAGCTCGACGGCGTGGCTGCTCGCCATTTTGCTGCTGCCCTACATCGGGCTGCCGCTGTTCCTGCTCATGGGCTCGCCGTATATCAACCGGCGCCGGCACCGCATCCAAAAAGAAGCCAATGAGATGATCGAGGATGTCCACGCGGGCATGCCGGACCACCCGCACGATGAACTGCCTACGGAAATCGAGTCGCTGCTCAAACTTAACCGCAAGCTCACCGGGTTCCCCGCCGTGCACGGCCATAACGCGGGCATCCACGCGGACTACGAGGAAGCCATCGCCGCGATGGCCCGCGCCGTCGACCGCGCCGAAAAGTACGTCTACGTCGAGATTTACATCCAATCCTGGGACACCGTCACCGCGCCCTTCTACGAGGCCCTGGAGCGCGCCGCGACACGAGGCGTCGAGGTCAAGCTGCTTCTCGACCAGATTGGTTCCTGCAAGTACAAGGGCTACCGGAAGCTCGGAAAGAAGCTCACGAACGCGGGCATCGACTGGCATCTCACGCTGCCCATCTCGCTCACCCGCGGCCGCTTCCGCCGTCCCGACCTGCGCAATCACCGTAAAATCATGGTCGTCGACGGCGAGGTGGGCTTCCTCGGATCGCTCAATATGATCCAGCGCCAGTATCGCACGAAGGACCGCGCGTGGGTCGACTACATGACGGAGCTCACCGGGCCCATCGTCGCCTCGCTGAGCGCCATCTTCGCCGTGGATTGGTACCTCGAATCAGACGAAATCATCGAGCCTAAGCTCCCGCCCCACCGCGACACCCCAGCCGAGGACACGAACTACCTGCAGCTCATCCCCTCCGGGCCCGGCTACACCACGGAGCCGAACCTCCGCATGTTCAACTCCGTCATTCACCACGCCAAGCACCGCCTGGTCATGGTGAGCCCCTATTTTGTGCCGGACGAGTCCATGATGGACGCCATCACCACCGCCTGTTACCGCGACGTCGACGTCGAGCTCTACGTCTCCGCCGTCGCCGACCAGTTCATGGTCAACCACGCGCAATCCTCGTACTACCAGGCGCTTCTCGAGGCCGGCGTGCGCATTTTCCAGTTCCCCTACCCCTTCGTCCTGCACTCCAAGTTCCTCGTCGCGGACGCGGGCCACCCCAACCCGCTGTGCATGTTTGGCAGCTCCAATATGGACATGCGTTCCTTCGGCCTCAATTATGAGACCACGTTGCTCGTCGCGCAGGGCAATCTCATCGACCAGTTCAGCCAGCTCGGCGCCAACTACCGCGCCGTCTGCCACGAGCTCACCCTCGACGAGTGGAACGAGCGCGGCTTCGGCCGCCGCTACGTCGACAACGTCATGCGGCTTACCTCGGCGCTGCAATAGCTTTCCGATGCCCCTAGCCCGCTTCGCGTGCTAGGCGAGAGGTAGCCCAGAAGCCCGCAGCCGCCGCAATAATCCCGCAGGTCAGGATACCAAAAGCCATCGTATGCGTAGGCTGGGATCCTAAGCCCATAAGCGGCGAGACGATGCCGCCCAACAGCGACTGGACAAAGCCCATGACCGCGGAGATGGAGCCAGCAAGCTCGCGGCGAATGCCCGTGGCCAACGCCGTCGCGTTGCCCATGATAAACCCCACCGGGGACGTGGCGAGCAGGATGCAGGCAACGATGAGGTACCAGGGGGCATCGGCAAGCGCGGCGACGGTGAGGATGAGGCCTCCGCCAACGCACAGCAGCAGGCCGGCGCGGAGCATGGTCACGGCGCCGAAGCGCGTGACGAGGCGCGAGTTGATGGTGGTCGCGACGAGCATGCCCAACGCGTTGATGGCGAAGAGCAGCGAGTAGTGGGCGGGGCTGAAGCCGTAGACCGTCTGGAGGACGAAGGAGGACGCCGAGATATAGCTAAACAGCGCGCCGAAGCCGAAGGCCATAGCGAGGAGGAAGCCCCACACGAGCGGCATGCGCACGACGGTGAGGTAATTGCACGCGACCGTGCGCACGAGGCCGCCGGTGCGCTCGGCCTTGCCGCCGGTCTCCGGGACGAGGAGGAACGCGAGGAGGAGCTGGACGGCGTGGAGACCGGTGAGCGTCCAGAAGATGCCGCGCCAGCCCACGGGCTCCGCGAGCAGGCCGCCGATGACCGGCGCGATGGCCGGCGCGATGCCGCCGATGGCCATGAGCACCGAGAACGTCTTCGCCGCCGCGGAGCCGCTGAGCAGGTCTGGCACGACGGAGCGCGCGAGCACGTTGCACGCGCCGCCGCCCAGGCCTTGGAGGATGCGGGCGAGGATGAGCACGCCGATGCCCGGCGCGAGCGCCGCGAGCACGGACGCCACGAGCGCCAGGCCTGCGGACCACAGCAGCAGCCGGCGGCGGCCCACGACGTCCGAGACCGGACCGATGAGCAGCTGGCCGAAAGCCATGCCCACGAAGAAGCCGGTGAGCGTGAACTGCGCGACGGCCTGCTCGACGCCGAACTCGCCAGCGATGTGCGGCAGGACGGGCAGATACATGTCAGTCGCAAAAGGCGCTGTTGCGGACAACAGCGCCAAGGTGAGCATGAGGGGGACGGGAATCATACGTCTCGTTTTACCAGGGCGGCCACGCCGCCCAGCCACAAGATGGCGGCCCAGAGCACGAAGACGACGAGGTACCAGTGCGAATTATCCGCAAAGACGGACCACGAGCCCGCCGTGTCCATGAGCCACGAGCGCAACGCGTTAAACGGCGAGAAGTGCATGAGCTTCTCGCCCACCTTCGGCACGAACTGAATGAGGTTGTCCACGCCCCAGAAAAGGATGAGTCCCACGGCAATCGTGCCCGCGGACTGGCGCAGCAGCAGCGCCAGGCCCTGGGCGAAGACGACCATGAGCGCCGTGCCCGCTGGGTACGCCCACAGCGCGCGCTGCGCGACCGGGTCTGCAAAAATATTGTCGAAGCCGACGACCTCGTCCGCCATGAGCTGCGCGAGCCCCAGGCACGCGACGATGCCGATGAACATGAGTATCGCCGCGATGACGGCGTAGAGCACGAGCTTCGCCACGGCGACCTGCGCGCGGTGCGGGTTCGCCAGGTACAGCGGCGTGGGCAGGTTGTAGCGGTACTCCGTCGTGATGACCATGATCGCCTGAATCATGAGCACGGACAGGTTGAGCCACAGCAGGCCCGAGACCACGATGGACGCGCTCGCCACCGCGGGCGCCCCGTCGAAAAGCGAGGTCAGCCGCGTGGTAAAGAACGCCCACAGCAACGAGAAGACGAAGAACAGACCGGTCGTCCACCGGAACGACGCCGTCGTGGTGAGCTTCGTGAACTCCGCACGAATCGTATTAACGAGCATGGTGGCCTCCTTGGCTGTCCGCCGGGCGGGACTGATATTGCACGTCATCGCGCGTGAGCTCCATAAACGCGTCCTCGAGCGAGGCGCGGCGCAGCGAAAGCTCGTCGAGCGCCACGCCCACGCTAAACGCGAGGCGTCCGATGTTCTCCGTCGTCTGGTCCGGCACGATAAGCGTCGGGCGGCCTTCTTCGTCCGCGCCGCGCTCGTAGCCGATGCCTTCCGAGCTCAGCGTGTCCGCGAACGCGTCGAGGTGTTCGGCGCGCACGATGACGGACGAGCCCGAGTACTGCTTGACGAAGTCGTACGTCGGCATATCCGCGATGAGACGGCCGCGGCCGATGACCACGAGCTGGTCCGCCGTGAGCGCCATCTCCGAGAGCAGGTGCGAGGAAATGAGCACCGAGCGGCCCTCCGCCGCGAGCGCCTTGACGAGCGAGCGCACCCAGCGGATACCCTCCGGATCGAGACCGTTGACAGGCTCGTCGAGTAGCAGCACCTCCGGGTCGCCGAGCAGCGCCGCCGCCAGGCCCAGACGCTGGCCCATGCCCAGCGAAAAGCCGCCGGCCTTCTTGCCCGCCACGCCGTCGAGGCCCACGATTCCCAGGACCTCGTCCACGCGCGACAGCGGCAGCCCGTTCGACTGCGCCATCCACTTGAGGTGGTTGCGCGCGCTGCGGTTGGGGTGCACGGCCTTCGCGTCGAGCAGCGCGCCCACCTTCGTAAGCGGGTTGCGCAGCTCGCCGTATGGCACGCCGTCAATGAGCGCACGCCCGGCCGTCGGCAGGTCGAGCCCCAGAATCATCCGCATGGTCGTTGACTTGCCCGCGCCGTTCGGGCCCAAAAAGCCCGTGACGACGCCCGGTTTGACGTTGAACGTCACGTCATCGACCGCGCGGACCGAACCATAGTGCTTGGTCAGTCCTTGAACTTCAATCATGCGGACAACACTACAGGTCCCTGCGGCATCTCACCGCCCAACCACGGCGCACGGCCGGAGACTACAGCCCCAACTCCGCCACCGCGTCCCGCAGGCCCGGCAACGCCGCCCGGAACGCTGGCAACAAATCCAACCGCTCCACTGCGTCCCCCGCCAACGGCACCCAGCGCAGCTCCTGGGATTCTTCATTCGCCACCACCGGCAGCCGACGCGAAGCACCCGCGAGCACCGTCGTATACGTCCACCCGTCGCCCTCAAACGGCCCAGCCGTCACGAGCGAGCGGCGCACCGTGACGGACGCGGCGGGGACGCCGCACTCTTCGAAGGTCTCGCGGAGGGCGGCATCGGCAGCAGATTCGCCCCGCTCGCGCGCGCCGCCGGGCACGCCCCACGTGTCGCCCTGGTTAGTCCACGCCGCGCGATGCTGGAGCAGGACGTGGCCCTCGGCGACGAGGAAGAGCCCCGCCGCGCCATAAAGACCCCACAGCTTCATGCCACCGGGGCCCGCAGCCCAGCCGTCACCTGAAAATTTTCCGCTCATGTCCGCCATACTAACCGCGCCGCCCCACCCCGGCCCGTTATCCTTAAGGAATGACCACGCCCAACGCCGAGCTCGCCGATCAGTGGTTGGATGACGTCACCGAGCCCTCCCAGCCGGTCTTCGACCGTCCCACCCACCGGCTCTACGCGTGGTTTATCGGCCCGGCGCGCCTGGCGCGGAGCCTCCTTAGCTTCCTCGGCACCACGCCCGGCAAGCTCGTGGCGGTCACGCTAGCGCTCACCATCGCCATCGCTGCGGCGGGCATGTCGCTCGCGGCCAGCTCCACGGACCGGCACGCGAACCTCGATACGCTGCTTAGCTCCACCGAGCCCATGAATAACTCGGCACACAACCTCTACACCTCGCTCTCGCTCGCGGACACGATTGCGACCGCCGGCTTCGTCCAGCTGGGCGAGGGCTCCACGGACGACCGCGCGGCCTATAACGCGGCCATCGACACCGCGACGGTCGCCGCGACAGAATCCGCGCTCGGCTCCGCAACGGATGACACGCGCATTCGCGAACTCATCCTCAACATCCAGCGCCAGCTGCCGGTGTACACGGGCATGGTGGAAACCGCGCGCGCCAACCACCGCGATGGCAACGCCGTCGCCGTGAACTACATGTCCAACGCCTCGACGCTCATGCGCGAGGACATCCTGCCGGACGCCCGCGAGCTCTTTCGCCTCACCAGCGCCAAGGTGACGCAGGAACAAAAGGCGCTCACCCGCCCGCAATGGGTGCCGCTCTCCGGCTTCGTCGCCGCCGTATTCTTCCTCCTCGCCGCGCAGTGGTGGCTGTGGCGGCTCACACGCCGCCGCTTCAACCGCGGCTTCCTCGCCGCGACGGTGCTGCTCTCCGTCGCGCTGGCCTGGGTGAGTATCGCCACCATCATGACCTGGGCCGCGGGCTCGCAGCGCTTCGAGGCCGTCGCCGCGCCGTGGGAGCAGCTCACCGCCTCCCAGATTGAGGCCCAGCAGGCGCGCACGACGGAAACGCTCATGCTCGTCTCCCGCCAGGCCACCGTGGACGCGACCGTCGACTTCGACGCCACGGTCCTCGACGTCCACCAGGCGCTGGACTCCTACGGCGCGGCCGAAGACCTCGGCGCCGGCGATGCCCAGTCCGTCGCCGCTGCCCGCGGCGCCCTCAACCAATGGGCCAGCGCGCACAAGGACCTCGTGGCTGATCTCAACGCGGGCCGTTACGACTCCGCCATCACGCTGTCCACCGAGGACGGCGCCGGCAGCTTCAACGACCTCAACGACGCACTCACCCGCCTTATCGCGGACACGCGCGGCGTCCTGCGCTCCTACATCGAATCCGGCCACCAGGCCACGACGGCGCTCGGCGGCTCGGTGGGCTTCCTCACACTCCTCGGCATCATCTGCGTCTGGCTCGGCATCCGCCCCCGACTACAGGAGTACCTCTAATGCGCCGCCTCGCCGCCGTCCTCCTCGCCGTCCCGTTGGCCGCCTGTGCGCCCCCGCCTTCCGATGCCCCCTCCCCCGCGCCATCCGCTCCCTCCCGCATCGGCCAGCCGCTGCCGGCCGGCGCCTCGCTCGAGCCCGCGGGCTCACAGCCCGCTCGCACGGACGCGGACGCGAGCACAGATCTGCTGCGCGGCGCGGAAGGCAGCCTTCGCCCGGATGATAAGAAGCCGAAGGAGCGCGTCCCGTCCATCGTGGAGCGCGGCCGGCTCATCGTGGGCGTAGACCAGTCGAATAACCTGCTCAGCTACCGCGACGCGCAGTCGGGCGAGCTGCGCGGCTTCGAGGTATCGCTTGCGCACGAGCTCGCGCGCGATATTTTCGACGACCCGAACCGTGTGGAGTTCCGCTACGTCACCTCCGCCGAACGCGCCGCGGCCCTCGAGGACGGCACCGTAGACGTCGTCATCCGTTCCATGACGATTTCGGCGCAGCGCCAGCAGCAGGTCGAGTTCTCCACGCCCTACCTCACGACCCGCACACGCCTGCTCGTGCCGGCCTCAAGCGCCATCCGCGAGCTTTCCGATGTCGCCGGCCACACCGTCTGCGCCGCCGCCGGCTCCACCTCCATCGACATCATCCGGGCGCAGGCGCCGGAAGCGGACATCCTGGCCACGCGCTCGTGGGGCGACTGCCTCATGGCGCTCCAGCTCGGCCAGACCGACGCCATCATCACCGACGACGCCCTGCTCTCCGGCATGGCGGCGCAGGATTCCTCGACCATCATCGTGGGCGAGGCGCTCTCCCAGGAGGCCTACGGCGTCGCCGTCGCCCGCGACGCCGCGAAGACCGCGGGGCTTGTGCGCCAAGTCAATTCCACGCTCGAGCGCCTCCGTTCCGACGGCACGTGGTCGAGCCTCTACCAGGAGTGGTTCGGCGACTACCTGCCCGCGCAGTCGCTGCCCGCGCCCGTCTACCGTCCCGAACCCGCGCAGGAGGATCGTGCCCAATGACCGACCGCGACCACCCATCCCACGACGAGCCCCAACCCACCGAGGCCGTCCCCTACGATCCCTTCGCCGACGAGGACACTGGCACGACCGCCGTCGCCTTCGACCCGTTTGCCGACGACGAAGACGACGCCGGATCCACCGAAGAGGACGCGGCGATTGCTGCGCTCATCGAGTCGATGACCAACCTGCGCCCGGGCGGGGCGGCGGCGAAGGGGGCATCGGCAAGCTCACTCACCCCGAGCGAACGCGACAAGGCACTCATGACCTTCCGCGAGCGGCGCGCCGCGGCGCGCACCGAGCGCGAGGTCGCGGACGGCATGGTGCGCCTGCCCTTCGTCGTGCCCACGGACCCGCACGACGCGCTGCGCGAGCCCGAGGACAACGGGAAGACCCCGCCGCCGCAGCTCGGCCCCGGCGACATGATTGCGGGCCAATACGAAATCCTGGGCGTCATCGCGCACGGCGGCATGGGCTGGATTTACCTGGCGAAAGACCACGTCGTCTCGGAACGCATCGTCGTGTTGAAGGGCATGCAATCCCATAAGAACGCGGACGAGACGGACGCTGCCCGCGCCGAGCGCGAATTCCTCGCGGACATCACGCACCCGGGAATCGTGAAGATTTTTAACTTCGTCGACGACGCACGCGTGCCCGGCGGATTCATCGTCATGGAATACGTGGGCGGCCCTTCCCTGCGCGCCCGCCGCAACCTCCAGGACGGCGGCCTGCTGCCCATCGATATCGCGATCGCGTACATCCTCGAGGTCCTCCCCGCGCTCGACTACCTCCACGCGCGCGGCGTGGTCTACAACGACCTCAAACCCGACAACATCATTGTCACCGAGGACCAGGTCAAGCTCATCGACCTGGGCGCGGTCTCCGGCATCGGCTCCTACGGTTTTATCTACGGCACGAAGGGCTTCCAAGCCCCCGAGGTCGCCACCGCCGGCCCCACCGTCGCCAGCGATATCTACACGGTCGGCCGCACGCTCGCCGCACTCACGCTGCGCCTGCCGCGCGACGAAAACAACATCTATAGGCCCGGCGTCCCCAGCCCCACCGACGAGCCGGTTCTGCGCCACTACCTGTCCTATTACCGCCTGCTCCTGCGCGCGACGCACCCGGACCCCGCGCAGCGTTTTACCGACATCGCGGAGCTACGCACTCAGCTCTACGGCGTGCTGCGCGAAGTCATCGCCGTCCGCGACGGCATCCAGCACCCGGCGCAGCACTCGCTCTTCTCGCCGCAGCGTACAACCTTCGGCACAAAACACCTCGTCTTCCGCACGGACCAGCTCATCGACGGCATCGACCGCACCGTGCGCATTACCTCCCCCGAGGTCGCCTCCGCGCTACCCACCCCGCTGCTCGACCGCTCCGATATCGGTGCCCCGCTCCTCCAAGGCTATTCCTACACCGAGCCGCAGGAAGCCCTCGAAACCCTGCGCCAGGCCATGCAAATACCCGAGTATGAGACCTCCGTGGAAATCCCCTTCGGCGTCGTGCGCTCGATGATCGACCTCGGCTTCATCGGCCAGGCCCGCGCGTGGCTCGACTCCATCCACGCCACCCACGGCGATAACTGGCGTTTCCACTGGTTCTCCGGCGTCACCGAGCTCCTCCTCGACCGCTACGTCCAGGCGCAAAAGCACTTCTCGCAAGTGCTCACCATCCTGCCCGGCGAGCCCGCGCCGAAGCTCGCAATCGCCGCCGTCAACGAGCTCATCCTGCAACAGCTCGGCTACCACGAGACCGCCTTGCTCCCCGCCGAGATCGCCCGCGCCGTCTCCGGCCTCCATACCTCGCTCGCGGAGCTGCCCAACGAAACATTCGAGGAGCATCCCGGAATCTGGGAACACATCACCGAAGATCCCACGATGCTCCGCTTCAACTCCTTGCGTCTCTACGCCGTGGTCTGGGCGACGAACCCCACCACCGTCTCCTCCGCCTTCGGCCTCGCGCGCCAACTGCGCACGGAGCACCAAGTCGAGCTCGCCGTCGCCACCCTCGACGCCGTGCCGAACGCCTCGCGCCACCACCGCATGGCGCGCCTCACCACGATCCTGCAGCTCATCATGCAGGGGCTTACCGAGTCCCGCGTGCGCCGCGCCGCCCGCCGCCTCGAGGAAATCCCCACCAACGAGCCGCGCTTCTTGCAAATCAAGGTCGCCGTCATCTCCGCCGGGCTCAACTTCCTGCGTGAAAAACACCTCGAGCGAGCCGCCTCCCCCAACGACCTCTTCGAGTACGCGTTTACGCAGCGCGGCCTCCAGTACGGCCTCGCCGATACGCTGCGCACCCTCGCGCGCCAGGCACCGTACAGCCGGCACCGCTACGCGCTCGTGGACCTCGCCAACCAGGTCCGGCCCATCACGATGTTCTAGCGCCACCAGCGCGTCCGCCGCGCCGCTTGCCGATGCCCTCCTCCCCCAAGTTCGCATCAAAAGTCACCACCGTCTGCCCGAAGGCGCCGGTCTCACCGACGGTGGGTTGCACGGCGGCATCGGTGTGCAGGGTGCCGCGTGGACCGCCGTGAGATGGGCGGTCACAAAAAGGGCAGCCGAAAGCGCCGCACCGCCGTCGATATGCCTGGCGTGCACAGCCCAAAGACAGGATGAGCGCAGGGAGTTTAGGCGTTTCGGAATTCCTCCTCGAGCAGTTGCTTTTCTTCTTCCACCCACGCCGGCAGCGGGCCTTCCAGCTCCGGCGCGACCGGCGTGCCCGGCGGGTGATA
>NZ_JBCJKS010000015.1:0-75278 GCF_039822565.1 Corynebacterium sp. SA-MJD20WY100 | reverse complement strand
TGGGGTTGATAGGCCAGACCTGGAAGCATTGCAAAATGTGGAGGCTACTGGTACTAATAGGCCAAAACAAACACACATAATGTGTAACAACACAATGCACTGAATGATTGAAAGTTCTTCTGCTCGCGTCCACTATGCAGTATCTGACACAACACCAGGCCAGGAAAGCCCCGGTGGTTTGTCGGTGGTTGATAGCGGCAGGGAAACGCCCGGTCCCATTCCGAACCCGGAAGCTAAGCCTGCCCGCGCTGATGGTACTGCACTCGGGAGGGTGTGGGAGAGTAAGTTACCGCCGACATAAAACAACAAACAACAACTACATACACACAGACCGCTTGCCGGGGAAGAACACGATTCTTCCCGGCAAGCGGTCTTTGCGCCGTCTTGGCACACCGAACGCAGAACGCGCCGACGGTCACGCCGAGCCTGCCGGCGGGGCCGGCGAGAGGTGGAGCCTGAAACGTAGATGATGAGGCATCGAATCTACTGCCCCGCGATTCTTCAACAGCTCATACATATTGTGGTGCTCGAACGCGTCGGCCTCGCTATACCCCGAGTGCAGGGGTATCGATACGCAGCGGCGTCATCGGCACACGGAAGCATGTGAGTGCTTCATGCCGACACGTTTCGCTCAGGATTGCGGAAGTCGTGGGAGATCTTTAAAACGCACCGGTTAGGAGTACTGGGCGGAGGGGTTCCTCATTTCGTCTATGTGACGTTAAGAGTCCAGTGAGGAGCAACCACTCGCTGCCGATGTGAGGGGCGAAGTCGACTTTGTCCTGGGGCCTTTGGCTGCCATCGTCACTCGAGCCTAGAGTCGGTTGCATTTGAGGTGAGCTGTTGGCATACTTGTAGTCCGTCGATCCCGGCAAGCTGCGATTCAAGGGGGCCTGTCGTTTGCTTGGTGGTATGTTAGCGACGGTCGAAATGTAGCCCAATTCCTACGGTCGAAAGGAAGCCACCCCATCGTTCCATCGGCTTCCGCTGGAAGAGCCGAGTAGAGCGGCGCGACTGTCCGCGTGCGGATGCAGAAGCGCGCGGCACGCAGGCACGCATTTAGCTCGGAAATGGCACGTTGGGGTCGTGCCAATTCGTGATGATGCTCGTCGACGAATACGGGGTCGAGGCGGGGCGGGCGCTGCTACTCGGGGAGGAAGCTGTAGGTATACAGCACTGGATTGTGGATGGTGAGCTCGTAGTTGATGCCGCGGTCCTCGGCTTGGGAGACGAGGTTGTTGACCTCGGCGCGATTGAAAAGGTGAACAGCGGCGAGCAGTGTCGCGGCAAGGAGGAGGACAGTGGCGGCGACAATCTTGAGCATTGTTGCGGTCTTCATTGTGTTCCTCCTCGTGGTGTTTACGGGCTTGAGAGTATCGGAGTGGATGGCAGCGTGCAATGGAGGCTTGATAGCAGACAGGGGATGCTAGCGACGGTCGGGTGGCAACGGAGTTCCAACGAAGCGGGACCCGGCTGTTCCTATGTTCGAATATTCACAACAGTCACAGAGTTTAACTTGGGGGATCCGCAGACTACTGACTTGGGGGCTCGCCATTATTGAGAGGATCAGAGCATGGTGAAAATTGAAATGGAAAATTCTGTTGCTATAGCTACCCCATTCTTTGACCATTGGTTTTCGTAGTATTTTTCATCGTGTGGAGTTCATGAAAAATCCCTCTCCGCGTGCACTGGAGAGGGATTTTCGGCGTGTAGGTCGTGAATTTTAGAACGTAGTGCCTAATTGCGACGTGAATGTGCGGCGCTCGCCGCTCAGCGGGTCGGTGAAGGAGAGCGTGCGCGCGATGAGATGCATAGGGATGGTCATGTCCTCGGCGTCCTCGGGGAGCACAGTGGGATAGACGGGGTCGCCGAGGATGGGGTGGCCGGCGGCCCACATGTGGAGGCGGAGCTGATGCGTCCTCCCGGTGGTGGGCTTGAGGACGTAGCGTGCAAGCGGCGGCTGATGGCCGTGGATGGCTTCGAGGGCTGCTTGCTCCGGAATAGACAGGGGCGTGACGGACTCGAGCGTGGTGATGGCGTTGGGTTCGCCTTCGACGAGCGTGCCTTGGATTTCGCCGGGGACCTTGTGGATGCGCGAGCGCCAGGTAATGGGGGTATCGGAAGGCTGGTAGGCGGCGACGGCCTCGTACGTCTTGGAGACCTCCCGGTTGGCGAAGAGGGTTTGGTAGGCGCCGCGGACGGTGCGGTCCTTGGTGAAGAGAAGGACGCCGGCGGTAAGCCTGTCGAGGCGGTGGGCGGGGGAGAGCTCGGAAAGACCGGTCGAGCGGCGCAGGCGCACGGTGGCGGTCTCAGTGATGTGGCGCGCGCGGGGCATGGTGGCCATGAAGTGGGGCTTATCGGCTACGAGGAGGTGGTCGTCCTCGTAGAGGATCGGAATGTCGTAGGGGACGGGTGTTTCCGGAGCGGGGGTGCGATAGAAGTAGACGTCGGATCCCTCAGTGAGGACGGAGTCCGGAGAGAGGACGGTGCCGTCGCGGAGGACTACCTCGCCAGCATCGAAGCGGGCGAGGACTGCGGCCTCGTTGTCTGAGGGATGGCGGTGGCGCTGGGAGGAAACGAGGTGCCAGACGAATGAGTAGGCGGTGAGCCCGGGTTCGGGAACGCGGGCGCGCGTGGCGTTGAGGCCATCGCGGATGGGCAACGGGGTGAAGCCTTTGCGCATGTGTATTAATCTATTGGACATGGATTTTAACGCCCTTCTTGAACCGATTGTCGCCTTCTTCTCCGATGGTATCGGTGCTGTCATCGCCCAGATCGGTGAGTTCTTCTATAACGTTCTCTTCCCGGCGAATGCGGAGGCCGCTCACACCACCCCCGAGATGTGATCTAGCTGGTAGCGTCCGGTCTTATAGGCGGTATACTAACGGTATAGCCACTTCGAAAGGATGGATGTCATGGCCAAGGAAGACATTGTTGTCGTTGCAGTCGACGGCTCGGAGGCGTCAAAGAACGCTGTGCGGTGGGCCGCAAACACCGCGATGAAGCGCGGCATCCCGCTGCGTATTGCGTCGAGCTACACGGTTCCGCAGTTCCTCTACGCAGAGGGCATGGTTCCGCCCAAGGAACTCTTTGATGATCTGCAGGCGGAGACGCTGGAGAAGATCGAGGCTGCACGCGCCGTGGCTCACGAGGTCGCGCCGGACATCAAGATTGGCCACACCATCGCTGAGGGTTCGCCGATCGACATGCTGCTCGAGATGTCGCATGACGTCACCATGGTTGTCATGGGTTCCCGCGGCATGGGCGGCCTGTCCGGCATGGTTATGGGTTCGGTCTCCGCGTCGGTTGTCTCCCACGCGTCCTGCCCGGTAGTCGTCGTTCGCGAGGACAACCATGTCACCGAGTCCACGAAGTACGGACCCGTTGTGGTCGGCGTCGATGGCTCCGAGGTCTCCCAGAAGGCTACGCACTACGCGTTCGCTGAGGCTGCGGCCCGCGGTGCTGAGCTCATCGCCGTCCACACTTGGATGGATATGCAGGTGCAGGCGTCGCTCGCCGGCTTGTCTGCCGCGCAGACCGAGTGGGCCGAGGTTGAGAAGGAACAGGGTGCGCTGCTCACGGAGCGCCTGGCCGATTTCCAGGCCGAGTACCCGGATGTCCCGGTGAAGAAGGTTATCGCTCGTGACCGTCCGGTGCGCGCGCTTGCCGATGCCGCCGCGGGTGCCCAGTTGCTCGTTGTCGGCTCTCATGGTCGCGGCGGCTTCAAGGGCATGCTGCTGGGTTCCACCTCGCGCGCGCTGCTGCAGAACGCGCCGTGCCCGATGATGGTTGTCCGCCCGGATTCTGAGTGATAACCGTGTGCGTTAGTTTCTCGGAAAATCCATAGAGTGTTTCGATTAGCTAACGAATGAGTGAGCGTCCAATAACGATATTGGACGTTTTCTCGCTTTTCCTCGATTTTCTCGAGCAACCGGTGCACCATGGGAGATGGACCACAAAGTTACTTAGAAAAAGGAGCGCTCTCATGGGCATCATTGGTTGGATTATCGTCGGTATTATCGCTGGTTGGATTGCAGAGAAGATCATGGGCCGCGACGACAGCCTCATTATGAACCTGATTATTGGTTTGGTGGGTGCTTTCGTGGGTGGCGGCATCCTCAAGCTGCTGAATATCGGTGGCTCGAACGGTTGGATTCTCTCGATCGTTACCGCGGTTGTGGGTGCGGTTGTCTTCCTGTGGATCGTGGGTCTTATCCGCGGTCGCTCTGCGAAGAAGTAATATAATTCGCGCCGGACATACCGGTTTGTCTACAGTGTGTAGATGAACCGGTTTTCCAGTTTTTCACCCCCTGGCTGGAGCCACCTACCCGATACCCTGTGAAGGAGCACTGTGACGACCCCGAAGAAGTCCCGACGCAACCGGCCAAGTCCGCGCAGCCGCCTGCTTGAGTCGGCGACGAACCTCTTTAATACGGAGGGCATCCGTGTCATCGGCATCGACCGCATTCTGCGCGAGGCGGACGTGGCGAAGGCGTCGCTCTACTCGCTCTTTGGCAGCAAGGACGCGCTCGTCATCGCGTATATCGAGGCGCTTGACGAGCAGGCCCGCACCGTATGGACTGAGCGCACCCAGGATGCGACGACGGAGGAGAAAGTGCTCGCTTTCTTCGACATCGAGATCGAGGAGCAGCCGGGCAAGGAATTCCGTGGCTCACACTTCCTCAATGCGGCGGGCGAGTACCCGCGCCCGGAAACGGATCTGGAGCGCGGCATCGTCGAGGCGTGTCTCACGCACCGCGATTGGATGCACACGGTGCTCACGGACCTGCTCAGCGCGCGCAACGGCTACCCCTCGGGCGAGCAAGCGAACCAGATTCTTATCCTGCTCGACGGCGGTCTCGCTGGGGCGCGCCTGCGTCGCGACGTGGCACCGCTGCGGACTGCGCGCGAGATGGCGCAGCAGATGCTTGCTGAGCCGCCGGCGGATTACACGATTTAGCTCTCTTCACCGGACTTCTTAGCTTCGCGCTCCTCGCGTAGGAGCTGCGCGCGCAGCTCTGCGACGCGCTTGGCCTCGGCCTTGGCGGCCTTCTTCTGCGCGCGGCGCTCGGCGCGGGGGATTTTACAGGATGCCCTGTGGCGCTGCCAGGACTCGCGGCGGGCGGCATGGGCGGCATCGGAAAGCGGGTAGCGGCGGCGTAGCAGGGTCTCATTGACGAGGGTCTGGGTGAGCGTATAGAGGTTCGACGTGAACCAGTAGAGGATGACCGCCACGGGGACGGGGCCGTGAATGGCGGCATTCCACAGCAAGTAGGGGGTCAGCACTGCGAAGAACGCGAGCACGTACAGCATGCGGCGCGGCATGGTCTTGTCGAATTGGGTGGTGAGGAAACCGCGGTAGCAGGAGATGCACATGTTGATAAATGTGGCAGCGAGCGCGGCGAGCAGAAGCGGCATGATGAGGTGGCGGACCTCGCCGCCAGTGACGCCGTACTGCGTGGCCCAAGACTCGGGCATGGAGACATAGGCGGGTAGCGGAACGCCGGCGAGCGTGGTGCTGCGGAAATCTTCGACTTCATCCGCGGAGATGAGCCCGATGGCGCCCGTAAACGACGGGCGGGCCATGCGCAGGATGACCTGGTAGAGGCCGATGAAGACGGGCACCATGATGAAGGGAATGAGGCAGCCGGCCACGGGGCGGTAGTGGTAGCGCTCGTGGACTTCCTTGACCTTTGCCTTGTGTGCCGCGATGTCCGCTGTCGTCGTGGCCTGGGCGAGCTCCGCATTGAGCGCGGCGAGCTCAGGGCGCATGAGTGCGGAGCGGCGGCCGGAGCGGATGGCGGACCAGTTAAGCGGCCAGATGAGGGAGCGCACCGTGAGCACGAGAAGCGGAATCGATACGAGCCATGCGGTCTGATCGCCGAGGAAGCTGTGGAGAATGAGGTGCCAGAGCTTCATGATGGCAGAGACCGGGTAGACGAAGATATCAATCACGCGGGATCGGGCCTTTCTCAGAAGGGCAGTAAAGTGTTGAGCATGAAGAAGTCGCTCATGAGCGTCACCCACGTTGTGGGCGAGCTGTTGCTTACCGTTGGCGTCCTTTTCTTGCTCTTCGCATTCTATGAGTCCTACTGGACGAATATTGAATCAGGCAAGCTGCAGGATCAGGCGTCTGCGAAACTCGATGAGGAATGGGTCAATCCGCGTGGGCAGCTCCACCCGGAGCTGGGCGAGGCTTTCGCCCGCATGTATATCCCTACGTTCGGCTCGGATTACCAGTTTGCGATTGTTGAGGGCACGAGCGACGAGGACCTTCTCGCTGGCCCAGGACGCTACACGGACAGCCAGATGCCTGGGGAACTCGGAAATTTCGCCGTCGCCGGCCACCGCGTGGGCAAGGGTGCCCCGTTTAATGACCTGGGCAACCTGAAGACATGCGACGCGATTGTGGTTGAGACGCAGTCCGAGTGGATTACCTATCGCGTGCTGCCGATTGATGGTGAGCCCGCGGACTGCCTCACGCCCGAACAACAGGGCAAGCTCACGGGCGAGTATGCGAACGTGCTGGGCCGCTCCATTACGCTGCCGGGCGATGTGGGAACCATCGCGCCGGTGCCTGGGACGGACGGTGCGGAGGCATCGGAAAGCTTGATCACCTTGACGACCTGCCACCCGCAGTTCTCGAACGCAGAGCGCATGATCATCCACGCAATGGAGACGGACCATCAGCCGAAGGTCGCGGGCGAGCGCCCAGCCGTATTGGAGGAAAGCTAAATGTACAGAGCCATATGGAACCTGCTGCCGGGGCCGCGCTGGGTGAAAGCGACTTTCTCGCTCGTCCTGCTCGTCGCCGTATTCTTTCTGCTCATGGACGTCGTGTTTCCGTGGGTGTCGGAGATGATGCCGTATAACGACATAGAGGTTTAGAGACCGAGGTTTGTAATTGCTTCCTTGGCGATGAGTTCGGCCTTGACGGTCTGTGCCTGGTTCGTCCACACGAGGACGGCCTCGTTGTCCTTCTGGACGGCGTAGACGGATAGCTCCTCGTTGAGGACGCCGCGGCCGCCTTGCCAGCCGCCCTCATCCACAGGCTCCGTCTGGTCTATGGGGGCGGCCCAATCCACGGCGGCGCGGGCGCGCTCCACGGTGCCGAGGTCGCGCACCATGACGGTCGCCTGGGGTGCTTCGGGGTAGGACCAGAAGACGCAGGCGGGCGTGCCAAAACGGGTATCGAGACCCTGCTTGGTCATGCGCTGGCCGTTGGTATCCGCGACCCATTGGGTGTCGAGGTACGGGCATTCCTGATCCCACGCGTTGACGATGGCAGGGGAATCCACGGGAAAACCGTCAACCGCCGCGTTATCCGTGATCGTGTCGGCGGCGACGGCGCTCGATTCGGCGGGTTCGGGAGCGTCCTGCGCAGAGCAGCCAGCGAGGAGGGCGGCACACACGAGGGGCAGTAGGATATGGCGCATGGACACCAGCTTAACGACAGAATCTGATGCACTGCGCAATGGCGTGCATATCCTCACCACCACGCTGCTGGTCGTGGCCATCTTTACGGTGGTGTCCATGCCTATGAGCTCGGCGGTGTCCACGCTCATGTTGTTGTCGACCTTCGCCATTATCTACTTCGGCGGGTGGAATTTCCTCGAGCGCTGGACGCTGGGGCCCAAGATGCTGTGGCTCGTGGTGCTCACCGTGACGTGGTTCGCGGCAATGCTCATCGCGCCAGCGGCGATGTACCTGCTGTTCTCGCTGCTCTTCCTCTACCTCTTCGTTGTGGACGATTGGCGCGGCATTCTCATGGTGGGTTTTGCGACGGCGCTGTCGATTGGCGTGCAGATTCCGAACGGCATCACCTTCGGCGGCGCGATGGGCCCGGCGGTATCCGCGGTGGTCGTCGTGGCCATCTATTTCGCGTTTAGTGCACTCGCCGCGATGACACGGGAGCTCAAGGAAACGCAGGCCCAGCTCGCGGAGTCCGAGCGCAATGCGGGCGTCATTGCCGAGCGTCAGCGCATCGCCCACGAGATTCATGACACGCTGGCGCAGGGGCTCTCCTCTATTCAGATGCTCCTCCATGCGGCGGATCGTGACCTCGACACGCACAACGAGGACAAGGCGCGCGAGCGGATTGCGCTCGCGCGTACCACCGCGTCTGACAATCTCCATGAGGCGCGTGCAATGATCGCTGCCCTTCAGCCGACGGCGCTTGCGGAGACCTCGCTCGCCGGCGCTTTGGAGCGCATGACGGCGAATTTCGCGGCGACGGCCGGGATTGACATCGACGTCGACGTGGAAGGTGACGCGGTCCAGCTACCCATGAAGATTGAGGCGGCGCTCCTGCGCATTGCGCAGGGCGCTGTGGGCAACGTGGTGAAGCACTCGGGCGCGACGAGGGCGCGCGTGACCGTCACGTACGACGAGAACGAGGTGCGCGTGGACATCGTGGACAACGGTCGGGGCTTCGACCCTGCGGCCGTGGAGGCGCGCCCGGCCGGACTCGGCCACATTGGTCTGTCTGCTATGCATCGCCGGGCAGAAGAGCTGGGCGGGACCGTCACCCTCGAGTCCGCGCCGGGCTCTGGGGCGGCGGTATCTGTTAGCGTGCCCTTAGTATAGAATGACGGTGTCCAAAAGTTTGATATAAGGAGCGCTCGTTGTGATTAGGGTCCTGCTGGCAGACGACCATGAAATCGTGCGCCTCGGTCTCCGCGCCATCCTGGAAGGCGCAGAGGATATCGAGGTCGTGGGTGAGGTCGCGACGGCAGAGGCCGCCATCGACGCCGCCGCGCGCGGCGGGATCGACGTCATCCTCATGGACCTGCGCTTCGGCGCGGGCATCGAAGGCACCCGCGTCATGGGTGGCGCCGAGGCCACCCGGGCCATTCGCCAGGGCGACAACCCGCCCAAGATCCTCGTCGTGACCAACTACGACACGGACGCGGATATCCTCGGCGCCATCGAGTCGGGTGCTGTGGGCTACTTGCTCAAGGATGCGCCGCCGGCAGAGCTCCTCGCGGCGGTGCGCTCCGCGGCGGACGGCGACTCGGCGCTCTCGCCCGTTGTCGCTGACCGTCTCATGACGCGCGTGCGCACTCCGCGCACCTCGCTGACGCCGCGCGAGCTCGAGGTCCTGCAGCTGGTCGCCGCAGGTGCGTCGAACCGCCAGATTGGCCAGGACCTCATGCTCTCTGAGGCGACGGTGAAGTCCCACCTCGTGCATATTTATGACAAGCTGGGCGTGCGTTCGCGCACCTCGGCCGTGGCCGCGGCGCGCGAGCAAGGCGTGCTTTAAGCGTTGGCCTCGTAGTAGGCCTCAATGATCTCGTGAGGGATCTTGCCGCGGTGGGCGACCGGGATGCCCTGGTTGCGGGCCCACTCGCGGATGACGCTGGGGTTCACACGGCGTGCGTCGGGCTCGGGGACGATGCGCGCAGCACTCACAAACGGCTCGAGGGCAGCGCGGAATTTCGCCGCGTTGGCAGGGGAAAGATCTAGCACGTACGTCGTTCCGTCGACGGAAAAACGGATGACTTCCAGTTCATTTTCGGACAGCGGGGTGTGGTCCAGGTCGTCATAGAATTGTGTGACTTCGCGACGTGACATGGGGAAAAGTCCTTTAAATACTATTGTGGGGGCGACAATGCAATGACAGGTGACTTTGTCCCGCAGAACAGTACTCCGTCTTTCTCATGGTGACAGAACATGAGACTATTTCGATCATAAAAATCGGGGCGTCAACACAACGTTGCGTAATTGAAGAAGAGATTCCTTACATCAATAAAATAACCCGGAATCACCATCAAGGTGCATTCCGGGTTAATCGAAATCGAAGGAAATTACAGGCGTTCCTGGATTTCCTGAGTAACACCGTCAATATCGGCCGAAATGGACTCATGTGCGCGGCGACGCTGCTGGTCCGTCATGTATTCGGCATTATCGACCGCCTTGTCGAGCTCGTCGAGACGCTCGCGGACGTCGCGCTGGAAGCCCGCCGGAAGGCCCGAGCCCGACAGCGAGTTGCGCACGCCAGCGATGCGCGCCTTGAGCGGCGCGCCGTGGCCCGACAGGGACGCGAGCTGGTCCACGGAGACGCCGGCCTGCTTGGCCTTGCGCTGCTCCAGGGCCTCGCGGCCGGACATAATGCCACGGTAGATAAGCGGCAGCAGCAGCGGGGCGGCGGCGCGGAGGGCACCGGCGTAGCGGTTGACCGTCTTGGCGTTGAAGCGACCTTCCTTAATCTTCTGCAGCTCCTGCTTGGCGCGCTTCTGCTCGTGCTTGCGCTTGCGCTTGAGACCCTTTTCCTCGGCCTTAATGAGGTGCTTTTCCTGCTTGGCCAACAGTTTTTGCTGACGCTCGCGTGCCTTGCGGGCGTCCTTGACCTCGGCCAGAGCGCGGGTCTTTGCTGCCTTAATCTCGGCCTTCGCCTCGTTGCGACGCTTGCGGAGGGTCTTCATGATGCTGGCCATGGGAATCAGTTCCTTGTGCTTCGTTGATGTTTGTGCGTTTATCGTCTCCCAACTTTACCCGTTAGGCTTGGAAGGCGTGAGGAACTACAGCGTCGGTCCCGTAGAGGCCAGCGATCTCGTGGGTTGCCGCTACCGGCTCGTTCAGCGGGAGCTCTACCCCAATGTTCCCTCCACCCATGCAAGTCTCGCCCGCGCAGAGCGTGCCGATGCCGCCCGTGCTGCGGTCCATTCCCTCCTTCCGCCGAGCTCCAAAAACTTCCGGCGGGTCGACCTTGAAGGCGATGACTTCGCACGTGAGATGGCGACCCTCGAGGCGATGGCCGCAGGAGCCCATCTCATTACGAATGCCCGCTTTCGCTATGGCGGCTGGTACGTCGAACTCGACGGCGTGATCCGCGAAGGTGAGGCCTACCTACCCATCATCGTGAGTAACCACCGCGTGGCGAAGAAGAATCCGCGCGCGACGCTCCCGGGCGTGCCGACGCACAGGCTGGGACTTTCGGCGCCGCTCGACCTGCCCTATAAGCTGCGCCATCACTCGGCGGACGGTTACCGGCTGGCGCTGGGCGCGTGGAGCTTACAGGAATCCGGGCTCGACTCCGGCCGCGGCGTCGTCATTGGCCAGGACCGGGAGACCGCGTTCGTCGTCGAGACCGGCGATTACTTTGAGGCGACCGAGCGTGCTCTCGCGACGCTGGAGGACCTGCCGGAGTCCCCGCGCCGTGTCAAAGAGTGCGCCAGCTGCCGGTTCTGGGAGTTCTGCCGCCCGGAGCTCGAGTGCATGGACGATATTTCGCTCTTCCTGCCTGGGGATCGCGGTCGCACGTACAGGGAGCGTGGAATCCACACGGTGCACGGCCTCATCGAGGCGAACCTCGGCGAGCCCAGTCGTCTCGCGGAGGCGTGGGAACGTGGGATCCCGCTTCTCAAGCGCCCTACGTTTGCCCCGCCGCGCCGGGCCGACGTGGAGGTCGATATCGACATGGAGGCCTACCTTGACCAGGGCGCGTACCTCTGGGGTGTGTGGCACGACGGCGCGTACCACCCGTTCGTCACGTGGCAGCCGCTGGGAGGCGCCGCAGAAGGCGAGAATTTCCACGAGTTCTGGACCTGGCTGACCGAACTGCGCAGCGCCACGCATGCGCGCGGCGAGACCTTCGCCGCCTACTGCTACTCGGCGCATGGGGAAAACCATTGGCTGCGGTCATCGGCAGAGCGCTTCGGAATCGCACAGAATGAGATCGAAGAGTTCATTGCTTCCGAGGACTGGGTCGACCTTTTCCTCGATGTGAAACGCAGCTTCGCTGGCCCGCATGGCCTTAGCTTAAAAACCGTCGCCCCCGTTGCCGGCCATGCGTGGGCAGAAGACGACTTTGATGGCGAAGAGTCTGTCAACGCGCGCCGTGCCGCCGTTGCAGGCGACGAGAGCGCCCGTGAGCGCCTTCTGGAGTACAACTGCGGCGACGTTCAGGCGACGTACCGTATTCGTGAGTGGATGAGTGCTGGGGCGCCGGGCATCGACGATTTATAGCTGGAACAGGACCCAGACGAGCGCGAGGATGGCGACGCCGATCCCGATTTCCATAAAGCGCGGCTCGGGCTCGGCTGCGGGTGCCTCTTTCTCCTTCTTCAGCACCGCCTTCTGCGCCTTGACCGCGCGGATCATGAAAATGGGGAAGACCGCCAGCGAGCCCAAACACAACAGCGACATGACGACGTTCTGGTAGGAATTCGTGCCCGAAATCCACAGGAGCAGGCCACCGTTGATGAACGTCCAACGGAGTAACCCGAACTTGTACATCTGGATGAGGCCCGCCCGGGTCGCGCCGGGCCCGCCGCCCATCGTGGACGGCAGAAGGTAGCTCATCATGCCGATGAGTAGCTGCGCCGCAAAACCGACGAGCAAGGGGATCGTCGGAATCTTCGGCTGCACTTGCAGCGTGAGCTCCACCGCGAAGTAGGCGAGCGTGAGCACGAGCCAGGTGACGGCGGCAATGGAAGACGCCGACGCGTACGTGAACTGCTTGAGGTTGACGTTGCCCAGCCACTGCTGCCACGCCAGAACCCAGCCGATCACATACACAACGAACCCACATTCAGGAAAACCAACGAGCGCGCCCACAATAGTCACGAGGACGCCCGCGCCCAGAATCCACAGCGTGGGCGTCATGTACGTGGAAATGCCTTGAGAACGCCACACGGTGGGCAGCAGGATGGTGAGGCTTGCTGCGGCCGCGAGCCCGACGAAGCCGCCGATATTCGCCGCGATATGCGCAATAAGCAGCCGCGGATTGCCCGGATCGAGCGCAAGCCAGCCGCCAAAGAACGCGCCGACGGGCAAGCAGAATGCGGATGCCGCATACGCGCCGACGATGGGCCGAAAGCGTTTCCCGGACGCCCCCTTCCACTGGCCTATGATTTCTACGCCGTGCCAGGCCATGAGCACGGCGATGATGGCAGCGCCAGTAATCGTCGCGTAGGGAATCTTAAAGACCTGGCCCACCATGACGATGAGGGCGCCGATATTGAGCCCGTAGATCCGATACAGCTGGCGGGGACGGGCGGAATCGGCAAGCTTGTGCTGCACGAATTTCTCGGTGAGGTGCTGGGACCACACGAGGATGGAGTTGGTGAGAATGCCCAGGGTAAAGACGTGGACGAGGAGCCATCCGTAGTTGGGGATGGCGAAGTGAGTCAGACCAATGAGGATGAAGATCATCATCCACACAGACACTGGCCGCGCGGCGCGGCGGTGCCACACGCGCGGGGAAAATTTTTCCTCGACCGTCTTTTGGTTGTTCATTCTTACGACTTTAGTCGGATAAATTTGCTGCGATCAAAGTGGGAAGGAGCGAGAGTACCGCCAACACCACCGCGTAGGCGCCCCAGGGGATAACGGAAAACGCCCACCCTGTCGCCGCGCCGAGAATCGAGGAGCCCAAGTAATAACAAAAGACGTACATGCTCGAGGCCTCGGCGCGGTCGTGTGTGGCACGGGCTCCCACCCAGCCGGAGGCTGTGGAATGCGCCGCGAAGAAACCGGCGGTAAACAACAACAGACCGACGAAGAGCACCGGCAATGGCCCCGCGGCGAGCAGGGAACCCACGACCATGAGCGCGGAAGATCCGGTGAGCGTCGCCCTCCGTCCGAAACGGTTGATGAACCCACCTGCGCGCGCGGATGACCACGTGCCGGAGAGGTAAAGCAGGAAGACGAAGCCTGCGATGACGGGCGGAATCCCAAAGTGCTCGATGAGGCGGAAGCCGATGAAGTTGTACAGAGACACGAAGGTGCCCATAACGAGAAAGGCGACGGCGTAGAGCGCCGCCAAATGCCCATCACGCCAGTGCTGGAAGATGGCGGAGAGCTCCGAACGCAGGTGAATTTCTTTTGGGGTAAATCGTTGCTGTGGAGGGAGTAAGAACGCCGCGACGAGCGCAAAGACCAACGTCACTGCTGCGCCCGTCCACAGCGCGCCGCGCCAGGTGAAGACCTCGGTGGCGAACGTGGGTACGAGGCGACCGATGAGCCCACCGATGGAGTTGCCCGCAATGTAGATGCCCATCGCGCGTGCGAGGGCCCTCGGTTCGAGTTCTTCTGCCAGCCACGCCATGGCGGTGGCGGGCGCGCCGGACATCACTGCGCCTTGGAGGCCGCGGAGGGCAATCACTGCCCATCCCGTCGTCGCGAAGGGAACGAGCATGCCGATGAGCGCGGCACCAATGACGGAGGCGAGAAGCACGCGACCGCGGCCGAATCTTTCCGAGAGGATGGACGCGGGAATGACAAAAAGTGCCAGCCCACCCGTTGCGGCGGACACGGTAAGCGCCGCCGCACCCGAGCTCATGTCCGTCTCCTCGACGAGGACCGGCAGGATGGCCTGCGTGGAATAGAGTCCAGAAAAAATAGCCAGGCCGATGAGCAGCATGGCGAGCGTCGCGCGGCGGGAACGAGTCATTCTTCTAGCCTGCCTCACCAGCGTTCATGTGTAAAATGTTTGAAACTCTAGTTTTCAATGCGAGGTGTGCATGAATTTCGAGGATCTGCGTGGAATCGTCGCCGTCGCGGAGCATGGTCACGTGGGCGCCGCCGCGGATGCCCTCGGCATTTCCCAGTCAGCGCTCACGCGCCGCGTCCAAAGAATCGAGCGCGAGCTCGGCGCCACGCTCTTCGATCGCGCCGGAAGAGCCCTTCACCTCAACGACCGTGGGAAGTCCTTCATCCCGCGTGCGAAGCGCATGCTTGCCGATGTCGCCGCGGCCCGCGCCGAGGTCGCTCGCCTCATGGACCCGGAGCGCGGCACCGTCCGGCTCGACTTCATGCATTCGCTCGGTACGTGGCTGGTGCCGGACCTGCTGGGAAAATATCGTGCGGCCCACCCCAATGTCGACTTTGTGCTCCATCAGGGCGCTGCCCGCGAGCTCGTGGATCGCGTGCAGCGAGGCGAATCCGACATCGCTCTCGTGGGCCCGAAGCCGGAGGGCTTGCCCTGGCACCGGCTTGAGATGCAGCGCCTCGGCCTTGCCCTACCTCCGGGTCATCCGAAGTCGGATGCAACCTCTGTCCGCCTCGCCGACTTCGCGGAGGAGCCTTTCATCGGCATGCTGCCCGGCTACGGTACGCGCATGCTTCTGGACGGCCTGGCTGCCGGCGCTGGTTTCACGCCTCATCTCGTCTTCGAGTCGATGGAGCTTACGACCGTGGCGGGCCTCGTCGCGGCGGGACTAGGCGTCGCGCTTATTCCGGTGGATGACCCGTACTTGCGGGTGGGCTCCGTGGTCCCGCTCGATCCGCCCGCGTACCGCGAGCTGGGCTTGACATGGCGGCCCGGTTCGCCGGCGGCGGATCAATTCCGGAGCTTCATTGAAAAACGCGAAAAGCCCGCGCAAGGCGGGCTCTAGGCTTTAAAAAACTACTTCTTAGCAGCAGCGTAACGCTCTGCAACGTCGTCCCAGTTGAAGACGTTCCAGACAGCCTTGACGTAATCAGCCTTAACGTTCTTGTACTGCAGGTAGAAGGCGTGCTCCCACATGTCGAGCATAAGCAGCGGGGTCAGGTTGATGGAGGTGTTACCAGCCTGGTCAGTGAGCTGCTGGATAGCGAGGCGACCAGCGATGTGGTCGTAACCCAGGACGGCCCAGCCGGAGCCCTGCAGGCTCAGCGCAGCGCCGGAGAAGGCCTTCTTAAAGCCCTCGAAGGAACCAAATGCCTCGTTGATGGCCTCAGCCAGCTCGCCGGTCGGCTCGCCGCCACCGTTCGGGGAGAGGTTCTTCCAGAAGATGGAGTGGTTGGTGTGGCCACCCAGGTTGAAAGCAAGGTTCTTGTAGAGAGCGCGCAGGCGGTCACCGTTGCCCTCGCCCTCAGCCTCGGCCTTGATAGCCTCGGTTGCAGCGTTAGCGCCAGCCACGTAGTTAGCGTGGTGCTTGGTGTGGTGCAGCTCCATGATCTCTGCGGAGATGTGCGGCTCGAGAGCGTCGTACGCGTAGTCGAGTTCCGGAAGTTCGTAAACAGCCATTGTTGTTTCCTTTCTTTGGGTACAGTGCACGATGATAGGCCCACTGCAAAAAATTTGCCACCATTAATTAGCAAATCTGGGGAGGCGGGAATAATACGCCCAGCTCCACGCGCTGACTTGTAGGACGAAAGAAAAGGAGCTGCCATGTTTTTGTTCAAGCCTGAACCGAAGATTGTCGCGAAAACCGACGCCACGCCGGGTCGAGATACCGCGGTGCTCGCGGATCCGCAGCCACACACCGTGCTCGGCACACCGATTACGGGCCCGTGGAAAGACGGTCAACGTTCCCTCCTTGTGGCGTTGGGTTGTTTCTGGGGCGCGGAGAAGATGTTCTGGGAGCTCCCCGGCGTTGAGTCCACCTCGGTCGGCTACGCCGGTGGCACGACGCCCAACCCCACGTACTTCGAGGTCTGCCAGGGGATGACCAACCACGCAGAGACCGTCCAGGTGGTCTATGACCCGGACAAGGTCTCGCTCAAGGACCTCGTCGTTACCGCGCTCGAGGCGCACGACCCGACGCAGGGCTTCCGCCAGGGTAACGACGTGGGCACGCAGTACCGTTCTGCGTTCTATCCGGAAACCGAAGAGGAACGTCAGGAAATCCAGGAGATCGTCGACGCGTATGAGCCCAAGCTCGCCGAGGCTGGCTTCGGTCCGATTACTACCGAGGTCCGTCTGCTCTCCGAGACCGACTCGGGCGCGTACTACCTGGCCGAGGATGACCACCAGCAGTACCTCGCCAAGAATCCGAACGGTTACTGTCCGCATCACAGCACTGGCGTGAAGTGTGGCTAGCCGCGGGGCTGCGTTTTCACAATGAACTTCCGCATCCGGTCGGCTTTCGCTGCGTCGAGCGGGACGCGGGCCTGCGAGCCTAGGACGGCGTCCCAGTACCAGAAGGTTTCTTCAAAGTAGTTGTGGCCGTGGCCGCCGGGCACGTTGAGTGAGTTCACCTGGTCGAGCGCAATCTGCCACCAGGTGATAAACGGTGCCCAGTGCAGCCGCCGGAAGGCATCCGCGTGGAGCGTGGGCGGGACTTGTTCACGCAGCCAGTCCGGCCGACGCCACGCGAGCTGCTGGTCCCACCACACGATGGCATCGGAAGCATGCTGCGCGACCACGACCCGGGGGCGCTGCCAGGCGCGGGGATACGGCGCCCCGAAGGCATCGGCAGCAAGATGCGCGGGATTGGATACGTAGCGGACATGGTGCCCGCCGTCGATGAGCGGCAGCCGCTCCAGCGAGCCGCGGTCACGGGATGCGGCGAGCTTGCGGAAGAATCCCGTCATCCGCGGTGGGCCCGTGAACATTGCGCCATCGCATGCGGTGAGCAAATCCTCCAGTTCCTCGAAGTTCTCGACTAGGGCGAAGGCACCGAGCGACTCACCCGCGAGGTAGAGACGTGGGCGATCGTCCTCCGGTAGAGATGCCATGCGAGCATGCACCATGTCGAGGAGGACGCGGGCGGCGGCGACAGGCGCGTCTCGATCGACGAGGAAAGCGAAGACGGAGGGTAGATACGAGTATTGGAACGTGACTGTCGCGCAGTCGCCGCGGGTCAAAAATTCATACGCGCTCGTGGAGTAATTGTTGACCCAGCCAGAGCCAGCCGGCATCTGCACGACGATGGTGTCACGGCGGAACGCGCCGGTGCGCTCCATTTCCGCGATGACCTGCCGGGCGGAGCCCAGAAAGTCGCGGCCGGGGACGAGCCCGGCGAAGATGCGGATGGGCTCGTGCGCGTGGTCGTAGCCCATGATGTCTTGGATGTCGCGGGCGCGTGGGCCGCGGGTGACGAAGCGACGGCCTTGCGCGCCGATGGCGGTCCAGGGCTCGTGTGACCAGGGGCTGCCGGAGCGCTCAGGCTCCCAGGGCATCATCGAGTCGGGGAAGATGAGCCGGTTGAGACGCTCAGCGCGCACGGAGGCGGTCCGGATGAAGCGACGCCACACGACGCGGTCGCTTAAGGCGATGACGCTAGCGCCGAGCACGCCCGCGGCGAGGGGCCAGGCGACCCAGTGCGGGAGAAACCTTTGTGCACGGTGGCTGAGCTCTGTTGTCGCTGCTTGTGCAGCCTCGCCGAGGATGAGGAGGACGCCGTAACCGAGCGTGCCGAGGGCCACGCCGGCGGCAGCCTGGCGCGGGCCGCGCTCGTTTTCTTTGCCCACGAGCTGGGCTTGCGCTTCCTGGTTGCGGATAGAACGGATGCCGACGAGGACCGTTCCCGCCCCGAGCACCGCGTGGAGGGTGCGATACGGAATGCGGTCTTGTGGGCGTACGTCGTAGACGCGGAATGTCCGTTTGAGTCCGAATGCGAGCGCGGCGGCGCTCACGTGTCCCATGCCTTGGCCTAGCGCCACGTTGGCGGCGGTCACCCACCAGGGACGGGGGAGAAGCGACGGCGACACGGCGGCCCATGTGGCGACCTCGGCGCCCGCGGTGCCCGCCGCCATGTTCTGTGGCAAACGTCTCCTCCCGGTCATGCGCACACCAGGGGTAAGATCGCTCAACACTTCGAGGCCAAAAATGGCGGCAGACAGGCCTTTTGCGAGAACGCGCAGTGCAAAGCGAGGCATGGAAACCATTGAACCAGGGAATTCGGCACCGCGCAGGCTCTGCCCGAACGGGCATGTGTGATGTGAGATCGGACATCCGACTATGTGAGATCGGGCGCACAACGCGACAAGTTAAACATTTTCAGGCACAATCGGGGTCATGACGAATTTTGTGGGAAACAAGGTTGTATTGATTGGTGCAGGCGATGTCGGAATCGCCTACGCGTATGCATTGGTGAACCAGGGCACTGTCGACCACCTGGCCATCATTGACATCGATGAGAAGAAGCTCGAAGGCAACGTGATGGACCTCAACCACGGCGTGGTCTGGGCCCCGTCCCGTACCCGCGTCACGGTCGGCACCTACGAGGACTGCAAGGACGCCTCCATGGTCGTCATCTGCGCCGGCGCTGCTCAGAAGCCGGGCGAGACCCGCCTGCAGCTCGTGGACAAGAACGTCAACATCATGAACTCCATCGTGGGCGACGTCATGAAGAACGGCTTCGACGGCATCTTCCTCGTGGCCTCCAACCCGGTCGACCTGCTCACCTACGCGGTCTGGAAGGCCTCCGGCCTGCCGCACGAGCGCGTCATCGGCTCGGGTACGGTTCTCGACTCCGCACGCTACCGCTACATGCTCTCCGAGATGGAAGATGTCGCTCCGACCTCCGTCCATGCGTACATCATCGGCGAGCACGGCGACTCCGAGCTGCCGGTCGTCTCCTCCGCCAACATCGCTGGCGTTCACATGTCCCGCCGCTCCGAGTCGGACCCGGACTATAACCAGCGCATCGAGAAGATTTTCGAGCAGACCCGTGACGCGGCCTACCACATCATCGACGCCAAGGGCTCCACGTCCTACGGCATCGGCATGGCCCTGGCCCGCATCACCCGCGCTGTCATCCAGAACCAGGGCGTGGCCCTCCCGGTCTCGACTTACCTGCAGGGTGAGTACGGCGCCGAGGACGTGTACATGGGTACCCCGGCCATCGTGGACCGCTCCGGTGTCAACCGTGCCATCGAGCTGCAGCTCGACGAGCACGAGCAGGAGCGCTTCAACAAGTCCTTCAATACGCTGAATGACATTAAGAAGAAAATCTTCGGCTAGTGCACATCGTTGCCCATAGGGGATACTCCGGAAAATATCCGGAGCTATCCCCTTCCGCTTTTGCTCAGGCGCTTGAGCTGCCCATCCATGGCGTCGAATGCGACGTGCATCTCACGCGTGACGGATACCTGGTCGTCAACCATGACTCGACGCTCGATCGCACCTCGGACCGGACGGGCAGGATTGAGAAGATGGACTGGGCGGACGTTCGCAAGGCTGACATTGGCGGCGGCGAGCACCCGCTGTTGTTCGACGAATTGCTCGAGATGGTCGCACCCACAGGCCATCACCTCTACGTCGAGACCAAGCACCCGAGCCCCTTTGGCGATCGGGTCGAGGAGGAGACTGTGGCGCGTCTTCGCCAAGCAGGGCTTTCCGATGACCCCCGCATCCACCTCATTTCCTTCTCTCACCGTGCCATTCGCACGATGGCGCACCTTAATCCCTATATGGACCGGTTCTATCTGCGCCGCGATTGGGAGCGCCACCTCAACCGCCCGGACGTCCTCCTGTCCAAGCCCACCGGCCTGGGCATGTCACTCCTGCGCGCGAAAATGCAGCCGAGCGCCATCGGCGCCTACGGCCTGCCCACGTACCTGTGGACGGTCGACCGTCCGGATGATATGCGGTGGGCGTGGGCGAATGGAGTAGATATTCTGGCCACAAATCAGCCAGAAGTGGCCCTGCACACCCTGCAGTATTAATACGCCCGGTAGACTTGTGCGCTATGGCCAAGAAGAACAAGAAGAACAAAGAACAGCTGCCTGAGGGCATGTCCCGCCGTCAGGCTAAGCTTGCTGCCCGTGCCGCTGAGCGCGCGGCCCTAGAGAAGGACCCCCGCCCCTACGCTGGCCTTGCTGCCGAGTCCCAGCTGGTCGCGCTCCAGGAATTCGTTCCTTCCGCTATTGCCAAGCTGACCTTGAAGGATGTCGACCGTGACGTCTACGTGGCGACGGTGCTGCCGGGGGCCTCGGCAGCCCTTATCCGCGACGAGCAGTCCGGCGGCCAGGCCTTCGTGGGCCTGCAGGTGAAGACCCACTCCCACAACCCGGGCCGCGACCTTGCGTACGCGCTCAACTGGGTGAAGAACCACGGCGAGGGCGAGACCCTCGAGTCCACCATTGCAGATGGCACCGAACCGAAGATCACTGAGCTGCTGGACAACGACGCCATCCTCGACGTCGAGGTCTACCAGGACTTCGCGTGGTGGCTGCCGGAGGGTGCCCAAGTCACCCCGCAGATCGCGCAGTCCATGCAGATGGCCAACGACTCTGTCATTGAGTCCCACCCGGTCGGCGAGGGCATCGTCGGCACTGCTTTCTGGGCCAACGCCGGCGGCGGCAAGGCACACATCCGCTGGGTCCGCCCGAGTGATGACGAGGCCGCCCTGCTCAATGGCCTGGCACGCATTGCTGCCCGCGGTGACCTCAACCTCGGCGAGGGGACCAAGTTCGCTGGCGTCTTCCGCACCCATGGTCTCATCGCCCCCGTGTTCGATCTCGATCCCGAGGTCGCCTACGACTCCTACGAGGAGAAGCTCAAGGCTGTCGATGCCGCGATTACCGCCGAGCTTGACAACGACGCCGAGCTCACCGCAGACGAGCGTAAGCAGCTCCAGAACATTAAGTCCCGCCAGGTTACCTTGCGTTAGACGTTCCTTTTGCTCAGGCCAGAGCCCCCTCAGTGGGGCTCTGGCCTTTGCTTTTCTTGCAGACTTGATAGTCGTTCGCTCACGTCTCTGTTATGACCCTGGTAGGTGTTGGGGGTTTCATATATGCTTTCGATCAAACACTCGTTCTATTGTTTCTGTTGGCTTTTCTTCTCTTCTTAGGACCTTGTGATGACTGAACCCGTTGTACTTGTCGATCCCCCTCCTCCTGATACTCCTGCCGCGTTCTTTGCCCATACCAACCCCGCTTGCCCGAAGGCGGTGGCCCAGTCGCGTATCCGTCATGCGGAACTGGATTTCTGGGCCGAGTTCCTGCCTGCTCCTGATGATGATTTCGATGTCGCGGTTGCCACGATGGCCACTGCTACCGGCCTGGAACGCAAGACCGTGCGCTCCCGCTTCTTTGCGCTCAACCGCCTGCTGTCGCTGCCTTTGTTGGCGGCGTTGCAGGCACGTCTGCGCCATTTGGATTTCGACCGCCTGGCGATGATTGAACGCTATCTTGCCAAGCTGGGCCCTATTGACCCGGAGGTCAACGCCCGCCTCGATGCAGCCTTAACCAAGTACCTCTCCCCGTGCACTCCCAACCAGGTGATGATGTCACACCGCAGCCTGCGCGAATTACTCAAGCGCCTGGTGGCTGCGGAAGACGACACGATTGCCGTCGAAGACCCTCGTGTGCATGACTCGGTGTCGTTTACTCCGTATAACGATGAACGCTGCGCCATCGGCCTGGATGTGGCGACCTCTACCGCTGCGGAGATCAGTGAGCATATTGCTGCCTATGCCGCCGAGCACAAGGTCACGAAGGCTGAGGCGGCGATCGCGTTGCTCACCGGTGCCGGGCAGTCTGCCAAGCAAGTAGTGCTGCATACCTATAAGGCCACGGATATTCCGGATGCCCCGACGTTGATTCAGGGCTTCGGGTGGACCGGGGAAGATATGAAACCCGATAAGGTTCGCGATGTTTCCGAAAAGCCTGACGGTGTGCGCTCGTATCGGGTGCCGGAGTATATGGCCGCTTGGCTGGTGGGCATGGATGGCACGTGTCGCGCCTTCGGGTGTGACGTGGATGGGCGGGCTACGCAGTTTGATCATCGGATTAACTGGGCCGAGGGTGGGGAAACTCATCCGGATAATCTTTTGTGCCTGTGCCAGTTCCATCACAATATGAAGACTGATGGACGGGTGTTCTACATTATGGATCCGGTCACCAGGGTTGTCTACTGGCTCTTTGAAGACGGCACGTGGGTGACCACGGAGCCTAACGGGCCGATGGCGGGCAAGACTAAGAACTGGGTGCAGACCTTCGCCCAGGCAGAATCCCAGCGCAAGGCCAATGCCCACCGCAACGCCCAGCTGCTCAAGCAGGAACTCGACGACGAAGCCGCAGCCGCAGCACAGGACGACCCCAACCAGGAAGAACAGGAGGACACCCCGCCCCCGTTCTAAAAGCTAGGACTTCATCGACTCCCACAGAGCCGCCGTCTGCTCGTCATCCCAGAGGACGACGTTGCCGGAGGCTGTATCGGCGAAGCCGGATACCGGGATGGTCTCGGTTTCGACGCCATCCGCCATGGCGAGGGCTACGCGGGCCAGGTGCCATACGTGATCCTTCTTGCCCACGACGAACGAGTCGGCCGTGTGGTTGATGAGCGAAATTGTCCGGAAAGGATTGATGAGCGTTGTCGGGGCCGTGACCTTGTCGAGCAGCGCGGCGAAGAACTCACGCTGGCGTTGGACACGGTCAAGGTCGCCCATGGCTGTTGCACGCGTGCGCACATAGCCTAAGGCATCGCGGCCCTGGAGATTCTGGCAGCCCGGCTGCAGATCGATGCCGGCCAGCGGATCATTGATGGCTTCCTGGACGCAGATTTCTACGCCGCCCACGGAATTGACGACGTTGGCCAGTCCACCCATGCCGACCTCCGCATAGTGGTCGATGTGGAGCCCCGACCATTCTTCGATGGTCTGTGCCAGCAGCGGCGCACCGCCGTAGGAGAAAGCCGCATTGATCTTGTCCATGCCGAATCCCGGGACGTTGACCCAGCTATCGCGTGGCAACGATACGAGCTTCGCCTTGCCCGACTTCGGGATGTGCAGAAGCATGATCGTGTCAGTGCGGCTCGAACCCACGTCGCCACCGGTGCCGAGCTCAATTTGCTCTTCCTCGCTAAGGCCTACGCGGGAGTCGGAACCGACCAGCAGCCAGTTGGTGCCCGGTGTGTTCGCGACCTGTGAATCTGGCATGGCTTCAATGCGCGTAAGTTTCGAATCGCTCCACAGCGCAATCGCCAGCGTAAATACCACGATCGCGACAAGCGCTGCGCCGAGGCAGCCGATGCCCCGTCGCACCGGGTTGGCTTGCTTGCCATGGCGGTGCGGGCGCACGGCCGGCTGCGCCGGCCGGGACGAGTAGTTGCGCGGAACCGGCTGGCTTACCTGCTGTCGAGGCGTGCGTTGTGGCGCAGGCTGAGGCGCGGGCTGGGGCGCGGGCTGGTGGGCTCGGTGTTCGCGCTGCCAGTCCTGCACGGAGAACTGCGGGTGGCGCTCACGCTCCGGCTGCGGGGTCCGCTCCGCGCGGGGCGCGGGCTTCGCGATGGGACGGCGGAGGACGGGACGGCCGTAGCGATCGGTCATGGGCTTGCCGTCGGCGCCGAGCACGTAATTGCTCAGGTCGTCGCCAACACGCCGGTTTTCCCGGTGGGGGTCGCGTCCTGTGTCAGTCATGCGAACAGGATACCGCGCGCCCCTTCGGGAACGGGACTAGCGCAGACGCAGAGTTCTGGTCGGTCGTGCTGGTGCTATCGGTGTAGATGTGGTCGGGGTTTAGCTCTAGATTCTCAGCAGGTCGAGGTTGGGCAGGAAGGCGTAGCCTACGAAGGCGACAGCATCGATGAGGAAATGCGCGATGATAAGCGGCCATACCCTGCCGGTTTTGTGGAAGTAGTAGCCGAAGATGAGACCCATGGCGAGATTGCCAAAGCCTGCCGAGACCCCCTGATAGAGGTGGTAGGAACCGCGCAGCACCGCCGAGGCGGCGATCGCTGTCCACGGCGAAATCCGCAGTTGCCGCAAGCGTGAGATAAACCAGAAGACGACGACGGTCTCCTCGGCAAAGGCGTTGGCGGCAGACCACACGAGCAGCGCGGGGACCTCGGCCCACGGAGTAGAAAAATCCGTGGGGACAACTTCTTTGGTCCACCCGAAGTGGAGGGCGGTGATATAGAGCGCGAGCCCTGGGACGCCGATAAGGAGGGCGAGGGCGGGGGAGGAGGCGGCATCGGAAAGCTGGGGCCGGGGGAGTGAGCGTTGAAGGAGGAAGAGGGCGAGCGCGCCCCAGGCGAAGAGGACCCCGGCGGAGCATAGCTGGAGAGCGATGTCGAGCCACGCCAGGTCCGATTGGGAAGCGTTGAGGGTGACGGACTGTGCGGACAACGGCGCTGGGTTAAGGAGGCCATCGACGAGTCGGAGCAGCGAGCGGAGCCCGGACATGCCGAAGGTGACGGCAAGGACGATAAGGATTTCGGTGCGGACGCGGCTCATGGGTGCAGCACCGTGGCCAGGCCGAGGAGCTCGGGCTCGGAAAGGGTAATCGCGCCGAGCTGGAGGCCGACGGGCTGGTGATTATCGAGGGTCCACGGGACGGAGAGTGCGGAAAGATGCGCAACATTGAAGAGAGAACCCCACGGCGACCAGCGAGTTTGCTCCTCGAAGTTCTTCTCGTGCGGCAATGCGCGGAAGGTGCCGTGGCGTGGTGGGTCGAACGCGAGCATGGGAGAAAGAATCGCGTCGACGCGCCATTGGAGGGTGAGGATCTCCTGTAATGCCGTCCCATGCTTCTTCGCCAGGGCGAGCTGCTTGGGCGAGACCCGGCGCCCGAGCGCACGGATCCAGTCCACGTAGCCTTCGGCCTCGTCGAGGTTTGCCAGGTGCGAGGTGAAGATGTGACGGAAGGCCTCGAAAGTGGTGGCTGCCTGCGGATATTTTCCGATGTGGACGACATCGAAGCCGCGGGCGCGCAGTCGCTTTTCTGCTTCGCGGACCGCCTCAAGCATGACAGGATCGACGCGGGTGTCGATGAAGAGCGGCTCGGTGAGCACTCCAATCCGCGCGCGGGGGACGAGCGGATGAATGTCGTGGAGGAAGGCGGCATCGGCAACGGTGCGGGTGATGAAGCCGTCGACGGATAAGGAATTTCCACCCGGCTTAAATCCGACCACCCCGCAGGCCGCCGCAGGAACGCGAATAGAGCCGCCGCCATCGCCGGCGTGGGCGGCACGGAGCAAGCCCCGCGCCACCTGGACCGCCGCACCGCCGGAGGAACCGCCCGGGGTGTGGCCGGGCCAGAGAGGGTTATCCGGATGTGGCAGCCCGATGGGCTCCGTGTCGACCATGAGTCCGAGCTCGGGGGCCGCGGACTTGCCGATAATGACAGCGCCTTCGGACTCCAGCTGCTCGATGGTGGGGTCGGTGGCGGTGGCGATATAGGCCCGATCGATATTTCCCAGCGTCGTGCGCATGCCCTTGACGTCCGCCAGGTCCTTTGCGGAGAGCACCCAGCCGTCGAGGCGACCGGACGCTGTGGGAGTCCGATCCAGATCGAGGTAAGTAAAGCCATGTTCTTCGGGGGTAAGGCCCTGAAGGTCCTGGCGTAACTGTCCAAGGGAAAAATCCATAGGTGTTAGGGTAATCGCTATGCACACGACAGTCGCGTATTTGGGCCCTGCCGGGACGTTTACGGAAGCCGCCCTCCTGCAGTTTGATCTGGGGGAGGTGACGGGGCTTCCGGTCGGTTCCCCTTCCGAAGCACTGGGAGCGGTGCGCTCTGGTGCTGCCCAGTACGCCGTCGTCGCGATTGAGAACTCCGTGGATGGCGCCGTCACGGCGACCTTTGACGCGCTTGTCGAGTCTGATGAGCGAGTCCAGGTCTTCGGAGAAGTCGATCTTCCCGTCGAGTTCGCCATTATGGTGCGCCCGGGGTCGCGGGATCGCGCGAAGTTTTCGACGCATCCGGTCGCGTACCACCAGGTGCGCAGCTGGATCGCGCAGGAGCTTCCCGATGCCGCCTTTACCCCGGCGTCCTCCAACGCCGCGGCCGCGGAGATGGTCGCGCAGGGCGAGGCCGACGTCGCTGCAGCACCGGCGCGCGCGGCGGAGATTTATGGACTGGAGATCATTGAATCGGGCGTGGCCGACGTGCGCGGCGCGACGACGCGGTTTCTGCTTGTTGGTGTGCCCGCGGCTCCGCCTTCCCCGACCGGTTCCGACCGAACGTCTGTCGTCTTTACGCTTCCCAACCAACCAGGCTCGTTGGTGGGCGCGCTCGAGGAGTTTGCGATTCGCGGCGTGGACCTCACGCGCATCGAGTCCCGTCCCACCCGACAGGAGCTCGGTACGTACCGCTTCTACGTGGATCTTGTGGGGCATATCGAGGATGAACCTGTCGCCGAGGCATTGCGCGCCCTGTGGCTGCGGACGGAGGAGCTCGTCTTCGTCGGCTCGTGGCCCGCGGCGCAGGAGCTGGACTCGAGCCGTCGTCTCGCTGCCGCAGATGAATGGGTAGCGCGGGCGCGCCGGGGCCAATAAGCTTCCGAGGTATGCGTATCTACCTCGTGCGTCACGGGCAGACGTTCTCTAACGTCGAGCACCTCATGGACACCCGCCCGCCGGGTGCGGAACTTACCCCGCGCGGCCGCGACCAAGCCACCGCGGTGGGGTTGGAGCTGGCGGATCTCATTGAGGGGGTTCCGCGTTTCCTTTCGTCCATCGCGATTCGCACGCAGCAAACGGCGATGGCGGCGGCGCGCGCCTTCGAGGAAGCACGCGGCTGGGATCCGTATACGTTGCCCGTCGAGCCGACGCCGGGGCTCCATGAGATCCTCGCCGGTATCCACGAGATGTCCGGAACCGATGCGACGCGTGATGCCTATACCTTCGCGCTGCGCGGCTGGCTCACCGGGGATATGAATGCGTGCATGGAAGGCGGCGAAACGCTGCGCGACGTGCTCGACCGCTACCAGCCCATCCTGGAGTCGGTCGTCGGATCCGATTCCGACGTTGTTGTCTTTTCGCACGGCGCCGTCATCCGTACCGTGACGACGCATGCCTGCGGCGTGGATCCGGACTTCGCCTTCACCGGTTACATGCCCAACTGTCGCTTCACGGTCATGGAGCCGACGGGGCGGTTTGGGGAATGGGAACTTATCCGCTGGGCCGACCTAGAGCTTGAACCCTAAAGCTTTGACCCTAGAGCTTTAACCCCAGCCCAGCTCGTGAAGGTGCTCGTCGTCGATACCGAAGTAGTGCCCCAGTTCGTGGAAGACGGTCACCATGACTTGGTGCTCAAGTTCCTCTTCTGAATTGCACCAGTCTTGGAGCGCGCGACGGTAGATGAATATCGCATCGGGCAGGAAGCCAGTGTGGTCAAACGTGCGCTTGGGGAGCGCGACGCCCTCGTAGAGACCCAGGATGTGGGGCGAGTCCTCGTTGTAGTCTTCGACGAGAATCGCCAGGTTGCGCATGCGCGCTACGAAATTCTCGGGCACCTTGTCGAGCGCTGCTTCGACCATTTCATCGAAGCGCTCGTCCTCCACGTAGTACATCTATGGGTTCCGTAGCGGGTTACGCGTGGGCGGTGCGGCCGGGGTGGCACCGTCGATGGTGAGGGATTCGCGGCCATTCTTCGCCGGACCCGTGATGGCGGAGAAGGTCTTCGTTTGCCCGTTCACGTGCATGAGCGAGCAGTTGACCGAGCGCGATCCGCCGTTCCACGAGGACTCCGCGAGCGAGCCCCAGTAGGGCTGCAGCGTGGACTGATAGAGCGCTTCCTCGCCGCCGAGGTAATCCTCGGCCGCCTGGGTGCAGCGTTCCGAGAGGAACGTGTTCTGGTCGTCGATGGACGGCGTGCCCTGTGGGAATTGCTGGGACAGGTCCACGATGGAGACCGTCTCCAATTGGTGCGGCTCGGCGCAGTCCACCGTGCGCAGCACCTGGTCGTCGCCGATGGCGCGGCAGGCGCCAGCCTCCGCGATATTCGCCTGGTCAACCTCGACGACGCGTCCGCTAAATTGCTGCGCGACGCCGTTTTCATCCGTGGTCTGCAGGCCGCAGAGCATGGTGCGGTCTCCCTGCGCCCAGGCTTCCGCCGGCGGCAGGATGGGCGCGATGGAGAACTTGCCAGCCGGATCGAAGCGGCCGTCCACGTACGCGAGCGTCGCGCCGTGGCAGAGCTCTTCGCGCAGCTGCGCCTGGCGCTCCTGGTTAGGCATCTCTGCGTTTTCGCCGAACTCACTGGTGGGGTAGACAGACAGATCCTCGCGCGCGGCGACTTCGAAACGGTGCTCTGTCGAGCAGTCAGTCTGCGAGAAATTCGAGACTTTCCCCTGCGCGTCGATATCCCAGTTGAGGCAGGAGCCCGCGTCCGCCGTGGTGAATGGCGCGAGCTCCGCTGCGCCTTTCGCCGAGCTTGAGGCTGCGGCGGTACCGTGCGTCGTGGTCGTGGTCTCGCCTCCGAAGAGGCCGTAGGAGCCGACGAAGACGGCTGAGGCCGCCGCCGCGATCAATACAGTGTTGACGGCGGTGGCGCTCCGGAGGGCGCGGAAAGACTGTCGGCTACTCATATACCTGCGTAGTTTACACTCGCCCGGTTAGTCTTCCATCGCACGTCCGACGCGGGCCGAGAGGTGATATCGGTCTGTGCGGTAGACCGAAGAGCACCACTCGACCGGTTTATCGCCCGAGCGTGAGTACCGAATGATGTGGAGCAGCGGCGCGCCGGGCTCGACGTCGAGCAGGTGCGCGACCTCCGGATCCGCGGCGACGGCTGTGACGATCTGGTCCGCCTCCGTAATCGGGACCTGAAAGTCCGTGTCGAGAATGTGATAGACGGACTTGTAGATGTCGTTCTCCAGCAGATTGGGCACGTACGTGGAGTTGTACCAACCGTCATCAATGGAATACGGCTCCCCGTCGCCCAGGCGCAGGCGCCGCAGGTGCGTGTGCGGGGTTCCCGCCGGAGTTCCGAAGAACTCCGTGACCTCGTCCGGCGCTGGCGAACGTCCGCCCAGCAGGATCTTCGAGGAAGCCTCCACGTCCTGGGCGCCCATCTCATCCGAGAAGGATGCGAGGTGTAGGCGGGAGACGAGCGGGTTGGGGGCGACGAAGGTGCCCTTACCGCGGACCCTTCGCAGCTGCCCGGCGGCGACGAGATCGCCAATCGCGCGGCGGACCGTGATGCGGGAGACGCCGTAGGTTTCTTCCAAGAGCCTCTCCCCGGGCAGCATGTCTCCAGGTTTGAGCTGCGTGTGGCACAGCTCCGCCAAAATATCGCGTAGCTGCGCATGCTTCGGGATGGGGCCGTCCTCGATGATGCGTGCTGGGATAGTCATGTCATGTATTTTAGGCCGGTGGTCATAACCGGGCAAGAGAGTGGTCGCCCCCGTGGTGAGCGTAAGCCGTGGTGAAAGTCCCTATGCGCTAGGATTGTTGCGTGATTGATCTCAAGTTCCTCCGCGAAAACCCAGACGTTGTCCGTGCCTCCCAGGTCACCCGCGGCGAGGATCCGTCGCTGGTCGACGCCCTCATCGCTGCAGACGAGCGCCGCCGCGCCGCTATCGTCGCGGCCGACGAGCTGCGTTCCGAGCAGAAGGCCTTTGGCAAGAAGATCGGTAAGGCCTCCCCGGAGGAGCGCCCAGCCCTTCTCGAGGGCTCGAATGAGCTCAAGGCCAAGGTCAAGGAAGCCGAGGCCGAGCAGGTCGCGGCCGAGGAGCAGGTCACCGAGCTGCAGTACAAGCTCTCCAACGTCGTCGAGGGCGCACCCGCCGGCGGCGAGGATGACTTCATCGTCCTTGAGGAGGTCGGCGAGATTCCCACCTTCGACTTCGAGCCGAAGGATCACGTGGAGCTGGGAGAGTCGCTGGGTCTCCTCGACATCAAGCGCGGCGCCAAGGTGGGCGGCGCGCGCTTCTACTACCTCACCGGCGACGGCGCCTTCCTGCAGCTGGGCATGCTCATGCTCGCCGCGCAGAAGGCACGCGAGGCTGGCTTCCAGCTCATGATCCCGCCGGTGCTCGTGCGTCCGGAGATCATGGCCGGCACCGGCTTCCTCGGCCAGCACTCGGACGAGATTTACTACCTCCCGGCGGATGACCTGTACCTCGTCGGCACCTCCGAGGTCGCGCTCGCGGGCTACCACAAGGACGAGATCATCGATCTCAAGGACGGCCCGCTCAAGTACACCGGCTGGTCTTCCTGCTTCCGCCGCGAGGCCGGCGCCAGCGGCAAGGACACCCGCGGCATCCTCCGCGTCCACCAGTTCGACAAGCTCGAGATGTTTGTCTACTGCAAGCCGGAAGAGGCCGAGGACATGCACCAGCAGTTGCTGAACATGGAAAAGTCCATGCTCGACGCCATGGAGCTGCCGTACCGCACCATCGACATCGCCGGTGGCGATCTTGGATCGTCTGCTGCCCGCAAGTTCGACAATGAGGCGTGGGTCCCGACCCAGGGCACGTACCGCGAGCTCACCTCCACCTCGAACTGCACGACCTTCCAGGCTCGCCGCCTGCACACCCGCTACCGCGACGAGAACGGCAAGACCCAGTTCGCCGCGACCCTCAACGGTACGCTCGCGACCACCCGCTGGCTTGTTGCCATTCTGGAGAACCACCAGCAGGCTGACGGCTCCGTTGTCGTGCCCGAGGCGCTGCGCCCGTTCGTGGGCAAGGACGTCCTCACGCCGATGAAGTAGGGCTGCCATGGATATTCGCGAAGGTCTCGTCCACGTCCCAGTCTCGCTTGAGAAGATCCCCCGCCACGCTGAGGCGGGCGAGCCGGTCTACCAGGGCATTATTGCTGTCCTCAACCGGGTCATGCGGGCGCAGGGCATCCAGATTTCCGTCTACGGCGCGGAGAATGTCCCGCAGTTCGGCGGCGCGCTCTTCGCGATGAACCACACGGGCTACTACGACTTCATTTTTGGCCAAATCCCGCCGTATATCCGCGGACGTCGCCTCACCCGCTTCATGGCGAAGAAGGAGATCTTCGACGTCCCCGTCGTGGGCTGGCTCATGCGCACGATGAAGCACGTACCGGTGGACCGCTCGGCGGGTGCCTCGTCTATCGATGCCGCCGTGCTCCACCTGCGCTCCGGTCGTCTTGTGACGATCTTCCCGGAGGCCACGATCTCCCGCAGCTTCGAGCTCAAGGACTTCAAGAATGGTGCGGCGCGCATCGCCGCGACCGCAGACGTGCCGCTCATTCCCATGGTGACGTGGGGTTCCCAGCGCATCTGGACGAAGGGCGGCGAGAAGCACCTCGGCCGCACGAAGACGCCGGTCATCATCCAGGTGGGCGAGCCCATTACGAGGACCGGGGATCCGGACACCGACATCGCGACGCTCAAGGCCGCGATGCAGGCACTGCTCTCGGAGGTTCGTGCCCGCTACGACAAGGAGTACGGCCCGTTCGAGGACGGCCTCGACTGGCGCCCGGCCGCGATGGGCGGCACCGCGCCGACCCTCGATGAAGCCAACCGCATGGATCATGCCGAGCGCGAAGCCAAGGCCCGCGCCCGCGCGCAGAAGGCGCACCGCGCTGCCGCGCAGAAGGAAATCAAGGAAGATAAGCGGCTCGCCCGCCGGGTGCGACGCGCCTGGCGCCGTCTGAAGAAGGAAACCTAAAAAGTGATCCCACGGCTCATCGCCAGCGATATCGATGGAACGTTCCTCGATCCCAACCACCGTGTCACGCAGCGCACCCGCGACGTCGTGGCGCGCGCGGTTGAATCCGGAACCCACTTCGCGTTGGCGACGGGCCGTCCGTTCCGGTGGATCGCGCCGGTGCTCGAACAGATTCCTGTGCGTCCGCTCTGCGTGACGAGCAACGGGGCTGTCATTTACGACTCCGCGGCGGATCAGGTGGTCCTCGCGCATGAGCTGCAGCCGGAGACGCTCACCACCATCGTCGAGACCGCGCAGTCCGTCATGGCGCGCTACGGGGGCATCGCCGTGGGCGCCGAGCGCGCTGGCACGTCGACCCGTGACAACGTGGCGGAACTCTTCGTCGTGGACCCCGCCTACGGCGACGATGATCTCTTTGGGGAGTTCAAGAAGGATACGACGGAGGGGGTTATTTCGGTCCCCTGCGTCAAGCTCATTCTGCGCAACCTGGAGTACAGCTCGCGGGAGCTCTATGAGCTCATTGCCCCGCACGTCGATCCTGACGAGGCACACGTGACCTTTTCCATGGACGAGGGCATCCTCGAGATCGCCGCGCCTGGCATCACCAAGGCCACGGGGCTTACCTGGCTCGCGGATCACTACGGCGTCGCACAAGACGAGACCATCGCGTTTGGCGATATGCCCAATGACATTGAGATGCTGCGCTGGGCTGGACGTGGCGTGGCCATGGGCAACGCCGCGGACACTGTGAAGGAGGCGGCCGACGAAGTGACGACCCCGAACCATCAGGCCGGGGTGGCCACGGTGCTGGAGCGCTGGTTCTAATGCCGCTTATTGCCGCCATCGACCAAGGGACCACCTCCACGCGTTGTGTCTTCGTCAACGCGGAGGGGTGCATCGTCGCCTCTGCGCAGTACGAACACGAGCAAATCCTTCCGCGTCAGGGGTGGGTCGAGCACGATCCGCGCGAGATCTGGGACAACACGCGCCGCGCTGTCTCCACGGCGATGGTGGAGCTCGATATCACCGCGGCGGATGTCGTCGCGCTCGGCATTACCAACCAGCGCGAGACGGCAGTGGTGTGGGATAAGGAGTCCGGCGAGCCTATCTATAACGCGATCGTCTGGCAGGACACCCGTACCGAGGGTCGCCATGAGCCCGCCGATAAATGGCATAAGAAGACCGGCCTGCTCGCGAATTCTTATCCGGCAGGGCCCAAGATTGCCTGGATCCTCGACCACGTGGAGGGGGCCCGGCAACGCGCCGAGAATGGCGAACTGCTCGCCGGCACCATCGACGCGTGGCTGCTGTGGAATCTCACGGACGGCGAGATCCACGCGACGGACGTGACTAATGCGTCGCGGACGCTGCTCATGGACTTAAAGACCCTCGAGTGGGACGAGGACCTCTGCCGTGAGGTGGGGGTTCCGGTCCAGATGCTTCCCCATATCCGCCCCTCCGTCGGCGCCTTCGGCGTGGTGCGACACCGCGGGACGCTTACCCGCGTGCCCATCATGGGTGTGCTCGGCGACCAGCAGTCCGCGCTCTTCGGCCAGGCCGGATTTACCCCGGGGCAGGTGAAGAACACCTACGGCACCGGGCTCTTCCTGTTACACAATACCGGTGCCGAGCCGCACTTTTCGGACCACGGCCTGCTCACCACCGTCGCGTACCAGCGTGCCGATGCCGCCCCTACCTACGCCCTCGAGGGCTCCGTCGCCGTAGGCGGCGCGCTTATCCAGTGGTTGCGGGACCAGCTGGGGATGATTCCGACGGCGGCGGCATCGGAAAGCATTGCAGCGGAGGACAACGGCGGGGTCTACATCGTGCCGGCTTTCTCCGGGCTCTTTGCTCCGCGCTGGCGACCGGATGCGCGCGGGGTGATTGTGGGCCTGACCAGATTCGCGGACCGCTCGCACATCGTGCGCGCCGCGCTCGAGGCCACGTGTTTCCAGACCCGCGAGGTTGTGGAGGCGATGGTCGCGGACTCGGGCGTTGCGCTCACAGAGCTGCGCGTGGACGGCGGCATGGTCGCCAATGACCTCCTCATGCAGCTGCAGGCTGACATTATGGGCGCGAAGGTGACGCGCCCGAGCGAGATTGAGACCACGGCGCTCGGTGCTGCGTTCGCCGCAGGGCTCGGCGCTGGCGTGTGGGAAAGCCTCGAGCAACTCGAGGGACTCGTCGCCCCGGATAAGACGTGGGAGCCGCAGGTCAACCGGGACGACATCTTTGCCGACTGGCAGCGCGCGGTGGAGCGCAGCCTGGACTGGGCTTAAATACCCGCATAAAAAATGCGCCCCGCGGGGCGCATTTTTCGTGTGCGTCTTAGTTGGTGAAGACCTGAGCTTGGCCGCTGGCCGGGTCAAACGTGATATAGCCACCCTGGAAGTCAACGCGGATGGTCGCGCCGTCTGCGGACTTGTATTCGTCTGAGGTGGGCAGGCCCAATGCCTGTGGGTTCTCGGCCCACTTCTTAGCGATATCGCCCACGAGCGCGTGGGTGCCGGTGTCCTTGCTGGACAGGACGACGCCGTTGGTGAACAGCTGGGAGACGAGCTGGGAGTCGACGTCCTTGAAGTCCGGGCCACCCACGGGCAGGCCGAGGACCGGGCCGAAGGCGTTGAGGACCGCGGTCCATGTCTCGGCCAGACCCTCGTTGCCGGTCACGGCGATGACCTTCGACACGATATTCGGGACCTCGCCCACGGTGATGCCGCCGGCGAGCTCGGCCTTCTGATCGACCTTCATGCCGTCGACGTTCGAGGCTCCGACGATGCCGATAAGCGCTGCTGCGATGCCGATGAGCGCCTCGATGGTGGACATGGGAACCTCGGTGCCGCCGATAGACGAGGTGGCATTCGAGTTCGGGGTCTTCGGAGTCGAGGCGTGATCCCAGCCGCTATTGATACCGTCGTTGATGTTGAGGTCATCCGCAGCGCCGCCGCCGTTCTTGATGGCGTTGTACTTCGTCGTCGCGTTCGCACGGATCTCGCCCCAGCGGGCAATGGTATTCGCACCCGGGCACTGCGTGAAGTGCAGGTCAGAGTGGCCCAGGAAGGCCGGGCCGGTGTAGGTCTGGCCCGCGGCGTAGCGCGAACCGTTGAAGCCACCGGAGGTCAGCGAAACAGTCGACGACGGAGAGAAGCCGGATTTCGCGGCCTTCCAACCAGCGATGGAGGCGACGGAGTCGAGCATCTCCTGGCTTGGCTGCGCGGTCTCGTAGTTGCCGATCATGGAAATGCCCCAGTTGTGGGAGTTGAAGCCGCCCACGTGCGCGCCCTGGATGGCGCGGTCGAGTCCGCCGTAGCGGCCCTCGTAGATGGTGCCGAACTTGTCCACGAGCACGTTGTATCCGATGTCGCACCAGCCCAGGGTCTGGGCGTGGTAGGCGTAGATGCCGCGCACCTGCGCGACGGCGTCCGCCTGCGTGTAGGTATTTTTGCCCGCGGTGTGGTGCAACGTGAGTGCCTTGACGTAGCCGTCATCGGTCGGCTGCTGGCAGCGGATGCCCTCGTTGGCGCCCCAGCCCGCGCGGGAGACGACGGACGGCATGCCTGCGTCGCGGTAATCTGCGACCGGCGCGATGCCGGACTGCGCCTTGCCGTCGATGAAAACGACGTCGAGGTCGCTGGGCATGGTGTCCGCGACCGGCGCGATATCGCCCACGTTGGTGAGCAACGGGTTGATGGTATTCGCTGCCTGGTCGAGGATGTTGTCGTTATTGTCCTGGTAGAGGTCGACGTTGCTCACGGAGACCTGGACGTCATTGGTCTGGCCCACATAGATGAGCTCCGTGCCGGTCTTGCCGTTGCTGCCCTCGTTGCCGATTGGCGTGGTGTCGTACCACTCGGACCACGAGCCATCCGGCTGCTTCGCGCGGACGAACGCGGCGATATCGCGTTCGCCGGACCACGTGAGTGCAAACTGGGAGAAGGCCTCGTCGCGGTGGAATTCCTTCACCGCACGCGGGCCATCACCCTCGCCCTGGGAAGCGATAGCCGGATCGTCAACAACGGTCGTGGCGCCATCGGCGAAGGACGCCGAGTTGACCGCCGGGTCAATCGGACCGGAGCCGATCTCCTGCGTCTTGAGGATGTCGTGGCCGCCGAAGGCTGCGGCGGCGAACACGGAGACGGACGCGATGACGGCGGCCACCGGCGTCCACACGGAACGCTGGCGTCTATTGATACGTCGTAACTGCACGGTGAGGACTCCTCGGATTGGTCGCGGCATGCTGCCGCGACGAGAGTATACGTTTGGGGCCAATGTTAAAGCTGATAAAAGTGTGAACTCTGTTGCGACACGCCGCTGCCTTTCTTTGAGTCTTTTCCCATTAAGCTGGGAGCCATGACTTCTTATGACCTCATCGTTGTTGGATCTGGCTTCTTCGGCCTTACCGTCGCCGAGCGGGCTGCCTCGCAGCTGGGCAAGAAGGTGCTCATCGTCGAGCGCCGCAACCACCTAGGCGGCAACGCCTACTCCGAGCCCGAACCCGAGACCGGCATTGAGGTCCACAAGTACGGCGCTCACCTCTTCCACACCTCGAATAAGCGCGTGTGGGACTACGTCAATAAGTTCACGTCGTTCACGGACTACCAGCACCGCGTCTTCGCCATGCACGACGGCACGGCCTACCAGTTCCCCATGGGTCTGGGCCTTATCAACCAGTTCTTCGGCCGCTATTACTCTCCGGACGAGGCCCGCACGCTCATCGCCGAGCAGGCCGGCGAGTTCTCCCCGGAGGAAGCCACCAACCTCGAAGAGAAGGCCATCTCGCTCATCGGCCGTCCGCTCTACGAGGCCTTCATCCGTGACTACACCGCGAAGCAGTGGCAGACCGATCCGAAGGAGCTGCCGGCCGGCAATATCACGCGCCTGCCCGTGCGCTACACCTTCAACAACCGTTACTTCAATGACACCTACGAGGGTTTGCCCGTCGATGGCTATGCCGCGTGGCTGCACGCGATGGCCGACCACGAGAACATCGAGGTCCGCCTCGATACTGACTGGTTCGACGTTCGCGACGACATCCGTGCCGCCAATCCGGACGCACCCGTCGTCTACACCGGCCCCCTTGACCGCTACTTCGACTACGCCGAGGGTGAGCTCGGTTGGCGCACGCTGGATTTTGACCTTGAGGTTCTGCCTACCGGCGACTTCCAGGGCACCCCGGTCATGAACTACAACGATGCGGACGTGGATTACACCCGCATCCACGAGTTCCGGCACTTCCACCCGGAGCGCGCGGATAAGTACCCGACCGATAAGACGGTCATCATGAAGGAGTACTCCCGCTTCGCCGAGTCCGGCGACGAGCCGTATTACCCGATCAACACCCCGGAGGACCGCACCATGCTCGAGGCCTACCGCAAGCGCGCGGCGGCCGAGGCCAAGGACAATCACGTCCTCTTCGGCGGCCGCCTGGGCACGTACCAGTACCTCGACATGCACATGGCCATCGCCTCGGCGCTGTCCATGTTCGACAACAAACTGGCACCGTTCTGGAATGAGGGCAAAGCCCTTGAGCAGGCGCGCGGCCACTAAGTCTCCTCCGCTGAGGTCGCGAAGCTTCAACCTTTAACACTGCACATAACACTCAGCACAACACGTACACGTGTTGAGTGTTATGTGCAGTGTTGTGTTATGTGTTGCGCCGTTTTCGCGCGCGGTTAGTCGTTCTGAACTGCGGGGATTAACACACACGGCGGGGCACTTCATCGTGGAACCGGCTATATCGAAATCCTCGATCAACTCCAGCGACATGTACTGCCGCCGCCAGAACCGCGTGACTTCCTGACGGCGTGTGAACTTGTCTTCCCGCAGCGCGACGCGGCGAGGGCGGAGAGGGCTGCTGCGAGCGGAGGGAAGTCTCGGGATGCTGTGATCGACTATGTGCAGGAACATGTGGCGGCATCGAGTCGTGAGCTCGCGGCGGCGGGCATGTCGGTGGGCGGTATTCGTCGTGTGCTCAACGAGATGGTGGAAGCCGACGAACGTGTACGCACCGAGCCTGTGCGCAGCCCGAAACAACGGTATCGGTTCGCGTGATGGGGAAAATACCCCCATCGCTTATATGCGATGGCACCCCATAGCGTGATGTGCCATAATTCTCACAATTAATATGAACTGCCACACACACGGAGGATTTGTATGAACTCTCTCATCCTTGTGGCCACCGGTGTTTCGATGATGGCCGCTGGGTACTTCTTGTACTCAAAATTTTTGGGCTCAAGAATCTATAGACTTTCCGATAGCTATAAGACGCCTGCCCACACCATGGAGGACGGCGTTGATTACGTGCCGACGAATAAGTACGTGCTGTGGGGCCACCACTTCACGTCGGTCGCGGGTGCGGCGCCCATCATTGGCCCGGCCGTCGCCGTCATTTGGGGCTGGCTACCGGCCTTCCTGTGGGTGACCATCGGCACCGTCTTCATGGCGGGTATGCATGACCTCGGCGCGCTGTGGGCTTCCCAGCGCCACCGCGGCCAGTCCATCGGTACGCTCTCCGGGCGCTACATCGGTGCGCGTGGCCGCAACCTCTTCCTGGTCGTCATCTTCCTCCTCCTGCTCATGGTGAACACCGCCTTCGGCGTGGTCATCTCCAATCTGCTGGTTTCGACTCCGACCTCCGTTATCCCGACGTGGGGCGCCATCATCGTCGCGCTCCTCGTGGGCCAGGCCATCTACCGTCTCAAGTGGTCGCTGCCGCTCGTTTCTGTTGTGGGCGTCGTTGCGCTCTACACGCTCATGATCATCGGTGATCGTTTCCCCATCGTGCTGCCGGAGACCGTTCTCGGCATCCCGGCGAACGGCGTGTGGATCATCGTTCTGTTCGTCTACGCGTTTATCGCCTCGCTGCTGCCGGTGTGGATGCTGCTTCAGCCGCGCGACTACATCAACGGCCTGCAGCTGTTCATCGGCCTGGGCATCCTCTACGCTTCCTTCCTCTTCACCGCGCCTGACGTCGTTGCACCGGCGTTGCGCGACAACCTGCCGGCGGACACGCCCGGTATCTTCCCGCTTCTCTTCGTTACCATCGCCTGCGGCGCGATTTCCGGCTTCCACGGCATGGTTGCCTCTGGCACGTCGTCGAAGCAGCTCGATAAGGAGACCGACGCTCGCTTTGTTGGCTATTTCGGTGCCGTCGGCGAGGGCCTTCTTGCACTGGGCACCATTATCGCCACGACCTCCGGTTTCAAGACGCTCGCCGACTGGGAGCAGATCTACTCCGAGTGGAACGCCGGCGGTGTGTCCGCCTTCGTTGAGGGCGGCGGCAACCTCATCAACGAGGGCCTGGGTATTTCCACCTCGTTGTCCGCAACCATTCTTGCGACCATGGCCGTCCTCTTTGCCGCGACGACAATGGACTCCGGCGTGCGCCTCCAGCGCTTCGTCGTCCAGGAGATCGGTGAGATCATGGGCTTCAAGATGGGCGCCCTCGGCGCAACGTCCATCGCGGTGGGCATCGCTTTCGCCCTTACCTTCTCGCAGGGCGCGGACGGTTCCGGCGGCATGACGATCTGGCCGCTCTTCGGTACGACGAACCAGCTCATGGCGGGTCTTTCGCTCGCCGTCATCACGGTCATTCTCACGCACCTGCGTCGCCCCACGTGGCCGGTTGCCATCCCGCTCGTCTTCGTTACCGCGATGTCTCTGTGGGCTGCAGTCAAGCAGCTAGGCACACTGTGGGCTGCCCAGAACTGGCTGCTCTTCGCTATGGACGTCGTCATCGTTGTTGCTGCGGTGTGGGTCATCGTCGAGGTTATCGGCGCCGTCTCTGCGGCACGCAAGGCCCCGCCCGTCGAGTGGAGTGACGAGGATACGGACGCGCCGCATCCGGTGCGTCAGGCTGCCGATGCCCCTGTGGCCTAAGTCTGTATGAGCCTCACCAGTCTGCTCAAAGAGTTCTACGCTGCGCCGTACCGGCGCGAGTTCGCCCGAGCGCGCCGGGACGAGGACGACTTCTTTCGTCTCCTCGTCCTCTCCGAGGCGCTGGGCATCCCGAATCCGGCGAGCTTCTACACGATTGAGCTGCTCCCGGTTATCTACGAAGACCTGCACGAATGGCATACACGCATGGGCATGGATCGCTCGCCGATTGAGGGGATGAGCTGTTGCTAACGTTCTTTGGCGGCAAGGGCGGCGTGGGGAAAACCACGTTGTCGAATGCCTACGCGCTGGGGCGCTCGGAGCAGGAACGCGTCCTCGTTGTTTCCACTGATCCTGCCCATAATCTGGGCCACCTGTGGCATCAGGAGATCGGTCCGGAACCTGTGACGGTGCGCGAGAACCTCGATCTCGTGGAGCTGGATCCGGAGAAGGCGACCCGCGCTCACCTCGCGCAGGCGGGGGAGACCATGCGCGCCCACATGCCGGAGCGCCTCCATAAGGAAGTCGATAAGCATCTGGAGCTTGCCGCAGCCTCCCCGGGCACGCATGAAGCTGCGCTCCTTGAGCGGATGGCCGTCCTTATCGAGGACCACGAGGGCGCCTACGATCACATCATCTTTGATACCGCTCCGTCCGGGCATACCGCGCGTCTTATGGCGTTGCCCGAGCTCATGAGCGCGTGGACGGAAGGTCTGCTCAAGCGCCGCGATAAAGCGGATAAGTTCGCGGACGTCGTCGGTTCGCTCGGTGGCGAGACCAAGTCGCAGCGCCGTGACGCGGAGTTGCGTTCCATCCTTTATCGCCGCCGCACGCGCTTCGAGCATCTCCGTGACGCGCTGCGGTCCTCGACCTTCAATATCGTGCTCACGGCCGAGCGCCTGCCAGTCATGGAGACCATTGAGCTTTACACGGAGCTCGCCGGGCATCGCATACCGGTGGGAGGGTTGTTCATTAACCGCCGATCTCCGGCGGCGCTGCCTGGCCGGCGCGCGGTGGAGGAAGAAGCGCTTGCGACGCTGTGCGCGGCGCTGCCTGACGTGCCCATCACTGAGCTTCCGCTGCTTGATTATGAAGTTGGTTCGCCCGAGGCCCTTGAGGAGATAGCGACCTACCTGCAGCGATAGTTCAAACTTTCATCACGCGAATTGCTGGGTTGGTTCCCACTATTTGACTGCTCCCATTACTCTTGCTAAAGTTAACTTTAGGTTAACGAATAGAGAATGCAGAGTTGTGTTCTCGCAATAGACACGAAAGTGAGTGGGTGAATAATCATGCTGAATATCCAGAATTCCCTCGATACCCTGCGCAAGGACCTTCACGAGTCCTACGGCCATAGCTTCTCCGCGGAAGAGATCGACTCGAAGCTGGATGAGGCTATCGCTCGCCACCTCAAGAGTGCGACGCTCGACGAGTTCGTTCCGGTCATGGTTGAGCGCGAGCTCTCCGAATACTTTGGCCAGCACCGCGTGCACGTTCGCTTCGCGTCTGGCGCGGATCGGTCACTGGCTGCCGCTGCTGTCGCGCTCACCAAGAAGCACGCGGGCGATGCGCTGTACGTCGATGCTGCTGCCACGCACCCGGAGAACCTCTCGGATTCCCACATGGCGCACGTCCTCGGCGAGCGTGGCTTGGGTGAGGACCCGGCCCGTTACCTCGATGAGGTACGCACCGTCGCCATGCCGGATTACATCGTCTACCTTGGCCGTGACCTTGAGCGTGACGAGGCCGGCAAGGACATCAAGATCTGGGACATCGAGCCCGCCACCACCGTCGAGGAAACTCGCGAGCTCGCGGACGACCTCGAGGCCCGCGTGCTCTACATGCTGGGCAAGCTCGGCATCGAGCCGATTTCCGAGGGCGCTCCCGTTAACGTTTAGAGGGTGTAGCGTGATGTCCCGTTGCTGGCTTTGCTGGCAGCGGGATTTTCGCTCTCATGTTCGATTTTTGGCGACGCTGTCCGCCTGAAATTCGCTGTCATGTTGGTACCTCCGTGCACAATCTAGGGCACAATAGTCGTTAGAGATCCTTTCCAAAGGAAGGAGAGAAGCAATGTCAGCACCTATCATCCGTCGCTTGACGAAAAGCGAGGCTGAGGCCGAGCTCAAGGAACTCGAATCCTCGATCGTGGGAGATCCGGAAGAGTTTGAAGAGCGTGCCTATAACTATGATCTGTCGCCGGCTGAGATGGGTTTGTGGGAGCGCATCTCTGAGCTTCGTTGGTTGATTAAGGCTGCCGGTGGAAGCGGTAGATAAGCTCGAACCGCTTGTGCGGGCTTTTCACAAGGAAATTGAGCAGTCTCTCTCGTTCTTTTCGTCGACGCGCCCCAGTTTTGTCTTTACTGACCTTGACCGGAATATATCTGTGCGTCTTGACGAGGGAGAAAACGGTAGGCCGGGTATCGTCCCTCTCACGTCTTCGGGATACGTCGTCCTCGGGATAAAACCAGAATTCAAATGTACCTGGGATGACAGCCTTTCGTTTCCCGCTATCGATCAATCAAGTTTTGCGATCTATCCGTACGCGAATACGCAGAGGGCTCCACTTTTCCGGGTTGAATACGATCGCGATCGGGGCCGCAAGAACCCGAGCGCACATTTTCATGTCCACGCCCATCGCGATGAGTTCACCCTTTTGATGGGGTTTAGCAAGAAACTCCACACGGAAAAGGAAAAGAAAGTTCGCGAATTCCTTAAGAAGGTGCCCGCGATTTCTTCTTTTCATTTCACGAATGGGGGGGGCACCGCTTCCGACTGATTCTGGAAGACGTACTTGAGAGCTTGCGCGTCGAGTTCAACCTCGATGTGGACAAAGCATTGTGGCAGGAACACCTCAAAACGGTGCGGCTCACATGGCATTCGATCCAAACAGCCGCCGTTGTACGCGATAACCCAGCTGCTGCAGTGAAGGCTCTGCAGGAAGAATATGGATTTAAGGTCCCCGCTGAATGGAAATGCCCGCCAGCGAGGATCGACAAGATCAACCGAAGCTAGCCAGTACAAAAACTCCGTGGACTCCCCGTCCAAAAAGCGGGGAGACTCCGCGTCCACAAAGTCCCTAGACTCCGAGTCCAAAAAGTAGCTGGACTCCAAGTCCAAAAACCTCATGGACATAACAGCCCTAGGCGTTCAACGGCGACGCAGAATCACTGCGGGCCATGATGAAAGAACTCGCGCCGACTGATTTCTATACGGGTTGCGCAGCAGAAGTACCACAAGCGCTCCAAGCTCATCGGCCCCAATGGGCAGGCGCTCGAGGGGGCTGTGACCGTGGAGAGCGTCGACGACAAGGTTGCCGAGCAGTTGGTCGAATCTGTGCTCCAGCTGCCGCCTCAGTACGTCAACCGTCAGGGCGTTCCCGGAGCTTTCCAGCTGCTGGTTGATGCGTTTAAGTGTGTGGTGACGTTCGTCAAAGAACGAGAAGACGGCACGCTGGTGCCGCAGGTTTCGGCCTAAAGCCTGCCCACGCGGCTGTTCCACTTCTTCAGGGCCCGGCGGCCGCGGTAGTGGCCGAGGAGTGAGACCGTCGCGGTATCGAGGGGGAGTTGCGAACCGAAGCTCAGGGGCATGCCCAGCCACGTCATCGCGAGCACGCGCAGGGCGTGGCCGTGGGCGAAGACGAGAATGCGCTCGTCGCCGGTATCGATCATGCGGTTGTAGAAACGCGTGAGCCGTGCGGCGACCTGCTCTGGGGTTTCGCCGCCGGGTGCGCCGTGGGTCCAGATCTGCCAGTCGGGAATGGTGGCGATGATGTCCTGACGGGTCTTTCCTTCGTACTGGCCATAGTTCCACTCGGCGAGGTCTTCGGTGACCTGATAGTCCGAGAATCCGGCGAGCTGCGCGGTTTCCTGTGCACGCAGGCGGGGAGAGCAGTACACCGTGTCGAATTGGTCGGGGTCGAGGACGCCCGCGAGCGCCTTCGCCTGCTCGCGGCCCTTGTCGGTGAGCGGCAGATCCGTGGTTGAGGTGTGCTGGCCGGTCCGCGACCAGGCGGTTTCGCCGTGGCGCACGATAAACAAATTAGTCATGTGAGTCCTTCTTAGAACGAGCTGGATCCGCCCGAGCCGGAGAATCCGCCGGAGGAGTAGCCCGTGGAGATGCCACCAGAGTCGGAACTTGCCTGAGCATGGGCGGCGACGTCCGACTGGTGCCAGTCGTTGATGACGACATAAGGGACATAGTAGGAGCCGACGCCGGGACGCCAGGCGGCATCGGCAAGCGTGGCGGCGCTGTGGTCCTCGCGCTCGATATTGGAGGCAGCGTAGAGCTGGTCCTGGAGTGCGTCGATGAGGACCTTGTAATCGCCGAGGATGCCGGCGTAGGTGTCCATGAAGTCGGGCGCGTCGATGCATTTCCGCAGCTCCAGGACGCGGGCGTCGAGCGCCTCGAGCTTGCCCTTGAGATCACCCTCCGCCTTGGTGGTGGCGGCGAGGACGTCCTCATGGAGATCCGTGAGCTCACGACGGCGGACTTCGGTGTTGCCGTGCTCCATGCGGGCGAGCTCCTCGATATTGGACTCGGCGTTCACCGTGGCTTCGACCGCGGCACGAGCGTCCGCAATGCGAGATGCTAAGTCGCGGAACTTGCTGTCCGGGGATTGTGAGGTGAGTCCGTCAAAGCCGGTCATGCGTGAGTGGGCGTCGACGAAGCGGGAGCGAATCTCCTCCCACTGCTGGCGCAGCGTGTCATTGGCCAGGGGAGAGCTGAGCGAATGGGCGCGCACGTTGATCTGGTCGAGGCGCTGCGCGATATCGCCATGGTGGGCCAGGATGTAGTCCCAGTCCTCACGGGCTTTCTTGGCCTTCTTCTTGCGGGTGGCCGCTAGTGCGGCGCCAGCAGCACCGAGGCCGAGGACGCCTAAGGTGCCGCCGATAATGCCGCCCACGTGGCCGCCGTTGGAGTCCTTGGCGGTGAGATTGGTATCGGCAGCGGCCTGCACGCCGCGGAGCATGCCTTGGTCATATTTCTCGTCCGCGAGGAGCCCGCGCATTTCCTCGGTAATTGCCGTGAGACGCTTCTCATCGCGGAGGTTGAGGTCGCCTGCGACGTTCTCGCCGGCGTAGACACCCATGCGACGCGGGTCCATGCCCACGGCGACGATGAGATGACCGTCGGCGTATTTCTCCCCCGAGGCGTCATGGAGCCCGTGGTCGCCGGTATAGAAGCGCACGGTGTCATTGAGATTATCGTCGTTGCTTTCAAACGTGACGAAGTCGATAGCGGTGACGCTTTCGGGCAGGGTGACGTTGCTCGCGTCCTCCTTGAGCTGGGATTCTTCCTCGGGCGTTAGGATGTCCGCCTGGTCATCGACGGTGACGGCGGAGGGCTCCACCGCGAAGGCGGGCGCGGCAGGGCCAAGGAAGAGCAAGGACGCGGCGGCGAGGGCGGGGAGAATACGCATGATTTCAGTGTATGTGCGTGTGGGCGTGGAAGCGAGATTTGTGCGAGAGCAGCCAAGGCGCGCCTTGAAACGCGTCACCATGTCCGCTAGAGACACAAGTGTGAGAGACCGGTTCAGGCGCTATGCCGTGAAGGCAATGCATAAGTTAGCCAGGGCTTTTGTTTCGTGCTCAGGTGTTTTGCTCAGGCTGAAGAGCCGTGAGCCGGCCATGGTCGACGGCGGGCGATGGATTCCACTTGGGAAAGGTCCTTTACCCAGCTACGGAGGCCGGGATCTAGGTAACGAACTATTTCTGTTGCATCGTGCAGTCGCGCATGCGGGTTGGAGCCGAGAAGGTTGTCTCCGTGTGCGGCGCGATTCTCCAGCTGAGCAAGCCAGTGCACTCGTTCGTAGACGAGTTCTACTGCCGGTTGCTTGAGGACTCCACTGACACAATTGTGGGCTGCGTAAAGAAAGCCACGGCCTAGTGTGGCTAGAAGATCATCGATGACAGCGCCGAGACACAGCCGTCTCGGCGCTGCCCTTTTTGTATAGGCATGGCCTGCTTGGTCGTGGCAACGCGGCAACCGCGCTGAAAACAATTAGGCTAGTTCGGCAGAAGACGTCCCTACATCAAGGAGAACTGTGTCTACTTCCTCGGCCACTGAAGCCACCGGCACCCAGGCCAAAGAACCGCTCGCGCGCATCTTGCTACCCAAGCGCGGCGAGCCGAATGACGTGCGAATGCTCTACCTGCTCGAGGCGAAGCAGAATAACAATCGCCCGCGCTGGTCGAACCGCACGACCGTGACGGTGCCTGCCGGCGCCGAGGTCTCCTTCGAGACCTACTTCAATGCATTCCCGGCCGCGTACTGGCGCCGCTGGTCGCAGCTGGAATCCGTGGTCCTCTCCGTCGAGGTAGAGGGCTCGGCCACGCTGTCCTTCTACCGCTCGAAGGAAGACGGCCAGCGTATCTCCATCGCGCACCATGACGTGGAGACTGGTCACCACGAGTTCGAGTTGCCGCTGCGCAACTTCGAGGACGGCGGCCTGTTGTGGTTCGATGTCACGGCGGACACCGAGACGACGTTGTCCGATGCTGCCTGGTGCGCGCCGCATGCGCCGCAGCCGCAGACGCTGCCCGACGGCACGGAGTACCCGGTCCAGCCGCGCAAGGTCGCGGTGGGCATCCCGACGTTTAACCGCCCGACCGATGCCGTGGCGGCGCTCGATGCGCTGCGTTCGGACCCGTTCGTGGATGACGTCATCGAGTACGTGCTCATGCCGGACCAAGGCAACCAGCACCCGGCGGACGAGCCGGGCTACGCCGAGGTCGTGGCGCACTTTGGCGAGCGTTTCCGCGAGTTCCGCCAGGGCAACCTGGGCGGCTCGGGTGGCTACTCCCGCATCATGTTTGAGGCCATTGAGAACACGGACGCGCCGTACATCCTGTACATGGACGATGACATCGCGATCGAGCCGGACTCCGTGTACCGCGCACTGCAGGTCGCGCGCTTTGCGGCGCGTCCGTTCGTGGTGGGCGGCGAGATGCTCAACCTGCAGGAGCGCAGCCAGCTGCGCACCACGGGTGAGCGCGTCAACCGCGCGGACTTCATGTGGGGTGCGGCGGAGCACGCCGTGTACGACCACGACTTCGCGAAGTACCCGCTGCGTGCGATTGGTGACGCGCAGTCGCATCTGGACCCGAAGAAGTACGACTCACGCGCGCTGCACCGCCGCGTGGACGTCGAGTACAACGGCTGGTGGATGTGCCTGTTCCCGCGCGTCGTCGCGGAGACCATCGGCCAGCCCCTTCCGCTCTTTATCAAGTGGGATGATACGGAGTACTCGCTGCGTGCCGCGGCGAATGGCTTCCCCACGGTGACGTGGCCGGGTGCCGCGATTTGGCACATGGCGTGGGCGGATAAGGACGACGCCATCGACTGGCAGGCGTACTTCCACCTGCGCAACCGCCTCATCGTGGCGGCGCTCTACCACGAGGGTGACGCGAAGGGCATTACGAAGTCCATCTTCAAGTCGACGCTCAAGCACACCATGTGCATGGAGTACTCGACCATGGCCATCCAGCTCGAGGCCATGAAGGACTTCCTGGCCGGGCCGGATCAGCTCTTCGACATCCTGGAGACCTCGCTGCCGCGCATTGCGAAGATTCGCCAGAACTACTCGGACGCCGTCATCCTCCCGTCCGCCTCGGACCTGCCGGCGCCGACGGGCGCGCCGGGTGTGCCGCGCAAGAACGTGGGCGGACGTTTGGCCAAGGTGAAGAAGCTGCCGTGGGCCGCCAAGGCGGCGCTGCATCTGCTCAAGAAGGAAGACCCGGCGCATCACACCGCACCGCAGCTCAACCTCACGCCGGAGGAGGCGCGCTGGTTCACGCTGGCACGCGTGGATTCGGCGACGGTCTCCACGGCGGGCGGCACCGGCGTGGCGTTCCGCAAGCGCGACCGTGATCTGGCGCGTGACCTGGTCAAGCAGACTCGTGAGCTGTTGGGTGAGATTGAGGAGAACTTCGACGGCTTGAAGGCGCAGTACCGTGCGGCGCTGCCGGAGCTCACCTCGCGCGACTCGTGGCGGGAGGTCTTCGATGCGCAGTAATTCTCCGGGGAAGCTTTCCGTTGCGGAATCCCACATCCTGGAAAAGATCCAGAAGGTCGCGTTTGATAAGCCGGGCGTGCTGCCCACCGCGCGGGGCTTGAGTCACTTTGGCGAGCATGCGCTCGGCTGGATGGGTACCTCGGCGGTGCTCGCGGGGCTTGCGTACCGACGCGGGGATAGCGATCGCGTGCGTGATTGGGCGCGCGTGGGCGTGAGTGCCTTTTCGGCGCATGCGGCCTCGGTGATCATCAAGCGCATTGTGCGACGCAAGCGCCCGGACTACCCGTACGTGCGGGTGGGCGTGGGCACGCCTTCTCAGCTGTCCTTCCCGTCCTCGCACTCGACGTCGACGACGGCGTTTCTCGTCGGTGCGACGCGCGTCACGGGAAACCCGGCATTCCTGCTGGGTATTCCCGTCATGATGTGCTCGCGCATGGTGCTGGGCGTACACTACCCGTCGGACACGGCGCTGGGCGCCGCCCTGGGCGCGGCCACGACGTGCGCCCTCTTTGAACTTGATTCCGCCCGCGAGGAGAAGACTGCATGAGCCCCAAGGACGATGGCACCCAGAGTGTATTCCACTCTGAGCCGCACACCGCTGGCGTCGATACCGGCCGCAAGCGCCAACCGCCGAAGAACCTAGCCGATGGCATGGTCAAGGCCCTGCGCCCCAAGCAGTGGGTGAAGAACGTCCTCGTGCTGGCCGCGCCCGCCGCAGCCGGCGCAGACGCGCTCTTCCACTCGCGAGTGCTCATCGATGTGGCGCTGGCATTCGTGGTTTTCTGCTGCGCGGCCTCGGCCATCTACCTCATCAACGACGCGCGCGACGTGGATGCGGACCGCGCTCACCCCACCAAGCGCTTCCGTCCCATCGCGGCGGGCGTGCTGCCGGTGGGACTCGCGTATGCGATGGCCGTCGTGCTCATCATTGCCTCGGTGGGCCTGTCCTTCCTCGCGACGGCGGGGGTGGAGCTCGCCATCGTCATGGCGGTCTACATCGCGCTGCAGTTGGGCTACTGCTTCGGCTGGAAGCACATGCCGGTGATCGACATCGCGCTCGTGTCTTCGGGCTTCATGCTGCGCACCATGGCCGGCGGCGTGGCCGCGGGTATTGTGCTCTCCCAGTGGTTCCTGCTCGTCGCGGCGTTTGGCTCGCTGTTTATGGCCTCGGGCAAGCGCTACTCGGAGATCCTGCTCGCGGAGCGCACGGGCGCGAAGATCCGCAAGTCCCTCGAGGGCTACACCCCGACGTACCTGCGCTTCGTGTGGACGCTCGCGGCCACGGCCGTGGTCATGAGTTACACGCTGTGGGGCTTTACGCTCTCCAACTCCGTCGATGGCGCGGCCGCGGTGTGGTACCAGGTGTCCATGGTGCCGTTCACCATCGCCATCCTGCGCTACGCCGCAGACGTTGACCGCGGCAACGGCGGCGCGCCGGATGAGATTGCGCTCCAGGACCGTGCGCTGCAGATTCTGGCGTTGCTGTGGCTCGCATGCATCGCGATTGCTGCGTATGTGATTCCAGCTTTCTTCTAAACTGCTGGTAGATTTTCTACTCGTGCCGAATACCGATACCTCGCGAGAGAACCGGATCGTCCGATGGACGGTGTGGGGCTCCGTCGTTGTTATCGGTATTTTTTCATTCTGGGGTGCGTGGACCCGCCGCTGGATCGCGGACGATGGCCTCATCGTGCTGCGCACGGTGCGCAACCTCATCGCAGGTAACGGGCCCGTCTTTAACGCGGGAGAGCGCGTCGAGGCGAATACCTCCACGCTGTGGCAATACCTTATCTATGCGGTCCAACGCATCACGCGTGGCGACCTCGAACACATCGTGATGTGGCTGGCGCTGCTGCTGTCCGTTGCGGCGATGGCGGCGGCCGTGTGGGCGACCTCGCGCGTTTTCGCCGGCCGCGCCGTCGTTCCGGCGGGTGCGCTGGTGTATCTGGCGCTGCCGCCGGCGCGCGACTTCTTCACCTCGGGCCTCGAGTGGGGCCTGGCCATCTTCTACCTCGCTTTCTTGTGGTGGCTGCTTATTGAATGGGCGCGCGGGGAACAGAATGCGCTCGTCTACGTGCTCGCTTTCTGGGCCGGGCTGTCCTGGCTCGTGCGCCCGGAGCTGGCGCTCTACGGCGGTATCACGGGCATCGTCCTGCTCGCCACGCACCGCCACTGGCGCGCGTGGCTGGGTATCCTCGGCGCGGCGCTGCCGGTGCCGGCGGCGTACGAGCTCTTCCGCATGGGCTACTACGGCCTGCTTACCCCGCATACCGCGGTGGCGAAGTCCGCGGCTGACTCGGAGTGGGGCCAGGGCTGGGCCTACCTCACGGATTTTGTGGGGCCGTACTGGCTGTGGCTGCCGGTCCTCGTGGCGCTCGTCGCCGGGTACTTCGCGTACCGCGGGGGTGTGCTGCGCGGGCGGCGCGTGGCGGCCGTAGCCATCATGGTCGGCTGCGCGCTCTTGCATACGCTCTATGTGCTGCGCGTGGGTGGCGACTTTATGCATGGCCGCATGCTCTTGCTGCCTCTCTTCGCGGCGCTGTTGCCGGTCTTCGTCGTGCCGCTGAAAGCGGTGGGGGCATCGGCAAGCGCGGCGGTGCTGGGGATCTGGGCGTTCACGGTGGTCCTGCGCGGACACCCGGTGGATTGGGCGTACTTCGAAGGTGGGGAGATTTCCATCGTCGACGAGCGCGAGTTCTGGACCTATGCCAACCGGCTGGAGCGTGGCGATGCTCCGAAGGGGATCGAGGACTACGCGCACAATAAGCTGCTGGGCGGCTTCGACAAGGGCATCAAGGGCCTCGCAGACGGGGATGCGCTGGCCATGCGCTACCTCGAGAACGAGGACCCGGAGACCTACAGCTGGCTGCCGGTGGAGCGCGAGACTGGGCGCACGGATCCGCCCACGCTTTATCTGGTGAACATGGGTATGTCCTCGGCGCGCAGCCCGTTGGACGTGCGCGTGCTCGACAATATTGGCCTGGCCACGCCACTCGCGGCGCGTCAGCCGCGCCTGCCGGATGGGCGCATTGGGCATGACAAGCTGCTCTCACGCGAGTGGCAGGCGGCGGATTCCGGGGTGGATATCGACGCGCTGCCGAGCTGGATTGACAAGGACGAGGTGCGCAAGGCGCGCAGAGCTTTGCAGACCGAAGATTTCCAGAAGCTCTTTGCGACCTACCGCGATCCGCTAACGTTTGACCGTTTCATGGCGAATATTAAGTGGGCGCTCACTGATGGGCGCACGCTGCAGTTGTCCTCGAACCCAGACGATTACCTGGGAAGTTAACGTCCAACACCGCGGCGAGAGCGACATTTTCGCGCTCGTCCGCTAAGCTACTGCAGAACCTTCGTTATAGATTTGTGACGAAATCAGAATTCTATCAATCTCAAAGGAGAGACATGTTCACCTTGTCCTTGACCAAGGTACAGACGGTGTCTCAGCGCGTCCTCGCGGTCCTCGTGGCCTTCGTGGTCGCCTGCGGCCTCGCCGCCGTCGCCGCCCCGCGCGCCTCGGCTGCCCCGCGCGACTTCCTGCGTGCGGACGCAACCGGTACTTGTACGTGGGATGCCGTGGGCTGGTGGGTCCAGCGCTGCGACGTGTGGTCCCCGTCCATGAACCGCACCATCCCGGTGCAGATTCAGCCGGCGAAGCGCGGCGGCAACGCGGCGCTCTACTTACTGGACGGCCTCCGCGCGACGGATAAGACGAACGCGTGGGTCAACGATGTCAACGCGGCACGTCTCTACGAGCCGAATAACATCACGCTCGTCATGCCGGTGGGCGGCACCGCATCCTTCTACCAGGACTGGCAGGGTCCGGCCACGTATGACGTCATCAACCCGGTCAACTACCAGTGGGAGACCTTCCTTACCTCGGAGCTGCCGGGCTACCTCGAGCGCAACTTCGGCGTGGCACGCAACAACAACTCGATTGCGGGTCTGTCCATGGGCGGCACCGCCGCCATCACGCTCGCGGGCAAGCACCCGGGTCAATTCCGCCAGGCGCTGAGCTTCTCCGGATACCTCACCACCTCTCTGCCGGGCGCTCACACCTTCATACGCATGGCTCTGCTCGATGCAGGCGGCTACAACGTCAACGCCATGTACGGTTCCTCGCTCAACCCGCAGCGCTTCGAGAATGACCCGTTTAACCAGATCAATGGTCTGCGCAACACGGACGTCTACATCTCGGCCGCCTCGGGTGTTCCGGGCCCCAAGGATCAGTCCATCCCGGCCAATATCCAGGCGTCGGGCATCGCGCTCGAGGGCTTTGCCCTCGCGACCACCCGCCTCTGGGAGGCCAAAGCTCGAGCCATGGGTCTCAACCCCACCGCGGATTACCCCGCCACCGGCGAGCACAACTGGATCAACTTCGGCGATCAGCTCGTGAAGACGCACAAGCGCGTCCTCGACGTCATGAACGCCTGGTAAAACCTCGCTGACAGCCCGCGCACCTCGCACCGAGGTGCGCGGGTTTGTGGGTTTTTCCGCGTGTCCTCGCCCACAAAGTCTCAAGTTTTACTTAAGGTAGAGCGCACAATAGACATAGACAGCTTTGCCAGCACCCTGGCTGCCAGTCCGGAGGAGGGGAACCTTCGGAATGTGGCTCGCCGCGGTGCCTCCTCTCCACGTCTCGTACCGGGCGTGGTGGGGAATACTCGTGACCTCGCCGCCACTTCAGAGATTTTTAAAGGACTTTCATGCGCACACCATCTCGCTTCCCCTCTCGTACTGCCCAGACGCCGCGCGCACTCCGTCGCGGCATCGCTGCCGCCGCTCTGCCCACCGCCATCGCCGTGGGCGTGGCCCTGCTGCCGGGCGCCAACGCGCAGTCCTCGCTGCCGAACGGCCTGTCCAGCAACGGTGGTTCGAGCCTCTCTGATGCCTTCGCGCCGTCCAACCCGCCGCAGCGCACCCCGATCTCCACGGAGGATCATCCGCAGATTGAGGGCCTGCCGGAGGGCGTGTCCGTCAACCGCATCGAGTACCTTTCCCCGCGCCACGTCAAGGTGTGGGTGAAGTCTGCCGCCATGCCGGAGCAGGAAGTCGGTGTGCAAATCCTGCTCGCGCGCGATTGGTACTCCCAGCCGGATAAGACCTTCCCGGAGGTCTGGGCGCTCGACGGCCTGCGTGCGCGCGACGATGAGTCCGGCTGGACCATCGAGACCAACATCGAGCCCTTCTACGCGGACAAGAACGTCAACGTCGTCATGCCCATCGGCGGCGAGTCCTCCTTCTACTCGGACTGGCAGAAGCCGGACAACGGCAAGCACTACATGTGGGAGACCTTCCTCACCCAGGAACTCACGCCGATCCTCAAGAACAAGTTCCGTTCCAACGAGCAGCGCGGCGTCATCGGCATCTCCATGGGCGGCACCGCCGCCATGAACCTGGCCGAGCGTCGCCCGGACCTCTTCAAGTTCGTCGGTTCCTTCTCCGGCTACCTGGACACCACCACGCAGGGCATGCCGGAGGCCATCCAGGCCGCGCAGATGGATGCGGGCGGATACACCTCTACCAACATGTGGGGCCCGCACTACTCCCAGGATTGGGTGGACCACGACCCGAAGCTGGGCATCGAACCTCTCAAGGACATGACCGTCTACGTCTCTGCCGGCTCCGGCAAGGACGACTTCGGCACTCCGGGGTCCGTGGCCAAGGGGCCGGCGAATATGGCGGGCATCGGCCTCGAGGTGCTCTCGCGCATGACCACCCAGACCTTCGTGGACTACGCGAAGAAGGCCGGCGTTCCGGTCACCACCAAGTTCCGCCCGTCCGGCGTCCACAGCTGGGAATACTGGCAGTTCGAGATGGAGCAGGCCTTCCCGTACGTCGCGGACGCCCTGGGTCTGTCCAAGGAAGACCGCGGCGCGGACTGTACCCCGGTGGGCGATATCGCTGCCGCCACCAAGGGCGGCATCATCGGCACCTGCGTCAACAACGAGTACGACGTGGCGGACGGCAAGGGCAAGGCCGAGGACTTCACCAAGGGCACGGCCTACTGGTCCCCGGGCACCGGCGCACAGCCGCTGTTCGGCCGCATCAACGCCCGCTACGCGGAAATCGGCGGCCCGTCCTCCTGGCTGGGCTTCCCCACCACCGGCGAGCAGAAGACTCCGGACGGCAAGGGCCGCTTCGTTCACTTCGAGCACGGCTCCATCTACTGGACCCCGGAGACCGGCGCTTGGGCTATCCCGGGCGACATGTTCACCGCGTGGGGCGCGGGCGGCTACGAGAAGGGCGACCTCAAGTACCCGACCGCAGCTGTGCGCCAGGTCGGCGAGGGCTACGCCCAGGACTTCCAGAACGGCGTCCTCACCCGTAACCCGGACAAGTCCAACTCCATCGTCCACGGCGCCATCGGCGCGAAGTACAAGGAGCTTAACGGCCCCGAGTCCGCTCTCGGCTTCCCGAAGGGTAACGAGAAGGCCATCAATGGAGGTGCCTTCCAGGAGTTCGAGCACGGCTCCATCTACTGGTCCCCGTCCACTGGTGCACACGCCATCATGTACGGCGACATCTTCAACACCTGGGGCGCCAATGGCTTCGAGCAGGGCGTGTATGGCTGGCCCACCGAAGACTACGCGCAGATCCCGGCCGGCGGTGAGATCCAGAAGTTCCAGCACGGCGAGATCAGCCAGGTCTTCGGCGCCATCCAGGAGAAGAAGAACTAATGCGTGCCCCGCTAGCCGTTGCCGTCCTCGCCGCCGCCGGCCTGCTGGCCGCATGCGGCTCTGCGACGGTGGAACAGGAAACCCCCACCTCCATCGCCCCGCTGGAGACCACCGCGCTTTCCGATGCCCCCTCCTCCGAGTCCGCCGAGTCTTCCGCCTCGACATCCGAGTCGGCATCAGGTTCGGCGTCAGCGTCTGAGTCTGCAGCGAGCGCATCCTCCGAGCCGGAGTCTGAGGCCGCGGCCGTCGCCACGGCCCAGGACGAGGGCGCCCGCGCCATCTCCGAGGCTCCCGCGCCCGCACCGCTCGTGGACCGCGACGCGGACTACCTCGCGGCACTCACGCAGTCTGGCATCAACACCGAGGGCGTCGAAGACCAGCTCCTCGGCGTGGGCCAGAACTCCTGCGAGGGCCAGGATTCCGTCACCATCGGCGCCGTCGCCGGCCAGCTCATCGAGCAAGGCCGTACGCAGTTGCCGCACGAGCAGGTCGTGGCGCTCATTACGAATACCGCCATGGCGGCCTACTGTGGCTAATCCACCGGGCTCATCTACCTGGCTCATCCAGCTGCAGTGACACCACTGCAGTACACAAACGGGGTACAGCCAGCTCCCATGCGGTCCGCATGGGGCTGGCACCTTTCCCCAACGTTGAAGGAGTAGTTCTAAAAAGACTATGAAAAAGGTTGTCACAGTCATCGCTGTCGTCATCGTTCTACTCGTCATCGGTGGGGGAGCGGTCCAGTACTTCAACTCGCGTCAGACGGGAATGAGCACGGATAACGCGCTCGAACCTGCCGCCCCGGATAACCCCGAGGGCGAGGACGTGACCACGCCCGAGCAACCGGACTGGTGCCCGGCCTATGAGTTCATCTCTGCCCCTGGCACGTGGGAATCCGCGAAGGACGATAATCCGCTCGCGCCCACGGCCAACCCGCGGTCGTTCATGCTGTCTATTACGAACCCGCTGCAGCAGGCTTATACCCCGGACCACGTCAAGGTGTGGACCCTGCCGTATACCGCGCAGTTTAAAAACATCAACGCGCAGCACGAGATGAGCTATGACGAATCCCGCCAGGAAGGCACCTCGACGCTCGAGGGCGAGCTCAACTACATGCACCGCGAGTGCCCTAATACGCAGTTCATCCTTTCCGGCTTCTCCCAGGGCGCCGTCATCGTGGGCGACATCGCGGACCGCATCGGAGGCGGCAACGGCCCCATCCCAGCCGAAAACGTCGCCGGCGTCGCCGTCATCGCGGATGGCCGCCGCATGCCCGGCGTGGGTATTAACCCGGGCAACCCCGTGGATGGCATCGGCGCGGAGGTCGCCCTCCTGCCGGTCAATTCGCTTATCCAGGCGGTCGTCCCCGGCGCCACCATGCGCGGCGAGCGCGCCAACGGCTTCGGTTCGCTCGCGGACCGCACTTTTGAAATCTGCGCGCCCGATGACTCGGTGTGCGACGCCCCGCGCGACATAGGCAACGGCATTGACCGCGCCGCCGCCCTCATCGCCGCGAATGGCACGCACGCCATGTACGCCTCGAACCCCAACGTCATCCCCGGTTCAACGGCGAATGCCTGGGTCGTGGACTGGGCACGCGGCATCATTGACGGTGCATAACCGCACCGCACCGCAGCGCTCAACTATCCTCGCGTGGTGTTACTGACACCGCACCTCTCTGTGCTATATTTTGCAGTCAAAACAAAACTACATCGAGAGTAAAAGGAACCCCATGGATCTTGCCAAGATGTTTGCCAAGTTCTTCGACGAGAACGGCCAGATCGTCCTGCCGCCGCAGCTGACCCTGCCCGGCCTGGCTGAATTGCTCTACGCTCAAGAACAGGCCGCCGGCGCGGACCTAGACCGCCCCATCCTGCGTCAGTGGGATTACAGCGAATCCCGAGAGGGTACCTCGCGCGATGTCTCCCGCCGCGAATTCAACACTCGCGTTAAGGCCGTCGCGGCCCGCCTGCAGCAGGTGGGCGGTATTGGCGACCGCGTCGCCGTTCTTGCCGGCAACTCCCCGGAGTACATCTTCGGCTTCCTCGGCGCGATGTACGCGGGCATGATCCCGCTGCCGCTCTACGACCCCAACGAGCCGGGCCACGCCGCACACCTCAACGCCGTCTTCGGTGACTCCAACCCGAAGATCGTGCTCACCAACAACGTCTCCGCCGCCGCGGTGCGCAAGCACTTCGCAGACGTCCCCGCCAAGGAGCGCCCGCGCGTCATTGTCGTCGATACGCTGCCGGACAACCTGGCGGAGAGCTTCGTCAACCCCGCGGAGACCCCGCAGGGCAAGGCCATTGCCGCCAACTCCACCGTGGCCCCCATCGACATGCCGGCCTTCCTGCAGTACACCTCCGGTTCCACTCGCACCCCAGCGGGCGTGCAGCTCACCAACCGTTCCATCGTCACGAACGTCCTGCAGATCTTCTCCAGCGTGCAGATTAAGATGCCGCCGCGCGTCGTCTCCTGGCTGCCCATGCACCACGACATGGGCATCATCCTTGCCGTCTTCGTTACGATCCTCGGCTTCAACTTCGAGATCATGACCCCGCGCGACTTCGTTCAGCACCCGAAGCGCTGGATCAACCAGATCAAGCGCCAGCCGGTCGACGACAACCTTGCGGGTACCTACGCAGTTGTCCCCAACTTCGCGCTCGAGCTCTCCGCACGCTACGGCGCCCCGGAGGAGGGCGAGGAGCTCGACTTCTCCAACGTCGACGGCATCATCATCGGCTCCGAGCCGGTCACCGAGTCCGCCGTGAACTCCTTCTGGGAGACCTTCGGTAAACCCGAGTACAAGATGCGCCGCGAAGTCCTGCGTCCCTCCTACGGCCTGGCCGAGGCCTCGCTTATCGTCGCGACCCCGCAAACCCCCAACCGCCCGATCATCGCGCACTTCGACCGCGATGCCCTGGCTCAGGGCAAGGGCGTTATCGTTGATAAGTCCGAGACCACCGTGGCGTTTGCCTCCAACGGTCAGGGTGTGCCCGCGCAGTATCTCACCCTTGTCGATCCGGAGACCCGCACTGAGGTCGAAGACGGCGTCATCGCTGAGATTTGGCTCCATGGCCGCAACATGGCGTCCGGTTACCTGGGTCGCCGCGGCGAGTCCGACGCCACTTTCCGCAACACCCTCGCCGGTCGCCTGCCGGAGGGCTCCCGCGTGGACGGCGCCCCGGATGATGACAAGTGGATGGCCACCGGCGACCTCGCCACCATCATCGATGGCGAGCTCTACATCACCGGCCGCCTCAAGGACCTCATCGTCATCGCGGGCCGCAACCACTACCCGCAGGACATCGAGGCCACCGTCCAGGACGCCTCCGAACGTGTCCGTCCGGACTCCGTCGCTGCCTTCTCCGTGGAGGGCGACAACACCGAGTCCCTCGTCATCCTCGTCGAGCGCCCCGACGGTGTCACGGCTGATGATGTCGCCGATGCCGAGGCCACCGAGGCCATCCGCGGTGCCGTGACGAAGAACCACGGCGTCACCCCGGACCAGGTCGTCTTCTTCAACGCTGGCGAGATCAACCGCACCTCGTCCGGCAAGATTGCCCGCCGCGTGGCGAAGAAGCATTTCGTCGAGGCCTAAGCACGTAACGCTACTGCCCATCACACCGAGCCCCGGCCATTTACGGCTGCGGCTCGGTGTGAGCATTTTTCGCATGGGTCACCGTGATCGAGCGCGGCTTCGCGCGCTCGGGCCGACCGCGGGCTTTCCTCACGTATCGCGCCGCGGCCGCATGCACGCGGCGGGCAAAGGGCAGAAATGGGGCATACCGGTGGCGATCTCAGGGCGTATTTTCCCAGCACAGGGGACATAAATGCATGTCGTAATTCGGCAGAGGCCTAACAAAGTGAGACAATGGGGCGATATTTCTTGTTATGAGGGCGCGCCGGAAGGCGCTGCGCCGGCAAGTAACACCCGCCATAGAAAGACTGATGACTTTTATGACCGTTGAAGAACTACGCGTCTGGCTGCGCAATTGGGTGGTTGAGACCACCGGCGTCGAGCCTGAGGAAGTGACGGACACCAAGCCCCTAGAAAACTTCGGGCTGTCCTCCCGCGACGCGGTCGTGCTCTCCGGCGAGCTGGAAAACCTGCTGGGCACGCACCTCGACGCGACCGTGGCCTACGAATACCCCACCATCGCGCAGCTCGCGGACCGCCTTATCAATGGCCCCGCGGAGCCGCAGTCGCTGCGGTCGCAAGCGCCCGCAGGCGGTGACGCCGCACCCGCCCGCAAGGCTGATGAGCAAGACATCGCAATCATCGGCATGGCCGGCCGTTTCCCGGGCGCCAACGACGTTGCGGAGTTCTGGCAGATGCTCACCGAGTACCGCACTGGCACGGGCCCGCTTCCCATGGGCCGCTGGAGCGAATACGCGGCAGACCCGGTGATCTCCGCGAAGCTGGAAACCGAGAACACCACCGGTGGCTACATCGAGGACATTGCGGGCTTCGACCCGGAGTTCTTCGGCCTGAGTCCTCTCGAGGCCACCAACATGGACCCGCAGCAGCGCATCATCCTCGAGCTGGCCTGGGAGGCCCTCGAGGATGCCGGCGTTCCCGCCAACGAGCTGCGCGGCACCGCCACCGGTGTCTACATCGGCTCCACCAACAACGACTACGGCATGCTGCTCGCCGCCGATCCGGCCGAGATGCACCCGTATGCCCTGACCGGCACGTCTTCGGCCGTCATCCCGAACCGCGTGTCCTACGCGCTGGACCTGCGCGGCCCGTCCATCAACGTGGACACCGCGTGCTCGACCTCGCTCGTCGCCATCCACCAGGCCGTGCGCGATCTGCGCACCGGCGCTGCCGATGCCGCCCTCGCCGGCGGCGTCAATATCCTTGCGGCTCCCTACGCGTCGCTGGGCTTCAGCGAGCTCGGCGTCATCTCGCCCACGGGCAACATCCATGCGTTCTCGGACGACGCGGATGGCATCGTGCGCTCCGATGCCGCCGGCCTCGTCGTCCTCAAGCGTCTCTCCGACGCCCAGGCGGCCGGCGATAACATTCTGGGTGTTATCCGCGGCTCCGCCGTGAACTCGGACGGCCACTCCAACGGCATCACCGCTCCGAACCCCGAGGCCCAGGTCGACGTGCTGCGCCGCGCCTACGCCGACGCTGGCATCGACCCGCGCACCGTCGACTACGTCGAGGCCCACGGTACCGGCACCATCCTCGGTGACCCCATCGAGGCCTCCGCGCTCGGCCGCGTCGTCGGCCACGGCCGCGACGCCGCGAGCCCCATGTTGCTCGGCTCCGCGAAGTCGAATATCGGCCACTCCGAGGCCGCCGCCGGCGTCGTGGGTCTTATCAAGGTGCTCGCGGCTATGCGCGCCAACGAGCTGCCGGGCCAGGTCAACTTCACCGAGCCCAACCACTACGTCGACTTCGACGCCGAGCACCTCGAGGTTGTCGCCGATACCCGCGAGTGGCCCGAGTACTCCGGTCGTAAGGTCGCCGGAGTCTCCGGCTTCGGCTTCGGTGGCACCAATGCCCACCTCGTCCTCACGGATTACCGCCCGGATCTCGACGGCGAGACCACCCGCCGCCCGGCCCAGGTGCGCCTTGAGGAGAAGCCCGCCGTCGACGAGGACCACCCGGCCGTCGTGCCGTCCTTCTCTCTGGCCGTCTCCGGCCTCCTGCCGTCGCGCCGCAAGGCACTCGCGGGCCAGCTCGCAGACTTCATCGAGGAAACCCACCCGGATCTCTTCGACGTCGCCCGCGTCCTCGCCGGCCGCAACCACGCGCGCTCCCGCGCCGTCGTGACCGCCACGAACGAGGACGAGGCGGTGCGCCGCCTGCGCCAGGTTGCCGAAGGCAAGGTCTCCGTGGGCATTTCTTCGGCCGACGCGCCAGCGTCGGCCGGTCCCGTCTTCGTCTACTCCGGCTTCGGCTCCCAGCACCGCAAGATGGTCAAGGACTTCCTGGAGATCTCGCCGTTCTTCGCTGAGCGCCTCGCCGAGCTCGACAAGATCGTAGACTTTGAGTCCGGCTGGTCCATCCTCGACATCGTCCGCGACGACTCGCAGACCTACAACACGGAAACGGGCCAGGTCGCCGTCACCGCCATCCAGATCGCGCTCACGGATCTTCTCGCGCACTTCGGCGCCCGCCCGTCCGCCGTCATGGGCATGTCCATGGGTGAAATCGCCGCGGCCTACGCCGCCGGCGGTATCTCCGCCGAGGACGCCATGCTCATCGCTTGCCACCGCGCCCGCCTCATGGGCGAGGGCGAGGCCTCGCTCACCGAGGAAACTCAAGGCGCCATGGCTGTCGTCGAGCTCTCCGCCGAGGAAATCTTCGCCCTCGGCAACGACATCGAGCCCGCCGTCTACGCCGGCCCCGGCATGAACACCGTCGGTGGCCCGCGTCAGCAGGTCCTCGACCTCGTCGAGCGTCTCGAAGGCGAAGGCAAGTTCGCCCGTGCCCTCAAGGTCAAGGGCGCCGGCCATACCTCCGCCGTCGAGCCACTCCTCGGCGAGCTCGCCGCAGAGATCGCTGGCATCGAGGCTCGCCCCCTCCACACGGCGCTCTACAGCTCCGTGGATAAGGCGGTGCGCTATGAGCCGGGCGCCACGGTCCACACGGATGAGTACTGGCTCCACATGACGCGCCAGGCCGTCTACTTCCAGGACGCCACGGAGCAGGCGCTCGCCCACGGCCACACCCAGCTCGTGGAAATCTCCCCGAACCCTGTCGCGCTCATGGGCATGATGAACACCGCGTTTACCGTGGGCAAGGCCGATGCTCAGCTGCTCTACGTCTTCAAGCGCAAGATCGACGAGTCCGCCTCGCTGCTCGACCTCCTGGCCAAGCTCTACGTCGCGGGTGCGCCCATCGACTACCGCGCAGTCTTCGGCGACCTTTCCGCTGCTGCCGCCGGCGCGGCAGCGACGGCGGTGCCACATACGCAGTTCAAGCGTCAGCACCTGTGGACCAATGCTCGCCCGGCGTCGGGCGCGTCCGGACTGCCCGGCGCCCGCGTCACGCTGCCCACCGGCCAGATTGCCTTCGGCACGAACGCGGACCAGGCGCCGAGCGTCCTCGCGCTGCTCGAGTCCGCCGCCGAGGCCGTTGAGCCCGGCGCCCAGCTCGCCGCCGTTGAGGAACACGCCGACCTTCCGCCAGCGGGTGACATCACGGTGACGGTCGACCGCTCCCTGGGTGGTCTCTCCGTTGCCGCGTACCTCGCCGCGGACGGCTCGCTGCTTGCCGAGGGCTTTGCCTCCACGCTGCAGCTTTCCGATGCCCCCACGCTCCACGGCGTCCAGGCACCGTCCGCTTCGACGTCCGCGGCGCCAGCCGCAGACGAGCTCGATGACATCGAGGCCGTGCGCTGGGACCCGTCCCAGGAATCTGTCGAGGAGCACCTCGCACTCATCGTTTCTGAGTCCATGGGCTACGACGTCTCGGACCTGCCGCGCGAGCTGCCGCTCATCGACCTGGGTCTCGATTCGCTCATGGGCATGCGCATTAAGAACCGCGTGGAAAACGACTTCCAGATTCCGCCGATCCCGGTCCAGGCCCTGCGTGACGCGTCGCTCGCCGACGTCATCGCCATGGTCGAAGAAGCTGTCCAGACCGGCGAGACGCCGACCACGGCCGGCGCTGCGGCCGGTGCTGGGGACGAGGCGGCATCGGAAAGCCCGGCCTCGCAGACCTCCGGCGAGGGTACCCTGGCGGGCGCCGTCGATGCGGAAGGAGTCGGCGTCGCCCCGCGCGACGCCTCCGAGCGCATGGTCTTTGGCACCTGGGCCACGTTCACCGGCAAGGCCGCCGCAGGCGTGACCTCCACGCTGCCGGCCATCTCGGACGAGGTGGCGCAGCAGATCGCCGAGCGCCTTACCGAGCGCGCCGGGATTGAGGTCACCGCAGCGCAGGTCAAGGAAGTCCAGACCCTCGAGCCGCTCGCTGACCGCGTCCGCGAGGGCCTGGAGACCGAGGTCGAAGGCAACGTCCGCGTCCTGCGCGAGGCCGATGGACCGGCCGTGTTCATGTTCCACCCGGCTGGCGGCACGACCGTCGTGTACCAGCCGCTCACTCGCCGCCTGCCGGACGACGTCGCCGTCTACGGCATCGAGCGCGTCGAGGGCTCCATCGAGGAGCGCGCCGAGTCATACCTCGATGACATCATCACGTATGCGCGCGGCCGCAGGATCGTGCTCGGCGGCTGGTCCTTCGGTGGTGCACTGGCTTATGAGGTGGCCTCGCAGCTGGGCAAGCGTCGCGCCGCCGGCGAGGACGTCCCTGAGGTGGGCTTTATTGCGCTGCTCGATACGACGCAGCCGGCTCACCCGGCTCCGGATACCCTCGAGGAGACCAAGGCCCGCTGGGGTCGCTATGCGGCGTTTGCGAAGAAGACCTACGACCTGGATTTCCCGGTGCCGTACGACCTTATCGAGACCGTCGGCGAGGACGCCGTCATGGCGATGCTCGCGGAGTTCCTCTCCACGACCGATGCCTCTGAGCACGGCCTCGCCGCCGGCGTCCTCGAGCACCAGCGTGCGTCCTTCGTGGACAACCAGATCCTGGCGAAGATCGACTTCCAGCGTTGGGCTGAGGTCGACGTCCCGGTCTTGCTCTTCCGCTCTGAGCGCATGCACGACGGCGCCATCGAGCTCGAACCTGCCTACGCGGAGGTCGCTCCGGATGGCGGCTGGGGCCAGATTGTGAAGAACCTGGAGATCGTCCAGCTTCCGGGCGACCACCTCGCTGTGCCGGACGAGCCGGCCATCGGCATCGTGGGCAAGCACATGCAGCAGTGGATTGAAGAGAAGTTCTCTTAAATTCTCCGCACTCAGCGCGGCTCGGCTTCGGCTGAGCCGCGTGCGACGTTTTCTCCTCCCACAGGGGGAGTTATCATTAAGGACTGACATGTCGGCGGCTGCCTTCACGGCGACCGCGCGATAACCCAAGACACCGAGGAGTTCATTCGTGACAACCACGGCTGAGAAGCTAGCCGATCTGCGCGCACGGCTTGAGAAGGCGCAGGATCCCGGCTCCGAGCGTTCGCGTCAGCGCCGCGATGCGGCCGGCCGGTCCACGCCGCGCCAGCGCATTAACGCGCTGCTCGACGAGGGCTCTTTCGTGGAAATCGGCGCCCTGGGCAAGACCCCGGGCGACCCGGACGCCATCTACTCGGATGGTGTGGTGACGGGCTACGGGCGCATCTCCGGCCGTCCGGTGTGCATCTACGCGCACGATAAGACGGTCTACGGCGGTTCCGTGGGCGTGACCTTCGGCCAGAAGGTCACTGAGGTCATGGATATGGCCATCAAGATTGGCTGCCCCGTTATCGGTATTCAGGACTCTGGCGGTGCCCGCATTCAGGACGCGGTGACCTCGCTGGCCATGTACTCCGAGATCGCCCGCCGCCAGATGCCTTTGAGCGGCCGCAGCCCGCAGATCTCCATCATGATGGGCAAGTCCGCCGGCGGCGCCGTGTACGCACCCGTGACGACGGACTTCGTCATTGCCGTGGACGGTGAGGCCGAAATGTACGTCACCGGTCCCAATGTCATCCGCGAGGTCACCGGTGAGGACATCACCTCCGCGGACCTGGGCTCCGCGCGCCAGCAGGAGCTCAACGGCAATGTCCAGGCCGTCGTAGGCTCCGAGGAGGAGGCCTTCGATTTCGTCCGCGACTTGCTCGACCACCTGCCGCTCACCTGCTTCGACCCGGCCCCGGAGTTCCCGGCGCCGTCCGACGCGGAGCTTGACGATGCCGCCCTGGACTCGTTCATGCCCGACGACACCAACGCCGGCTATGACATGACCGAGCTGCTTCCGCTGCTTGGTGACGATGAAGACATCATCGAGCTGCAGCCCAACTTCGCGCCGAATATGATCACGGCCTTCGGCCGTATCGACGGCAAGACCGTGGGGTTTGTGGCGAATAACCCGATGTTCAACGCGGGCTGCATCGATGCCGATGCCGCCGATAAGGGCGCGCGCTTCATCCGCATCTGCGATGCGTACAACATCCCCCTCGTATTCGTCGTCGACACCCCGGGCTACCTGCCGGGCGTGGAGCAGGAGAAGGCAGGTCTTATCCACCGCGGCGCGAAGTTCGCCTTCGCCGTCGTCGAGGCGACCGTCCCGAAGGTCTCGCTCATCGTGCGCAAGGCCTACGGCGGAGCCTATGCCGTCATGGGCTCGAAGAACCTCACTGGCGACATCAACTTGGCGTGGCCGACCGCGCAGATTGCCGTCATGGGTTCCGCCGCGGCCGTTGTCATGATCGCCGGCAAGCAGCTCGCTGCCGCCGAGACCCCGGAGCAGCGCGCCGCGACGAAGAAGATGTTTATGGACTTCTACGACGAGACCATGACCGCGCCCTACGTTGCTGCGGAGCGTGGCTACCTCGACGCCATGGTCAATCCCTCCGAGTCCCGTCTGGCCCTGCGCCGTGCGCTGCGCCAGCTCGCGGACAAGGACGTCCACGACCTGCCGAAGAAGCACACGATTTCGCCGATGTAGCACTTTTCCGATTCTGCGCGATAAACTCAACGAGACATTTTCAAAAGAATAGGAGGCTGGCATCATGCTCAGTAGCGTTCTCGACCTGTCGGGAGACATCATCAACTACATCATCATGGCGGTCAACCAGCTGATTGCTGCGGTGACCCCGCGCTAGAAGCTGCGACGCGTCTTGCCTCTCTGCCTTCCCGGTCCACGGTGTTATCTCGCGGGCCGGGTTTGTCATGTAGTGGGCACATCCGTCGCCCGTTACCTCTCTGCTATCAAACTGTGAAGGTTTTGACAGGTTTAAACCATGTTCATTGCAGAAAACTACGCCATAATAAAGTCATGCGTTTGAGAGAGGCGCATGAGAGATAGAGAGAACCCCTCCTCCCGAGGGGCGAGCGGCCTGAGAAACCACTCGGAGTCGGGAGATTTGAGAGAGACCATCGGCCCCCAGGAAACTGGGGGCCGATGGTATTTTTCTTCAGCCCCTGATGCAGCGTCGTGCTTAACTGGAAGGCATGGAACTTTCCGCAGCCCTCGGCCTGGCCACCTCGGCGGGCCTGAACGCCTATATTCCTCTGCTCCTCTACGGCGTGCTCGCGCGCTACACCGATTGGGTGAATTTGCCAGAGGGGTGGACGTGGCTTTCGGACCCGATTCTGCTCATCATCATTGGCGTGCTGCTCGCCATCGAGATTGTCGCGGACAAGGTGCCGGCGGTTGATTCGGTCAATGACATCATTCAGACGCTCGTGCGCCCGACCTCGGGCGGGCTTATGTTTGCCTCGGCGTTCGGGGATCAGACGGTGGGTGACTCCAGCGTGTGGTCGGAGCCGAAGACGTGGATTCTGCTCGTCGTCGGCTTTGGCATTGCGTTGGCCATGCACCTGCTCAAAACGACAACGCGGCCCGTCGTGAACACCACCACCGTGGGCGTGGGTGCCCCGGTGGTCTCTACGGCGGAGGATGTGTTCTCGGCGGGCCTAGCGACCTCGGCAGTCTTTGCGCCGGCGCTGGTGCTCGTGCTGATTGCTATCGTCGTGGCGCCTGCTGCTTGGCTAATCTGGCGTTTCGGCGCATCGCGACGACACGCCAAGCAAACATCAGAATAAAGCTCATCACGGACGCCACGATGAGGAAGCTGTAGTGGGGCAGGTGGCCGTTGACCACGGTCCACAGGATCATGCCGATGATAATGGCGCTGGGCCAGACGATGATGCCCTCGCCGTAGTGGTTGCGGGGCTTGACCACCGTGACAATGCCCCAGCCCACGAGCGCGCCCACGGCCCACGGCCAGAACGCGTCGATGGCGCCCAGGAACGTGAACGGCGGGTGCGCCGCGCGGGCAAAGAGCGCAAAGAGGACGAGGGCAGCGATATCAAGAAGCGGTGCTGTGCGCACTGGAATCCTTTCCATTGAGGGCCTGATAGGTAAGGCCCTGGCGAGCGTAATGCCAGAAGTAGATAACCCAGCCAATGATAGTAACCAGGGCAAAGGAAATCAGGCGGTAGATGAGCGCGGCGGAGGTTGCGCCCACGGCCGTCATGCCCGTGGCCACGAGTGGGCCGATGATGGCGGCCTCGACCGTGCCCAGGCCGCCGGGCGTGATCTGCGCGGAGCCGGCAAGTTTGGCGGTGAGGAAGGCGAGCGCGACGCCGGCCATCGTGGTGGCGTTCTCACCGGCGCGCAGCCACGGCATTTCACCGGTGACGGCCCACACGGCCGCCCACAGCGCGAGCAGGTCGAGCAGGCGATGGACGAGCGAGGCGCCCGAGACAATCCCGAAGGCCCAGCGCGACAGGTGCACCTCGCCCAAGTGGTCGACCTCCGCGCGCACGCGCGCGAGCTTGGGATGGCCGAGCCACTTCTTGAGGGTCTCCGGGTGTTCCGTGAGCCAGAAGATGCCGCCCGTCGCCGCGGCCATGAGCGTTACGGTGAGGATGAGCGAGCCCAACGCCATATCCGCGTTGAGGAAGAACACCCCCGCGATGCCGATGAGCGCGAGCCACATCGTAGAGATAGCGGAGGACAGGAAGAAGAAGTAGCTGCACAAGGCTACCGATGCCCCCCAGCCGCGCTGCACCTGAAACGTCAGGATGGCAGAGAAGGCGGGCCCGCCCGGCAGCGTCGTGGACCAGGCGTTGGAGGCCATGGAAATCGCGAAGGCCTCCCGCAGCGGCACGTGCACGCCGCCCGCGCCGATGAGCCGGCGCATGACCTCACTCATCGCGGCCACTGCGCCCAGCGCGAAGACCACCACGAGCACCACGGGCAGCGGCTCCGCGTGCCGCAGGCTGCGCAGGCCGTCGCCGATGAAGTCGAGCTGGTCCCTAAAGAACCAGCCCAGCGCCGCAAGCGCGACGAGCGAGACTATCCACGTGATCCACTTGCGGTTCATTCTTTATCCAAACGTTTCACCAGCTCGCTAAAGGGCACAAGCTCCGAATCGGTGTCCGCGGTGCGGCGGCCGCGGTAGTGGCCTTCCGGTTCCTCCATGCCTGCCGCCTCGGCGGCGGGCGCGGCGGGGGCATCGGCAAGCTGGGCGTGGCCCATGCGGGTGTAGGCGCGCTGGATAAAGCGCGGGGCCCACCAGTTGTCCTCGCGCAGGAGGTGCATGACGGCGGGGACGAGGAGCATGCGCACGATGGTCGCGTCGAGGAAGAGCGCGAAGATCATGCCGAAAGCGATGTACTTCATCATCACGATGTCAGAGAAGCCGAACGCGGCGGCGACGACGATCATGATGAGCGCGGCGGCCGTGATGATGCCGCCGGTGTGCGCGGTGCCCTTGGCGATGGCCTCGTCGGTGGAGTCGCCTGCACGGCGGGCCTCAACCATGCGGGAGACGAGGAAGACCTCGTAGTCCGTAGACAGACCGTAGACGATCGCGATGATGAGGACGAGAACCGGCGACATGAGCGGACCCGGCGTGAAGTTGAGCAGGCCCGAGCCTGCGCCGAGGACGAACATGCCGGTGAGAATGCCCAGCGTAGCGCCGGCGGTGAGCATGGTCATGATGACGGCCTTGGCCGGCAAGACGAGCGAGCCGAAGACGAGCGCCATGAGGATGAACGTCGTCGCCACGATGTAGAGGGCCATCCAGGGGAGCTTGTGGATGAGGGCATCGAGGGACTCGACTTCCATGGCGGGCGTGCCGCCGACGTAGAGCTCGACGCCCTCCGGAGCCTGGATGTTTTCGAGTTCGTGGACGATGCGCGTGTAGTCTGCGCGGTCCTGGATGCCCGCGGAGAGTACCGTCGTGCCGTCCACGGTGGACGTGGACGGCGTCATGGGCTCCGTGAGGCCCTGGAGGCCGCGGACCTGCATGTAGACGTCCACGAGCTGCTGGTTGCTCTCCGCGCCAGTGACGACGAGCTTGACCGGCTCTGTGCGGAAGCCCGGGAACTCCTCGTTGAAGCGGTCCTGCGCGACGCGGGTCTGCTGCGTGGGCGGCAGGTAGGTTTCGTTGATGCCGCCGAAGGTCATGGCGAGCGTGGGCAGCGTGAGTGCGAGCAAGAGGCCGGCGATGCCGACGGTGACCCAGGTGGCGCGCTTCATCGCGAGCTTGGGCAGCTTGTACCACCAGGAGTCTTCGAGCTTTCTTGCTTTTCGGCTTGTGCGGCGCACGGTCCACTTGTCGATGTTTGTACCGAGGAGCCCGAAGAGCGCGGGGAGTACCGTGACCGAGAGGAGCGCGGCGAGGCCCACGGCGGAAATCGCGCCGTAGGCGACGGACTTGAGGAAGGCCTGCGGGAAGATGAAGAGCCCGGAGAGCGCGAAAGCGACCATGAGGGCGGAGAAGACCACGGTCTGGCCGGCGGTCGCGGTGGTGCGGGCGACGGCGTCCTTGGTCTCGCGGCCGGCGTCGAGCTCCTCGCGGAAGCGGGAGACCATGAACAGGCCGTAGTCGATGGCCAGGCCCAGGCCCAGCAGCGTGACGACGGCCTGGGCAAACGTATTGACCTGGAGGAAGCCCGCGAGCACCGAGAGGATGCCCAGTGAGCCCAGGATGGACAGGCCGCCCACGACGAGCGGCATGAATGCCGCGACGACGGACCCAAAGACCACGAGCAGCAGCAGGCCGACTAGCGGCAGGGCGGCCTTCTCGGCGCGCGCGATGTCGTTGGCCATGCCGTCATCGAGCGCGTCCGCGACGGCGGTGGCGCCGGCGACCTGGACGGGCAGGTCCGTGTCGTAGAGGGAGTCCTCGATGGCGCGGTAGTCCTTGAGTGTTTGCTCCCCGTCGCCCTTGAGTCCGATGGCGGCAAACGCGACGTTGCTCTCCGCGTTCTTCAGCTTCGGGTTGCGCGAGTCGAAGTAGCTCGTGACGTGGTCGATCTGGTCCGGGTACTGCTCCTTGAGCCCGTCGATATAGGACTTGGCGGCGTCGAAGTTCTTATCGGGATCGTCGATGAGCAGGATGACGTCGCCGTTGTTATCGCGGCCGAACGTCTCCTGTTCGATCTTCGCGGCGGCCGTGGATGACGAGTTCGGATCGTCCCAGCCCTCCTGGCTCATCCGGTCGCTCAGTTGGGTGCCGAAGACACCAAAGAGCACGAGAATGGCCGCCACGATGAGCAGCGGCACGATCTTGCGGTGCTTATAGGAAAATAGGCCCCAGGAATAAAACATGCGACCTCCTTATTTGAGCAGCGCGGCAAGCGGGCGGAAGGGTTGGAGCCACGCGCCGCCCTCCGGCAGATTGTCCAGGTTGACGCGCGGCAGCGGCTCGCGGAACACGCCCTCGATGTCCTCGAGATCCACGAACTCGAAATGCGCCACCTCGCCTGCCGCATGCAGTGCCCAGTTGGCGTGCTCGCGGAAGCCGAGCACCGTGACAGCGACGCCCGCGCGGGCGAGCTCGCGCAGGAGCGGCTCGAAGTTCTGGCCGTCCGCGCTCGCGACAACAACGCCGGCGAGCTGCCCACGGTTGGCCTGGATGTGGTCGAGCATGTCCGGATCGACATCCGAGTCCTCGGTGAGCTTGGGCTTGGCGAAGACGCCAAAGCCGACGTTGCGGATGGCTTCGACCCAGCTGCGGATGGCATCGGCATTGCCGGGCGTGACGTTGGTGAAGACTCCTGCCTCAGGGTCGGCGCCCACGGCCTGGGCCTGCTCCACGAGCCAGCGGCCGATGACGTCGAAACGCGGCCGGTGCGCGGCATCCGGGCGGTGGCCCAGGATGGAACCCAGGCCCATGTCCATGTTTGGCGCGTCCCACACGAGCAGGTACTTCATTTACTTCTTCTCCCAGAGGTATTCCTTGATCACGTGGTCTGCGTCGAGTCCTTTGCCCTCAAACTTCGTAATGACCTGGCGGTCCGTAAGCTGTGGGCACTCCGGCCACGGCCAGCCCTTGTAGTCGAGCTGCGGTTCGACGTTCACGAGTTCATCAATCCACTCGGCGTAGCCCGCGTGGTCGGTCGCGACGTGGAGCACGCCGCCCTTCTTCAGGCGGGAGGCAAACAGATTGAGCGGGCCGGACTGGATAATGCGCCGCTTGTGGTGGCGCGCCTTGGGCCACGGGTCCGGGAAAAACACACGAATGCCGTCGAGCGACTCCGGCTCCACCATGCGCATGAGCACCTCCATGCCGTCCCCACGGACCATGCGGATGTTTCCGATGCCCCCTCGCACCACCGCTCCCAGCAGCTTGGCCAAGCCTGGCTTATACAGCTCGACGGCAATCACATTGGTGTCCGCCTCGAGCGGGGCCATTGCGGCCGTCGAGGTACCGGTGCCCGAGCCGATCTCCAGGACGGTCTTGGCGCCGGTGCGGCCGAACCACTCGTCGATATCGAGGCGCTCGTTGGCGAGATCGCGCCCGAGGTGCGGCCAGTGCTCGTCGAAGAGCGCCTGCTGGTTAGCGGTGAGCGTGCCGCGGCGGAACGTGACGTTGCCGAGGCGCGGGTAGTCGAGCTCGTTGCCGAAGGTGGCGTTGAAGTCAGTCTGCATGGGACCGAACTGGCCGCGCTCACGCTCGGTGAGGGCCTGTTCAGGGTTCTGTGGTGTAGTCATCGCACCCTATTGTTCCTGTTTTTAGGTCAAGGACCAATATTGACAGGCATTGCCGCTTCTCTCCTCCGCCCGCGCGGTTATAACCAGGGCGTCGCCGCGCCGAGACTGCGTGCGTACTTTGTTGACATCGGGGGTACTGTTCCCCCGTTTGAGGGTGCAGGAGTGTGGCGTATTTCCCACGGCTCCAGGGGTACCCGCGGCGTAGGTTAAGGTGGGAAGTGTGGATATAACCTGTTGGTTTTTGTTTAGCCCACAAAAGTGCTTGTAGCGGCTACTCTGTACTTGCCAACACCTGATGACCCTAGGAGAAGTGAATGACCGCTCAGATTCGTGGCCTCGTTGGAGAAATTCCGACCCAAAATGAACAGCTCATCTCGTGGATTAGCGAGTCTGTCGAGCTTTTCCAGCCGGAGAGCGTGGTCTTCGTGGACGGCTCCCAAGAAGAGGCTGACCGCCTCGCGGCCGAGCTCGTGGAGAAGGGCACGCTGATTAAGCTCAATGAGGAGAAGCGTCCGAACTCCTTCCTCGCGCGCTCCAACCCGTCTGACGTCGCCCGCGTCGAGTCCCGCACCTTCATTTGCACGGAGAAGGAAGAGGACGCCGGCCCGACCAATAACTGGATGGACCCGGCCCAGATGAAGGCCGAGATGACCGAGGCCTTCCGTGGCTCCATGAAGGGCCGCACGATGTACGTCGTGCCGTTCTGCATGGGCCCCATCAACGATCCGGAGCCGAAGCTCGGCGTTCAGCTCACTGACTCCGCCTACGTCGTGCTCTCCATGCGCATCATGACCCGCATGGGCAAAGAAGCCTTGGACAAGATCGGTGCCAACGGCAACTTCGTCCACGCGCTCCACTCCGTGGGCGCCCCGCTCGAGCCGGGCCAGGAAGACTCCGTCTGGCCGTGCAACGAGACCAAGTACATCACCCAGTTCCCGGAGACCAAGGAAATCTGGTCCTACGGTTCCGGCTACGGCGGAAACGCCATTCTCGCCAAGAAGTGCTACGCCCTGCGTATCGCTTCCGTCATGGCGAAGGAAGAGGGATGGATGGCCGAGCACATGCTTATCCTCAAGCTCACCAACCCGGCTGGCAAGTCCTACCACGTCGCCGCTGCCTTCCCGTCTGCCTGCGGTAAGACCAACCTCGCCATGATCACCCCGACCATCCCGGGCTGGTCCGCACAGGTCGTGGGCGACGACATCGCGTGGCTGCACCTGCGTGAAGACGGCCTGTACGCCGTCAACCCGGAAAACGGCTTCTTCGGCGTCGCGCCGGGCACCTCCTACGACTCCAACCCGATCGCCATGAAGACCATGGAGGCCGGCAACACGCTGTTTACCAACGTTGCGCTCACCGATGACGGCGACGTCTGGTGGGAGGGCATGGACGGCGACACGCCGGAGCACCTCATCGACTGGCTCGGCAACGAGTGGCGTCCGAACGAGGCGACCGGCAAGGCCGCTCACCCGAACTCTCGTTACTGCGTCCCGATTGCTCAGTGCCCGACCGCGGCTCCGGAGTACGACGACTGGAAGGGCGTCAAGATCGACGCGATCCTCTTCGGCGGCCGCCGCGCGAAGACCGTTCCGCTCGTCACCCAGGCTTTCGACTGGAACCACGGCACCATGATCGGCTCCCTGCTTTCCTCCGGCCAGACCGCTGCCGCGGCCGAGGCCACGGTCGGCTCCCTGCGCCACGACCCGATGGCTATGCTGCCGTTCATCGGCTACAACGTCGGTGACTACCTGCAGCACTGGATCGACATGGGCAAGGAAGGCGGCGACCGCATGCCGTCCATCTTCCTGGTCAACTGGTTCCGCCGCGGCGACGACGGCCGCTTCCTGTGGCCGGGCTTCGGCGAGAACTCCCGCGTCCTCAAGTGGATCGTCGACCGTATCGACGGCAAGGTCGAGGCCAACGAGACCGTCATAGGCCACACCGCCCGCCCGGAGGACATCGAACTCGCTGGCGCGAACGTCCACATGGCTGACGTCAAGGAAGCCCTTGCCGTTAACCCTGCTGACTGGGCCGCCGACATCGAGGACAACGAGGCTTACCTCAAGTTCCTCGGCGACCGCGTCCCGTCTGAGGTCCACGAGCAGTTCGAGGCTCTGAAGAAGCGTCTCGCTGACGCAGGCGTCTAAGAACGACTGCAGCGCCGCCCACTCGGGCGGCGCTTTCCTTTTCTTGTGAATCTAAGGGCCTTCGTCGCCGACGCCAAGCGGTCACGCCCGCAGCACGAGCACCAGATTCGACGTCAAGAACTCGCGCAGCACCGGCACGCGCACGACCCACCAGGCCCACCATGGGTGGTAGCGCGGAAAGGCACACCAGGACCGGCCGGAGGAGCGAGCCCAGGACAAGCCCTCCCGCGCCGACACGGCGAAGAGCGACTCGCCAAACACGTTCTTCGGCGCGTGGCCGTGCACCCGCGTGTAGCGGTCGCGCGCGAACGCGCCGCCCACGTAGTGCTGCCACAGCCCGGTCTCGTGCCCGCCGAAGGGCCCGAGCCAGACCGTGTAGCTCATAATCACCAGGCCTCCGGGCTTGGTCACCCGCAGCATCTCGCGCGCCATGTCCCACGGCCGCGGCGTGTGCTCGACAACGTTGGACGAGTACGTCACGTCGAAGGCGCCATCTGCGAAGGGCAGGTCAGCGCCGTCCCCGCGCACCGCATTCGCCACGCGGATGCCGGCCGCGGACATCTCCGAGTGTGACGGCTCTACGCCGAAGTACGACGCCCCGCGCGCCGCGAACGCCGAGGCGAAGTAACCCGGCCCGCCGCCCACGTCGAGCACGCGGCGCAGCGGCACGCCATGGTCCGCGCAGAGTGCCGCGACCAACGACGCCGTGTCCGATGCCAACTCGCCATAGAAAATTGACGGCTCAGTCTGCTCGAACCGAAAGGAGCGCAGCAGCCGCCACGAGCGGCGCAAGGTGGCCAAGGCACGGGTTTTCTTCATAACCCATTAGGCTAGTAGCTCGACATGAGAATTCTTTTACTGTGCTGGCGCGACTCCACCCACCCGCAGGGCGGGGGCTCGGAACGCTATTTGGAGCGCGTGGGCGAGTACCTCGCCGCGCACGGCCACGAGGTCATCTACCGCACCTCGAAGCACATGAATGGCGCGCGCCGCGAGAAGCGCGACGGCGTCACATATTCCCGCGCGGGCGGCAAGTTCACCGTTTACCCATACGCGCTCGTTGCGCTCGCCACCAGGCGATTTGGCACGCTCGACGCCATCATCGATACCCAAAACGGCATCCCGTTCTTCGCGCGCCTAGCCACGCGCACGCCCGTCGTGTTGCTCACGCACCACTGCCACAAGGCCCAGTGGCCCGTCGCCGGCCCGTTCCTCTCTCGGCTGGGTTGGTTCCTCGAGTCCAAGGTCGCCCCCCGCGTCTACCGCGGCGCGCCCTATATCACCGTCTCGCGCGGCTCCGCGGCGGACCTGGAGAAGCTCGGCGTCACGGGCATCGAGATCATCGAAAACGGCGTCGACCCCATCCCGGCCCACGTCCCGCGCCTCGAGCGCGAGGCCGGCCTGCACCTTGTCACGCTCTCCCGCCTCGTCCCGCACAAGCAGATCGAGCACGCCATCGACACGGTCGCGGCCGTGCCGGGCTCGGTCCTCGACATCATCGGCAGCGGCTGGTGGGAGGCTCAGCTGCGCGAGTACGTCGAGAAGCACGACCTCACCGACCGCGTACGCTTCCGCGGCCAGGTCACCGAAGACTACAAGCATGCACTCCTCGACCGCGCCGATATCCACCTCATGCCCTCCCGCATGGAAGGCTGGGGCCTCGCCGTCATGGAGGCCGCCCAGCATGGCGTCCCCACCATCGGCTACCGCTTCGGCCTGCGCGATTCCGTCCGCGACGGCGAGACCGGCGTGCTCGTCGAGACCCTGCCCGAGCTCATCGCCGCCACCCGCCAGCTTTCCGATGCCCCCTCCCGCCGCGCCGCACTCGGCGCCGCCGCCCGCGACTTCGCGGCCGGCTTCTCCTGGGAGTCGACCGGCCGCCGCTTCGAAGAGCTGCTGTCTTCGCTGTAAAACGGCATGCTGAAGTGCCCGCCCCTTAGGGGCGGGGTTGTCTCTCTCATCTAGTTGCAGGGGACGTCGGGTCCGAATTCCCTCCGCTTGTAGATCCTGCCGTCGTTGCCTTTGTAGTAGATGTCGCCGTCTCTCTTTTTCATGTTGTGGTATTCGCACAGCATGAGGATGTTGTCCAGGTTGG
>NZ_JBCJKS010000014.1:0-78899 GCF_039822565.1 Corynebacterium sp. SA-MJD20WY100 | reverse complement strand
TCTTTGTCAATGGAATCCCGGATATCAGCCAGGTCCGCCGACGGCCCGCAGATAGTCAGCGACGCGTTACCATCCCGATGCTGAGCAAACCGCACGCCAGCCTTCGGCGCGCGCGGTGTGGACACCTTCTTTACCAGCTCGCGGGCTTGTTTGTCGATGTGCTTCGTATCGCCGGTGTTCTTCAGCGCCTCGAGACGTACATCCCAGCGCTGGTGTTCTTTTTTGAGTCGTTGGGCTTGTTTCTCTACCGCGATGAGCGTGAGCAGATTGTGTTTCTCCGCCGCAGCGCGCGTCCGGCGGCGTTTGTCTTGGAATGAATTCGTCTCGGCAAAGGGCGCGGCAGTCGCGACGACGTCTGTGGCAAGCGTGTCGGGAATACCCATGGCGATAATCTCCGCTTCGGTCTTACCAAGCACCTCGTCAACGATGTCGAGCCCCCGGGCCAACAGGCTGGCCAGCTCCCCCATAATGGTCATGACGCATACGCTAAAACGAGTACAGCCCTCCGGCAAGCGGAGGACTGCACATTATATGTGGCACCCAAAAGATACTGGGCACGAGCTGCGCAAACGAGGCCGCGGCGGCGAAAAATTTATGGTACTGCGCAAAGACACAGACATGCGAAAACTCCTGAGAGAGATACTTACCCAAATACTAGGTAGGGAAAGACAGTCCCTTTCGTTGAGCTACTCCCAGGAGTGTTCCTGTCACGCCGTTTTTAGAAAAGCCCGGCTTCGCGCGCGAGCGTGGCCACGGCGGCAGACTTCTGCGCGATGGCAAGCTCCTCGTTGGTAGGCACGACGAAGACCTTCACCGGGGAGGTACGCGTGGAAATCATGCGCGGCTCACGCGACGGCGAGAGGTTGGCTTCCTTGTCGAAGTGGATGCCGTACATGTCGAGGTTGTACAGGGAGTCCTGGCGGACCTCCGTGTCGTTCTCGCCCACGCCGGCGGTAAAGGTAATCGCGTCGACGCGGCCGAGCGCGATCATGTACGCGCCAATGAAGCGGCGCAGCGCGTGGATGTAGATGTTGTACGCCAGCCACGCGTCCTGGTCCTCGTTCTGGATGCGCTCGCGCAGGATGCGGAAGTCATTGACGCCGGCCAGGCCCTTGACACCGGACTGCTTGTTGAGGAGATTGTCGATCTCATCGATGGACATGCCCGCCTGGCGCGAGAGGTGGAAGATGATGCCAGGGTCGATGTCACCGGAACGGGTACCCATGGCCAGACCGGCCAGCGGGGTCAGACCCATGGTGGTGTCGATCGCGCGGCCATTGCGGATGGCGGCGGCCGAGGCACCGTTGCCCAGGTGCAGCGTGATCTGGTGAACGTGGCCTGGATCGCGGTCCAGCAACTTCGGGACCTGCTGCGAGACGAACTCATGCGAGGTGCCGTGGAAACCGTAGCGACGGATGTCGTACTGGGAGGCGACCTCATTGTTGATGGCATACAGCGCGGCGGCTGGCGGCATGTGGTTGAAGAACGCGGTATCGAAGACCGCCACGTGTGGGATGTTGGGCAGCATGGCGCGCGCGACGCGAATGCCGTCCAGGTTCGCCGGGTTGTGCAGCGGTGCCAGCGGGATGAGGTCTTCGATCATCGACTCGATCTGGTCGGTGATGAGTTGCGGCTCGGAGAAGAGCTTGCCACCGTGGACGACGCGGTGGCCGACGGCGATGACGTCGACATCCTGGGGGCCCACGCTGTGGTCATGCATGATCTCAAAGGCACGCTCGAGGCCGAAGGAGTGCGTGGGGATTTCCAGCTCTTCCTTGTAGGCCTCGCCGCCCGTCTTGACGGTGACGGCGCCCATGGGCTCGCCGACCTGCTCGACCAGGCCGGACACGAGCGGGGCGTCCGTGGCGGAGTTTTCGGGGTTGACGAGCTGGAATTTGACGGAGGAGGAACCAGAGTTGAGGACGAGTACGTACGACAAGGCTATTTACGCTCCTACCTGAATTGCAGTGATGGCGACGGTATTGACGATGTCCGGGACGGTAGCGCCGCGGGAGAGGTCGTTGATGGGCTTGTTGAGGCCCTGCAGGATGGGGCCCACGGCCAGCGCGCCAGCGGTGCGCTGCGCCGTCTTGTAGGCGATATTGCCAGCCTCGAGGTCCGGGAAGACGAAGACGGTGGCCTGGCCGGCGACCTCGGAATCCGGGGCCTTCTTCGCAGCCACGCCCGGGTCGCACGCGGCGTCGAACTGCAGGGGGCCGTCGACCTTGACGGTGGAGTCCAAGGCGCGCGCGGCCTCGACTGCGGCGACGGAGCGGTCCACGTCCGGGCCGGAGCCCGAGGTGCCCGTGGAGTAGGACAGGATGGCCACGCGCGGGTCAATGCCGAACTGGGCAGCCGTGCGCGCGGAGACGACGGCGATTTCGCCCAGCTGCTCCGCGGTCGGGTTGGGGTTCACGGCGCAATCACCGAATGCCCACAGGCGTCCGCGCATAACCATAAGGAAGATGGAGGAGACCACGGACGCGCCCGGAACGGTCTTGATGATCTGGAAAGACGGCTTAATCGTGTGCGCCGTGGTGTGGGCAGCGCCAGAGACCATGCCGTCAGCCAGGCCCTTGTGGACCATCATCGTCGCGAAGTAGGAGATGTCCTTCATCGTCTCGCGCGCCTGCTCCAGCGTCACGCCCTTCTTCTTACGCAGCTGCGCGAAGTCCTCAGCGAACTCCTCGGCCAGCGGCGAGGTGAGGTGGTTGATGAGCGTCGCGTCCGAGAGATCCACGCCGAGCTGGCCCGCGCGAACCGTAATCGCCTCCGGGTCGCCCAGGATGGTGAGCTTGGCAATGCCGCGCGCGAGCAGTTGGCCCGCGGCGAGCAGGATGCGGTCATCGTCGCCCTCCGGCAGCACGATGTGCGCACCCACGGCCTTCGCCTTCTCCAGCAACTGGGCCTCAAAGACGGACGGGGACATGATGGGCTCCAGCGCGCCAATCGGGGCGAGCGCCCCCGGCACCTTGTCCAGGCTCTCGACGGCAACGGCGGTGGCACGCAGCTCCTTGGCGTGGCGCAGCGCGAGGTCTGCGGCAACGCCGGAACCGACGATGATGAGCGGCACGCCCAGTGCTGCGGCGGAAATCGCGTCAAAGTGGGAGTCGCCGGTGCCGCGGATGAGTCCCTGGATGCGCGGGCCCGCCGCAACGATCTCGGGGACGGAGGACAGGCCTTCAACGGACGTCGCCTCAAGCCCCAGGGTCGTAGCAAGAGCGTCGACGTCAAGGCCATCAAAGCTGCGACCAGCAACAGTCACGAGCGCGGAACGGGAGGCGGTCATAGGAAAATCCTTTTCTATAGCACAATATGGCGCGCGTCACTGGCACGCCCGAATAGTGATCGTCTCTACCTTACCGGCTTGACCACGGGCACGAGAAAATATTGAACCACGCCACAGACGTAGAATGCGTCACATGACGAATTCGATGATCATCGCTCCCCTCCACGAGCTCAGCCCCTTGCAGGTCCACGCGCTCTATAAGCTGCGCGTGGACATCTTCGTCCACGAACAACAGGTCCCCTACGCGGAGATCGATGACACGGACGCCGCGGCGACCACGCGTCATCTTCTCGCCACGGATGACTCCGGCGCGTTTATGGGTGTCGGTCGCGTCTATCCCTCTACCGTCGACGGCGAGGATGTCCTCCAGTTCGGCCGCTTTGCCGTGACCCCTGCCGCGCGCGGCACGGGCGTCGCCCGCCGCATCATGGAACAAGCCCTCCAGCTTGCCGATGCCCCCTCTACCCCACTGCCGCTCTACCTCACCGCCCAGAAGCCGCTCACCGACTACTACGGCGGCTACGGCTTTGAAGTCTGCGGCCCCGACTATGACGACGAGGGCGTGCCCCACGTGCCCATGATTCGCCGCTAGGGTCTACACCTCCTCCTCAGGAGTCGCAGTGACGGAGATTTTGGTAGCAGCGAGGTTGGCGCGGTCGCGGGCGAGGTCAACGGTCTCGCCGGTGGCGGTGACCAGGCCCATGCGGCGGCCAGCGTAGGCGCCGGGCTTGCCAAAGAGACGCACGTCCGTTTCTTCATAGGCGAGGGCCTCGGCAAGGCCGGTGTAGGCGACGTCCTGGATGTCGGAATCCGCATGCAGGACCACGGAGGCGCCGGGGCTCACGAGCGTGACGTCGATGGGATAGCCCAGGATGGCACGGGCATGAAGCTCGAACTCGTTGAAGCGCTGCGTGTACGCGGTGACCATGGCGGTATCGGAAGGCCGGGGCGAGACCGAGGAGAAGTAGACGTCGTCGCCGGCGACGAAGACCTCGACGCCGTACACGCCGCGGCCGCCAAGCTCATTGGAGATACGCGCCGCGACGGAGCGGGCGTTGGCCAGGGCATCCTCGCTCATCGCGAGGGGCTGCCACGCCTCCACGAGATCGCCGTTCGCGTGGCGGTGGCCGATGGGTTCGCTAAACCACGTGGCCAACTCCCCCGTCTCCGGATCGATGGAACGCACGGCCAGGATGGTGGCCTCATAGTCGAAGTCGACGAAACGCTCGGCGACGAGACGGTGATGGTCGCCGACGATGCGGTGAACTGCGGTCCAAGCCTCGGGGACATCGGCAGCATCACGCACCATCATATGACCGCGGCCGGAGGTCGCGATATCGGGCTTCACAATGCACGGGTAGCCGAGCTCCTCGCATGCTGCGGCGAGCTCCTCCTCGCTCTCTGCAAACTTATACGCTGAGCCGGGCAGGCCCAATGACTCCGCGGCTGCGCGCATGCTCGCGCGATCCTGAGTGACCTCACAGGCACGCGCCGTGGGAACGACGACGGCGTTGCCTTCCTCCTCAATCTGTGTGAGCGCACTCACCGCGACCATCTCGACCTCCGGCACGACGAAGTCCGGCTGCACCTCGTGGACGAGGTTGAGCACCGCCTGTTCATCGCTGACGTCCGCGACGTAGGCGAAGTGCGCGACCTGCTGCGCCGGCGCGCCCTTGTAGCGGTCCACCGCGTGGACCTCCAGCCCTAAGTTCTGGAACGCGCTGGCCAACTCCTTGCCCAGCTCGCCGGCGCCAAGGAGCAACACGCGGGTGGCATTGCGGGCAAGTGGCGTGCCAACGAAGTCAGCGGCAGCCTGCGGCGTGGTCATGGTGGATTCTCCTTCGAGGGACCCTGAAATAGACATTGTGGCCATTATTCCACGCCTTGCCCACGCCCAAGCTGTGGCACGCGAAAGCCCCCGGCTCCGACCCACGGGGACGGAGGAGGGGGCATCGGGAAGCTGGGGTTAGTCTGCCAGGATGTCGTGGCGCACGATGGTCTGGTCGCGGCCGGGACCCACACCGATGTAGGAGAAGCGGGCGCCGGAGAGCTCCTCGAGGCGCAGAACGTAATCCTGGGCCTTTTGCGGAAGCTCTTCGAAGGTCTTGCAGTCGGTGATGTCCTCGTCCCAGGCTGGCATGGTCTCGTAGATCGGGACGGCGTGGTGGAAGTCAGACTGGGTCATGGGCATCTCGTCGAAGCGCTCGCCGTCGACGTCGTAAGCCACGCAGATCGGAATCTCACCGATGCCGGTGAGCACGTCGAGCTTGGTCAGGAAGTAGTCCGTGAAACCGTTGACGCGGGTGGCGTAGCGTGCAACGACGGAGTCGTACCAACCGCAGCGGCGCTTACGGCCGGTGTTGACGCCTACCTCGCCGCCGGTGGTCTGCAGGTACTCGCCCCATTTGTCGTGCAGCTCCGTGGGGAACGGGCCAGCACCGACGCGGGTCGTGTAGGCCTTGATAATGCCCAGGGCGTGCGTGATGCGAGCCGGACCGATGCCGGAGCCCACGGACGCGCCACCGGCGGTCGGGTTGGAGGAGGTCACGAACGGGTAGGTGCCGTGGTCCACGTCGAGCATGGTGGCCTGGCCGCCCTCCATGAGGATGTGCTTGCCCTCGTCCAGCGCTTTGTTGAGCTCAAGCTCCGCGTCGATGACCATGGGGCGCAGGCGGTCCGCGTACTGCAGGAAGTACTCCGCAATCTGGTCAGCGTCGATGGCCTTGCGGTTGTACATCTTCACCAGCATCTGGTTCTTAATGTCGAGCGCGGACTCGATCTTCTGGCGCAGGATGGACTCATCGAAGACGTCCTGGACGCGCAGGCCGATACGGGCAACCTTGTCAGCGTAGGTCGGGCCAATGCCACGGCCGGTGGTGCCGATGGCACGCTTGCCCAGGAAGCGCTCCTGCACACGGTCGAGCGTCTGGTGGTACGGCGCAACGAGGTGCGCGTTGGCGGAGATGCGCAGGCGCGAGGCCGTGGCGCCGCGGGCCTCCAGGCCGTCGATCTCGTCGAAGAGGGCCTCCAAGTTGATAACCGTGCCGTTGCCCAGGACGGGGATGGCGTTCTCGGAGAGGATGCCGGCCGGAAGGAGCTTGAGCTCATACTTCTCGCCGCCGACGACCACGGTGTGGCCCGCATTGTTACCGCCGTTGGGCTTGACCACGTAGTCCACGCGGCCACCCAGGATATCGGTGGCCTTGCCCTTGCCCTCGTCGCCCCACTGGGCGCCGACAATCACGATAGCTGCCATGTTGCTTCGTTCACTTCCCTAGCCCTGACGGGCCGATTGCGTGGGTTGCGTTTATCGTGCCGTCTCTCGACGACCGACCGCAGCCGCTACGATCAAAATACTGTCCTATGGTACCCGGTCGCACGATAGTTTTCATTACCTGGACGCGATTATGTGGGCGTAATTACGCGTCCCAGCGACCGCGAGAGCATCGACGCGTCAGGAACGCGAGTGTCGCTGACGCTTCAGCTCCGTGCGGTATTCCTTGAGTTTGTCCATTTCCTTGCTCAACACTCGAATCTTGACGTCGTCGTTGTCACTATTGACCTTGGGTGGCACTTCCTCCCGAGTTCATAGAATCCAGCACCCGAATATCTCGTGCCTGCCGGCACTACATAAGCCGACAGCAGCCCGTCTGAGCCAGGATCTTCGTGGCTTTCATCGTGAAACACCAGCCCACCCGTCTTCAGTACCCGCATCACAGTCCATCTGATCCGCAGAAATTGCTACCTGCCGAGTGAACTCCCCATAAGTGAGGGTGTGCCGCGGGTGCTTTATCGAGGGTGCTTTATTACGTGTTCTTCACGCAGCTCGCGCGCTATCGGGACTTACGATTCCCACTCGGCTTCCGAACGACCACACATACGGCTGTCTGCCTTTGTTCGTTGCACGCCCAAGAGTAATTGACAGGTGCGCGACGCTTACCAGTAGAGAAAATTCGCGGGGTGCGATGGCTATTCAAACGCCGCTGGCTTTCCCTCGCCACGATGGTGAGATTCTCCGCGAGCGCCGCTTGGACGTCCGGATGCAGCTCCTCGAAGCAGGCCGCAAGCGTGCGCGCCAGCCCGCCCGCCGGTGATTGACTTCCCTGCTCCAGCACCACCCGCAACCGCGCATCCGAGCGAAAATAATCCATGAGTTCCATGGCCGATAGTTCTACGCGCAGGGGTCGACATGACCGTGCGCCTTACCCGTTATTTTTCTGTAATCTGGCCCGCGAGAGCGCAAGCTCTCCCCTTCTGACGGTGCTGTCAACCGGGGTCGCCCGGGGTCTCCACCGCCATATATGGGGGTCGGGGGCCAACTGCCATCGTCAGCGCTGAGGCGTTGGGTTCCGCCTACCTGATGGAGGGAGGTGAGATGACAATGTCCGCTTCTAATTCGCAGCCGCCTGAGAGGGACAAGGATAAGAAGAAGGCCCTGGCTGCGATTGTTACCGCAATCGCAGCCAGGACCCTCGGGACGCTGGCAGCCAACTACCTGCGCGATGCTATCGAGCAGGTCTGGAACTGGCTGACTAGCTAGTCTCACTGGAAAGCCTCAGCTTCTTCATAGTGACTGGGGCTTTCCGCTGTTTTGGCGTGACAATCCGGCGGCGAGCTTTCATGTCACGGCCTAGTTTACCGGCCCCAGCAGAACGCTTCAACGACTACTTTCCCGGGCATCTTGATACGAGGCATTTCGCGACGCGACGGAACGTGATGAGGCTGGCCCGCGCTCCCCATCAAAAGGTGTGAGCCAGAAGGTGTATTCGCTCCTCTGGAAAGCGAAATACACAGTCTGACTCACACCTTTTACACGAAGACACCTCATACGAAGGCGCAGGCGCAACACCTGAGCCCAACAACCTGGCACCCGGGTGCTCCCCTACGCAAAGTTGAGGAAGCCCAGAATGATGAACAAGTTTGTGAAGTCAATGAACATGCCGCCCACGATGGGCACGATGAAGAAGGCGAGCGGGGAAGGCTTGAACTTGGTGGTGACGGATTCCATGTTGGCCATGCCGTTGGGAGTGGCACCCATGCCGAAGCCGACTTGGCCGGCGGCGAGCACGGCGGCATCGTAGTTCTTGCCCATGACGCGGAAGGTAATGAAGTAGGCGGCGATGGCCATGAGGATAACCTGGCCGAAGAGAAGGACGAGCAGCGGGACGGCGAGGTCCGCGAGCTCCCAGAGACGGACATTCATCAGTGCCATGGCGAGGAAGATGTTGAGGCCCACGGTGCCCACGATTTCGACTTCCTGGACGGGCACGAGTTCTTCGTATTCGCGCTGCTCGTACTTATCGTTGATGTAGCGGAAGAAGACGGCCACGAGCATGGTGCCCAGGTAGACGGGGAAGGCGGCCTTTTCCGTGAAGGTGCCGACCCACTTGTTGAGGAAGTCCGTGATGAAGGAGCCGATGAACATGGCGAGCAGGATCATGATGAACGCGTGCATGATTCGGTCCTGGCGCAGCTTGCGCACGCTGCGCTCGAGAAGAGATGTGTCGATGTGGACCTTCTCCGACTCCTGCTTGTGGAGCTGGTGCTTGAGGATGAGGCGATTGGCGATGGGGCCGCCCATGAGGGATCCGGCCACGAGGCCGAACGTCGCGGAGGTGTAGGCGACGGTCTCTGCACCCGTGACGCCGGAGTCCTCCACGAGCGGGGAAATTGCGCCGGACACGCCGTGGCCGCCAGTCATGGACACCGAGCCCGTCATGAGCGCGAGGTCCTTGGACACGCCCACGAGCGGCGCGAGGAGCACGGCCACGAGATCCTGGAAGAAGCACAGCACCGTACACAGCACGAGGAAGACCATGACCTTCGGGCCGGCCTTCTTGAGCACCTTGATGGAGGCGCCATAGCCCACCGAGGTAAAGAAGATGACCATAAAGAAGGACTGAACGGTCACGTCGAACGTGATATTCGCCAGCCCGGTCTGGCGCAGGATCAGATTGATGATGGCAAACAAAAAGCCGCCGATAACCGGCGACGGAATGGCAAACCGCTCAAAAAAATAGATACGCCTTTTGAGCCACATGCCAATGATGAGCACGACGATGGAAAAGCCCACCGACTGAATGAGAGAAAATTCGATATCCATAAACACCTCAGGCCTTCTTGGGGTTAGAACTCAAGGTTGCGAGCGCGACAGCGCCCCGCTTAGCGCAACAAAAGGGGGCAGTGTAACTGGGCTAGTTTACCGTTACGTGGTCCAAACAACTAACTCACGCATATGTGGGCGCCGCGACTGAATCACCCCCGCCCGCATTTTGTAGGCTTGAAACTCACTACTCATATTTCATCCAAGGGGTCTTTCATGACGTACCTCGTCCTGCGCTGCGGCACCGACGCACCGCTTCCCGCTTCCCTACCCAAGGACGCTCAGGTCCACGATCTCTCCGCGATCCCCACCCGCCAGGAACTCAAGGTTATGGATGCCCTCGCGGCAGAGATTCTCCCGGAGGACCCCACGCCCTCGCTCGACGAGATTGCCGCGCAGCCCGACGTCTCTCACCTCGGCACCCCGCAGCTCGCCCCGCAGCCTGTGCCGGAGCCCTTGCGCACCGTCGTTGTCGGCACGGACGCCGCGCTCTCCGCCGTTCTCACGCGCGCCATGCGCGCGGATTACATGTGGGTCGAGTTCGGCTTCGTGCCCGTTCAGCTTGCCGATGCCCCCTCTACCCCAGCCTCCGCTTCCACCGCCGCCCACAACTGGGGCTTGCCCACCGATGCCGAGGCCGCATGGTCCGTGGCCCTCAACGCCCCCGTGCGTCCCGTTCCCCTCATTCGCAACGACTCCGGCCTCGCCATCGCTGGTTCTGCGGCCATCTGCTCGTGGGATGGTGGCGAGATTACCGGCGAGATCATCGTCGATGACGCCGTGCTCGTGCGCCAGGAAGCCGGCGCCGGCGCGTGGGGCGCACGTCTCGTGCCCATGCTCGACGCCCCCGGCATCGTCGCCGCCACAGCGCTCGGTCCCCTCTACGGCGAGCCACCCGCTCCCAAGGGCTTCCTCGCGCGTCTGCGGAACCGGCACACGCCGGAACCCGGCGCCCTCGACCACGAGAGTGTGCACACCGGCCGCGCGGTCCAAGCCGGCGGCGCCGAAATGCGCATCGTCGTCGACGGCGTGAGCGCCAAGCGGCCCGTGGACCGCGTGACGTTCTACCGCCACCTGCGCGACCTTCAAATCGCGCGTCCCTAAGCACCGAGTCTCAGACTGGCGAGCGAGGCGCGCTATTCGCCGTGTACCTCGGGCGGATAGGCGGGGTGTTCCGACGTCGGTTGGAGCGCCGCCACCGCGGATTCGCGCGACATGCCGCAGACCATGAGCAGATCGACGGTGATGGAGCGCGTCTGCGCAAGGATGGCGTAGGCCGAGAGCACGTGGGGGTCTGCCACGACGTCCATTCCGGCGCGCGCTGCGATGGAGCGCAACTGATGGATGGTTTCGGGAATGATTTCTGCTTCGTGGAGCCGCTGCTCCCGTGCAGACTCGGAGTAGAGGGCGCCAAGGGCTTGGGCGGCATCGGAAAGCTCTTCGATGAGTTCCAACTGGACGGGTGAGACGTGGTCGCCATCCTCGGCGAGGACGCGCGCGCGGCGCGCCAGGACGCGAACGCCGCGCACAGCATTGTCCACCGGGGACAAGGTGCGCTCGAGCGACCGAATACTGCGCTTCGACGCCCAGAGGAAGGGCGAAACCTTTGCTGTCTCTTTGCCGCCCTTCGCGGCGGCGAGCATCTTATTGATATCAGCCTGGGTGCCGCGGACGGCGTCGAGGGCGTCACGAATGCCCTCGGGGTCCTCGTCGCGCAAGCCTTTGGCGACATCGGACAGCACAGAGCTCGCCACGCGCAGGACCTTGGAGACTTCCCCGCGGCCGGCACGCAGCGGTGAATTAGGAATAAGCGCAATCATGACCACGCCGATGACGGCGCCAATGACTGCGTCGATGGCGCGGGAAAGGCCGCCCATCTCCTCCGGCGGCATGATGGTGGCGATAAGGATGGCGCCGATAGTGATTTGGTTGCTCACCAGCTGCGAACTCGTCACAAAGGACGCAATAAGTAAAGAGACGCCAATGATGATGGTCATGTGGATAGGGCCTGTGCCGAGAGTGTCGACAAGGAAGGTGCCCACGATGACGCCGATGATGCCGCCGACGGAGAGCTCGATGGCGCGCTTGAGGCGGTCACTGCCGGACAGTCCGAGAATGATGATGACCGACATCGGCGCGAAGAACGGCTGCGAGTGACCAAAGAAGCTGTGCGCAACGAAGAAGGCCAGGCCGGCACCCAGCGTGATCTGCAGAATGTAGACGAAGCGGTTGCGCAGGCGGCCAAAGCGAGCTTTGAGCGACTTATCCACCGTGCGCAAGGTTTCGCGGGTGGTCTGTCGCACGCGGGAAGGTTGTTTCTCAGTCGCCATGATGCCTGATTTTAGCGGTCATGCCGTGGCGCGACAGCGGGGTTATGGTCCTGAGGGTGTGGTGGCAGAAAAAGCCTCCGCACCACGGCCCGATGATGAGCCGCGGTGCGGAGGTATTCAGGAGGTGTCAGCAGCGCTGACCGCTGTGACGAGTCGTGCGGTTTACTTGGAGACCGTCTTGCCCACGGAGTGGAGGTCGGTGCAGGCCTCAACAACGCGCTCGGACATGCCCTGCTCGGCCTTCTTCATGTAAGAACGCGGGTCGTAGACCTTCTTGTTGCCCACCTCGCCGTCGATCTTGAAGACACCGTCGTAGTTCTCGAACATGTGGCGAGCAACCGGGTTGGTGAAGGCGTACTGGGTGTCGGTGTCGACGTTCATCTTCACAACACCGTAGGACAGAGCCTGCTCGATCTTCTCCTTCTCGGAGCCGGAGCCACCGTGGAAGACGAAGTCGAACGGCTGAGCGTCAGCGTCAAGGCCGAGCTTAGCGATAGCAGCCTTCTGGCCCTCGTCCAGAACCTCCGGGCGCAGCTTGACGTTGCCCGGCTTGTAGACGCCGTGGACGTTACCGAAGGTAGCGGCCAGCAGGTAGCGGCCCTTCTCGCCGGTGCCCAGTGCATCAATGGTCTTCTCGAAGTCCTCAACGGAGGTGTAGAGGTTAGCGCCAGCCTTAGCCTGGACGCCGTCCTCTTCGCCGCCGACGACGCCGATCTCGACCTCAAGGATGATGTTGGCCTTGTGGGCCTTCTCCAGCAGCTCCTGGGCGATGACGAGGTTCTCGTCGATCGGGATAGCGGAGCCGTCCCACATGTGGGACTGGAACAGCGGGAGCTCGCCGCGGTCAACGCGCTCCTGGGAGATGGCGATGAGCGGGCGGACGTACTCGTCCAGAACTTCCTTCTGGCAGTGGTCCGTGTGGAGGGCAACGTTGATGTCGTAGTGCTTGGCGGCCTCGTACGCGAACGCTGCGAGAGCCTGGGCGCCAGCAACCTTGTTCTTCACGGACAGGCCGGAACCGAACTCCGCACCACCGGTGGAGAACTGAATGATGCCGTCAGACTCTGCCTCAGCGAAACCACGCAGTGCTGCGTTGATGGTCTCAGAGGAGGTGCAGTTGATGGCCGGGAATGCGAAGCCGCCCTTCTTGGCGGTGTCCAGCATGTGGTTGTAGACCTCAGGGGTTGCGATAGGCATTGAATCATCCTTGGGTGTTCGGAGCCGATATGTTTACCCCTCCAAGTATGCCCGCGTTAAGCGGATCATGTCGACCATAATTTTGTGACATTTGTTGTACTTTGTGCCCGATCTGTTGCCAGCTACGCAAAAGCCCTGCCCACTCGCACATCTCGAGGGCGCGCGGGAACAGGGAATGTGTGAAATTTCGGGCAGAAAGACTGCATTCGGGCCACAGCGTTTGCGCCCGGTGAGCGGGCGGAGTACGGCGGCGGCCTGCTAGCTGTCCAGCTCGCGATAAATCCGCGCGCAGGCCTCAAGGAGCATCCAGCCGGAAAGCTGCACGGAGAGGTCGCGCTCAGCGACGCGGATGAGGCCGACGCGCTCACTGAGGGTGGTCGAGGCGAAGCCGTAGTTGTGTGGCAGGCGGGCATCGGCAGCCCAGTCCGTGCCGAAGATGGGCAGGCCGTCGACTTCAAGGCGGTGCTCCCACGCGGACTCAGCCGAGGCACGCACGAGACGGGCGGCGAGCTTCTTTGTCGCGCGGTTGGATGGCGAGTCGCCCGGCAGACGCACGGCGACGTCCGCGAGGTAGCGCGCGAGGATGCCCTTGAACAGGCCGCCGTCGCCTTCGCCGGTCACCGCGTTGAGCACGCCCGACGGCGTGGCCTGGTACGACGCTACCGCCTGGACCAGGCCGCGAATGCGAGTGAGGTACTGCATGAGGTCCTCGACGAGCTCGGCCTCGTGGACGGTATCGATGTCTTCGAGTGAGGTAACCCCGGCGCGCTCGCGCAGGTTAAGTGCGATCTCCAGGCACGCGCCTAAGACGACGCCCTGGCAGTACGGGTGGATGACGCGGACGATCTCGGGGCCGTCCATGCGCATGCGCACGCCGTCCATGACGAGGCCGTCATCATCGATGAGGTGCTCGTAAATCCAGTCGACGATGGTGCGTGCCTCGGCGATGCGTCCCCGGCGCGCGAGCATGATGGCGCCCGGGCCGTTGGAGGGCACGTTGAGGAACGACTCCCCTTCGCGCCACGGCAGCACGCCGAGCTTCGGATCGAGACCCGCCTCGATGTTGAGCTCCAGCGCACCAAGCCGCTTGGCACGCTTCATGTTTTTCACTTCGCCAGCACGCCCCATGGCAAGCGCCAACCACGCCTTGTCATCGTAATAACGGTTCTTAGTGAGCGACTCGACGTTGCGAATGCGAATGCCGCGGACAGTATCCGCGATGCGACGGCGGCGAGCCTTGGTATTCTTCCGCTCGGCGGCATCGACAAGGCAATCGAGGTAGTGCGCCTGCCACCAGTAGTGCCAGTGAATGAAGAGCTTTTCTTTGAGCGTCGGCGGCCAGGACACGACGGCGAGATTGGTGCGCGGCAGCCCCCACACCGCGGAGGCGTGGCGCTCGTTGATCGCGGTTTCCGCGAGGTCTGCGCGGTGTGCCCACGTCTCGTTCATGCGTGTCCCTTATGGTCGGTGTGAGGTTCTGCGGCACGACGGCCGCGCTATAAACATCGCTATTCTATACCGCTTGCTACCACGCGCGGGACAGATCAGCGTGCTGGCGGATCCACGCATGCATGGCGATGCCCGCCGCCACGCCCGCGTTAATGGAGCGCGTCGAACCGAACTGCGCGATGGAGCATGTCATCACGGCGTTATCTTGCGCTTCGGCGCTCACGCCGGGGCCTTCTTGGCCGAAGAGGAGCAAGCATTTTTCGGGCAGCTCCGCGGTCTCCAGTGGCACCGAGCCAGGCGTGTTATCGATGGCGACGACGGTCAGACCTTGGTCGTGTGCCCATTCGATGAGCTCCCCCACCGTGTCGTGGTGCATGAGGTGCTGATAGCGGTCGGTGACCATGGCGCCGCGGCGGTTCCAGCGGCGACGACCCACAATGTGCACCGTATCGACCGCAAACGCGTTGGCGGTGCGCACGACGGTACCGATATTCGAGTCGTTTTCGAAATTCTCGATCGCGATGTGCAGCGGATGCCGCCGGGTATCGATGTCCGCGACGATCGCCTCGCGCGTCCAGTACCGGTACGCGTCGACGACGTTGCGGTGGTCACCGTCCGTGAGCAGCTCCGGGTCGTAACGCGGATCGTCTGGCAGCGGGCCCTCCCACGGGCCTACGCCATGACGGCCTTCGTTCCACTCGGTAGGGCCACGGCCCTCGGCGTACGGGTTCGCCGCGCTTTCCGATGCCCCCGGCTTAGGCAAGGCCCAGATCCTCGAGGCCGAGGAGGAAGCGGTACTCCAGGCCCTCGGCCTTGATGACGTCCGCGGCGCCCGTTGCGCGGTCGACGACGGTGGCAACGCCCACGACCTCGGCACCGGCGTCGCGCAGGGCGGCGACGGCGGTAAGCGGCGAGTTGCCCGTGGTCGTAGTGTCCTCAACAACGAGAACCTTCTGGCCCTCGACGTCGAAGCCCTCGATGCGGCGCTGCATGCCGTGCTTCTTCGCTTCCTTGCGCACGACGAACGCGTCGATGTCGCGACCGTCTGCATGCATGATGGAGGTCGCAACCGGATCGGCGCCCAGGGTCAGGCCGCCGACGGCGACGTAATCCCAGTCCGCGGTGAGCTGGCGCAAGAGCGAACCGATGAGGCGGGAGGCCTCGTGCTGCAGCGTCGCGCGGCGCAGGTCGACGTAGTAATCAGCTTCCTTGCCCGAGGACAGCGTGACCTTGCCGTGGACGACGGCGAGTTCCTTTACCAATTCCGCCAGGCGGTCCAGCTTGGCCTGATCGAGTTCGCGTGCGGTCATGAGCGCTCCTTTGATTGCGTCTGCGAGTGGTCTGTGTACAGCTTACTTCGACCGCCCGCGGCGTTTCGTGGCGGTCTCCGGGTGTTCTTAGTCGTCGTTTTAATCATCGCCAAAAATGCTCGACTTGCCGTCGAGGTGGCGGCGCACGCGCGGGGCGCGCTCGTCGATGTCGGGACGGTCCTTGCCGTCCGCGATGGCGTCGACCTCGTCCGCGCCGAGGGCGGTGCGCTCGACGGGACCGCGGACGTCGGAGGTCACGCGGGTAGGCATGGGCACGGGTTCCTCAGGGCGCTCGACGGGCGGGTACTCGAATTCGTCGCGTTCCGGCGCCACGAGGGCTGGGCCGCTGGCCAGGGTGACAGCCTCCTGCTCCATCGAGCGGGTGGGGTCCCCATCGCCGAGGCGCAGTACCTGCGCGGCCTGCGAGCGCGGCGGTAGGACGCGGGCGCAATCGGCGAGCAGCGCCAGCGGTGCCTGCATGGCATCCCACTCGACGGCGCGGGCGTCCTTGGTCATCTGGGCGAGCACCCATTCGGACTCCATCCACACCGCGGTGACCTCGTGCGGGAAGGAGTCGAGCGCCGTGCGCACGCGGGCGTCGATAAGGCGCTCAGCGACGGCGGCATCAGAGGCGTAGACGCTAAAGCCCTGGGCCTCGAAGGCGGGAACGAGATCATCTGCGCCGGTGTCCTCGAGCGCGCCGGTGCGGCGGAAGTCGACGACGATGTCCGAGGCCGCGCCGGTGCGCATGGCCATGACGTTGACGCCGCCGATGTCCATGAGCAGCATCTCGTGGCCCAGCACGCGGCCAGCCACCACGTCATGCGGCGCCGCGCCACCTGCGGCCGCGCCGCGGGTGAATTCGTCGACGAGGTACTCGTCCTGTTTCGCGAAGTCATAGTCACGCGCCGCAGCCCAGGCACGCCGCTCGCGGGCCACGGCGCCGGGCAGGCTTCCCAGCAGCGAGCGACGACCGCGGATGAGCTCGGGTTCGGATGCGGTGTCTTCGGCGTCCTCAGCGCCGTCCCCGAGGTTGCTGTCCTCGTTGTCTTCTTCGTCGATGCTCTCGGTGTTGTCGGTGGCGTCGTCGGCGACAGCGTTCGTATCGGAAAAGTCGGCGTCGTCCGGCTCGGGCTCCGCCGAGTCAGAGGACTCGGAATCGAACAGGGCTCCGTCAACGTCGTGGTCAACGTCATCGTCGTCCGTCCAGGCGGCATGGCGGCCATGGGTCGGAGCGGGATCGGCGTCGATGATAGGGGCGGGTTCTTCGGAGACCTCGGCGGTGTTGTCGTCCTCGTCCCCCGCTTCCTCAGTTGCCTCGGCCTGCTCAGCCTGCTCGGCCTCGGTGACGGGCGCGTCGCTCGGTGCGTCCTCGAGGTCGTGGGAGTCGTCGGACCACTCGCCGAAGAAGTCGTCTTCTTCAGATTCTTGTGCTTCCTCTGGGGCAGTTTCAGCGTCGCGGGCCTCGGCGGACGTGCCGGAGACGGCGGGGCGCTGAGCGGGGGCATCGGAAGCCGGGCGACCGGACAGCCACCACAGGTAGGCGCCGGCGCCGCCGGTGAGGAGCGCAAGGAGGAGAAGTATGACAGCCATTAGTGCCTTAGTCTACGTCCCCTGGTGCGCTCCTGGGCGTTAGTTGCTGCGTGTTCGTCCCCGCGTGTTAGTCGCCGCGCTCGGCAGGGTTGTCGCGCACGGCGGACCACTGGGACCAGCCGCCCACGAAGTGGCGGGGGCTGGGCAGGCCGGCGATTTCTAGGGCGGCGATGGCCAGCGCGGAGTGGTTGCCCGAGCCGGAGTAGATGATGGCCTTGTCGATGGTGTCGAGGTTGACCCCGGCGGTTTCAAAGACGGCGCGGATTTCTTCCGGGGACTTCCACAGCCACGTCTCGTCGTCCACATGGAGCTCACGCTCCGGGACGTTGATGGCCCCCGGAATGTGACCGGCCTTGAGGTCGAGATGCTCGCGGCGGCCGGTAAAGCGGCTGGGCGAGCGGGTATCGATGAGCTGGACTTCCGGGTCCGGGTTCGCGAGATGCTCCTTAAACTCGTCGATCGTGGCGGTGGGCATGCCGCCGGGCACGACCACGAGGTTGGAGTGCAGCGGCAGGTTGCCGGGGCCGGTCAGCGTTTCCAGCCCGGCGCGGCGCCAAGCCGCAAAGCCGCCGTTGAGGAGGCGGACGTCGCCCACGCCAGCCCAGCGCAGCGTCCACCAGGCGCGGCCGGCGAAGAGTCCGCGGCCGTCGTCATAGATGACGACGGGGTACTCGGCGCGCAATCCGAGGCGTTCAAACCAGTTCTGGAGTTTGTCCGGATCCGGCAGGGGGTTGCGGCCCACGCGGGAGCCGGGAGTGCCGGCAAACGCGAGGGCGGTGTCAGCGAAGTGGGAGGTGGGGATGTGGAGCGAAGAAAATTGGTTGAACGCTGCGCCCGCGGTCGGTGCCCACGTGGTGTAGACGACCGTGGAGCGCTGGCCTTGATAAAGATGATTTTTCAGGTCTTGAGGAGAAACCGCAATGCTCATGCCCCCACAGTGTAGGGACATGAGCGAAGGGTTGCCGGACACGCGGCGTCGGCGCAGGTTAAGCGCTCAGCGTGAGCGCTTCACCATCCGCGGCGCGGTCGACGTGGACCGTGTCGCCGTCGACAATCTCACCGGCGAGCAGGAGCTTGGCGAGCTTGTCGCCGATGGCCTGCTGGATAAGCCGGCGCAGCGGGCGTGCACCGTAGGCCGGGTCGTAGCCGCGCTCGGCGAGCCAGGACTTGGCCTCCGGCGTGACGTCCAGGGTGAGGCGGCGGCCCGAAAGGCGTGCGCCGAGGGCGCCAAGCTGGATGTCCACGATGCCGGCGAGCAGCTCCGGGGACAGCGACTCGAAGACCACCACATCGTCGAGACGGTTGATAAACTCCGGCTTGAAGGCGTGCTTGACGGCCTCCATGACCTGCTCTTCCGTGCCACCTGCACCCAGGTTGGACGTGAGGATGATGACGGTATTGCGGAAGTCCACCGTGCGACCCTGGCCGTCAGTAAGCCGGCCTTCGTCGAGTACCTGGAGCAGCACGTCGAAGACGTCCTGGTGGGCCTTCTCGACCTCATCGAAGAGGACGAGGGTGTACGGGCGACGGCGGACCGCCTCCGTGAGCTGGCCACCAGCGTCGTAGCCAACGTATCCCGGAGGGGCACCGACGAGGCGCGCAACGGAGTGCTTCTCGCCGTACTCGGACATGTCAATGCGAACCATGGCCGACTCATCGTCGAAGAGGAACTCCGCGAGCGCCTTGGCCAGCTCCGTCTTACCCACGCCAGTGGGGCCAAGGAAGAGGAAGGAGCCGGTCGGGCGGTTCGGGTCGGCGACGCCAGCGCGTGCGCGACGCACGGCGTCGGACACGGCGGCGACAGCGGCCTTCTGGCCCACGACACGCTCGCCCAAGACGTCCTCCATGTGGAGGAGCTTCTCGGTCTCGCCCTGGAGCATCTTGCCGGCGGGGATGCCGGTCCATGCAGAGACGACCTCCGCGATAGTGTCCGGGGTGACTTCCTCGGTGAGCATGGTGTTCTTATGCTCTGCCGATGCCGCCTCGGCCTCGGCCAGCTCCTTCTCCAGCGGCGGGATCTTGCCGTAGTTGATCTCGGAGGCCGCGGCGAGGTCGCCGTCGCGCTCCGCGATCTCGGCCTGGCGGCGCAGCTCGTCGAGCTGCTCCTTGATGGCCTGGACATCATCGATGGACTTCTTCTCGTTCGCCCAGCGCGCCTTGAGCTCGCCCAGCTTCTCACGCTCGTCCGCGAGTTCCTGCTGCAGCTTGGCCAGGCGGTCCTGGCTGGCGGCATCAGACTCCTTCTTCAGCGCGAGTTCCTCGATCTCCATGCGGCGGACAATGCGCTCGAGCTCGTCGATCTCCTGCGGCGAGGAGTCAATCTCCATGCGCAGGCGCGAGCCCGCCTCGTCGACCAAGTCGATGGCCTTATCCGGGAGGAAGCGGTTGGTGATGTACCGGTTGGACAGCTCCGCTGCCGCGACCAGGGCAGAGTCCTGGATGCGGATGCCGTGGTGCACCTCGTAGCGCTCCTTCAAGCCACGGAGAATACCGACGGTGTCTTCGACAGAGGGCTCGGCAGCGTAGACCTGCTGGAAGCGGCGTTCAAGCGCGGCGTCCTTCTCGATGTACTTGCGGTACTCGTCGAGCGTCGTCGCACCCACGAGGCGCAGCTCACCGCGGGCGAGCATGGGCTTAATCATGTTGCCCGCGTCCATGGAGCCCTCGCCGGTCGCACCGGCGCCCACGATGGTGTGGAGCTCATCGATGAACGTAATGATCTGGCCGTCCGAGGCCTTAATCTCGTCCAGCACGGCCTTCAAGCGCTCCTCGAATTCGCCGCGGTACTTCGCACCGGCGACCATAGAGCCGAGGTCCAAGCTAATAAGCGTCTTGCCCTTGAGCGACTCCGGGACGTCACCCGCGACGATGCGACGGGCAAGGCCTTCCACGATGGCAGTCTTACCGACGCCGGGCTCGCCGATGAGCACCGGGTTGTTCTTCGTACGGCGCGAGAGCACCTGCACGACGCGGCGAATCTCCTGGTCACGACCAATAACCGGGTCAATCTTGCCCTCGCGGGCACGCGCCGTGAGGTCCGTCGAGTACTTCTCGAGGGCCTGGAACTGGTCCTCGGGGTTCTCGCTCGTCACCTTGGCCGCGCCACGCACGGACGGGAAGGCACCCTTGAGCGCCTCATAGGTCGCGCCGCGGCTCGTCAGCAGCTCCGAGGCGTCCGTCTTGGAGCCGGCGATGGCTGCGAGCAGCACCTCCGTCGACACGTATTCATCACCCAGCTCGCCCGCGAGTTCCTGCGCGCGGGTGAGCACGTTAAGTGCGTCGCGGTTAAACTGCGGGTTCGCCATCCCAGCGCCCTCCGCCTTGGGATAGCCGTCGACGAGGGCCGCGGCCTCCTTGGCCACGGTGCCCGCGTCCACGCCAGTAGCGCGGAGCACGGGGGCGGCGATGCCGTCTTCCTGGTTCAAAATAGCGGCAAGCAGGTGCGCCGGACGGATATCCGGGTTGCCGTTACTCGAGGCGGTCTGCAGCGCCTGCTGCAGAGCCTCCTGAGTCTTCGTGGTGGGGTTGAAACCGCTCATGGTTTCCTCCTCTTTCTTTCGTCTCTTCCTGATTTTTATCTGCCGCTCGGCCTACCCACCGCGCGTTGCCACCCGGCGGAGCTTTCCGGCTCGTACCCGCCCCACTCTAGGGGCTTCACTGTCCATAACGCACGCAAAGTTGAGTTTGTTCCACTCAAGTTAAACTTTTTTAAAGTTTTTCCAGCTCGCCCTTGAGTCATTATGACGCAACTTTGCCCGACGTGCGGGTTGCTCACACCGGAAGGCAGCTGCACCGACCGAATCCTAGGGCTACTTCAGCCGTCCACACGTAGCCTGGAAGCATGAGCGACACCGCCCCCGTCTTCAGCCACGCCCGCTCCGCCGCACTCGAGCTGCCCGGCGCGGAGCTGACCCACCCCTTCGGTCCCGCCTGGGATGTGTGGAAGGTGCGTGGCAAGGTCTTCGCGCTCCTCACCAAGGAAGCCGGAAAGCCGATGGTAATCGTCAAATCCGAGCCCCTGACAGGCGAGACCCTCCGCGCGGAGTTCCCGCTGATTACGCCCGGCTACCACATGAACAAGAAGCACTGGATCACCCTCGTCGACGGCCTGCCCTCCAACGTCATTCGGGAGCTCGTCACGGAGTCCTACCGCCTTGTCGTCGCGCAATTGCCCCGGTACTCCCGCCCCATCGACCCAGAGACCTTCGGCCGCGCGGACCTCCGCGAAAAGACCGAGGAATAATCTCACACCCGCGGCCAGGCCTGCGTGCACGCAGCACGCCCACGCCGGATGAACGCAGGGTCCGATACCATCGCCGTATGGACCATTTCGCAGTCGTCGTCATCGGCGCTGGCCAAGCCGGGCTTGCCTGCGCCCAACAGCTCTCCTTCCGCGGGCTCGAACCAGGTGAAGACTTCATTGTCCTCGACGCGAACGAGGGGCCCGGCGGCGCGTGGCGCCACCGGTGGGACTCACTCACCCTCGACAAAGCGCACGGGATCGCAGACCTTCCCAGCATGAAGGCCCCCACCACCGAAGACGGCGCGGGCCAGCCCGCCAGCCGCGTGGTGAGCGACTACTACCAGCGCTACGAGGAACAGTTCCACTTGGCAGTGCGACGCCCGGCGCGGGCCGTGCGCGTCGAGGAGGCTGACGGCTTCATTGTCACGCTTGCCGATGGCACGGAGCACGGCTGCCAGGTCATCGTCAACGCCACCGGCACGTGGGACAGTCCGTACATCCCAGACCTCCCGGGCCTGGAGACCTTTGGCGGCCACGTGCTACACACCCGCGACTTCGTGCGCCGCGAAGACTTTGCGGGCCAGCGCACGCTCATCATCGGCGGCGGGTTATCGGCGGTGCAGTTCCTCCTCGAGCTCGAGGGGGTCACCGACACTATGTGGTCGACGCGCCGCGTCCCGGACTTCGTACGTACCGAATTCGATCACCACTGGGGCCGCAACGTCGAAGAAGCCGTGCGTGAGCGCACCTTCGCCGGCTACCCGCCGGCCTCGGTGGTCTCGGCCACCGGTATCCCGCCGTGGGAGGAATATACCGAAGGAGTGCAGCGCGGTGTCCTCGTCTCGCGCGGCACGATTACTCAGGTCACGCCCACCGGCGTCGTCTTTGGCGACTCTCCTGCCACGGACGCCGCTCGTGCCTATTGGGATCCTTTCCCCGCCGGGCACCGTGAGGACTTTGACATTTTGTTCTTTAATACCGGCTTCCGCCACTCACTAAAGCACCTCGAGCCCCTGGGAATCTTCAGCCAGCGCGGCGGAATCGAAATGACGGATGAGGTCACAGTCAAAGCTGACCCGCGTATTCTACTCGCCGGCTACGGCTCCACGGCCTCGACGCGCGGGGCCACTCGCGCCGGCCGCCTAGCCGCCAAGCGCGCGGCACATCTCCTCTTTCCCGGCGGGCGTTAACGACGCCTCCCTTTTTCTTGCGCGCGATGTTAAACTCAGCTTATTGTTGTCACGTCAACCAAAAGAAAGATTCAACATGAAAGCCTTCGGTTTCCTCTCCTTCGGTCACTACGCCTTTGGCGGTACCCGCGGCCCGAGCGCCGAGAAGATGGCGAAAATCCATCTCGAATTATCCCAAGCCGCAGACGAGATCGGCGTGAATAACGCCTCCTTCCGCGTTCACCATTTCGTGCCACAGGCCTCGGCCCCCATGCCGTTGCTTGGCGCTATCGCTGGCTCCACCAAGCACATCGAGGTCGGCACCGGAGTTATCGATATGCGTTATGAAAACCCGCTCTACCTCGCTGAGGAAGCTGCGGCGCTCTACCAGCTCTCTGGCGGCCGCGTGGCCCTGGGCGTGTCCCGTGGCGCCCCGGAGGTCGCGGACCGCGGCTGGGAGGCCTTCGGTTACAAGGGTGAGGCCCCGAACGGCGCAGACGTTGCGCGTGACCACTTTGAGAAGTTCCTCGAGGCCATCCAGGGCTACGGCTTCGCGCATGCCGCTCCGCTCGAGCGCCAGTACCCGCAGATGTTCCAGCCAGGGTCCGGCCTGCCGGTCTTCCCGCATGCTCCCGAGCTGCACAAGCACATCTTCTACGGCTCCGGCACGCACACGTCCGCGGCCCAGGCCGCCCGGGACGGCGTCAACCTCATGAGCTCCACGCTCGTCTCCGAGACCACCGCAGATACCTTGGGCGAGGTCCAGGTTCAGCAGATCAACGCCTACCGTGAAGCATGGAAGGAAGCGGGCCACGACTGGGCACCGCGTATCTCCGTCTCCCGTTCGATCTTCCCCATCGTCGATGGCGCCGATGCACAGATGTTCGGTATGCAGGCCTCCGGCCACGACCAGGTCGGCGCCCTGCCGGACGCCGGCAACTCCATCTTCGGCCGCACCTACGCCGCCGAGCCGGATAAGCTCATCGAGCAGCTCAAGGCCGACCCGGCCATCGCCGCCGCCGATACCCTGCTCATCACCGTGCCCACCGGCATGGGCGTCGACGTCAACGTGAAGATCCTCGAGAACTTCGCCACGCACGTCGCGCCGGCCCTGGGCTGGAAGCCGAATACGGAAGGCCCGGTGACGGGTTATCCGATCGACTAATACACTGCTAGATATGCAACATCTGGCGGACCTCATCCTAGAAAATCCCTCGGCATTTCGTGACCGCGTGCACGAGGATTTCTACACCAGGATTCTCGAGGCCCGCCAGATTTTTGGTTTTCGCATGGCCGAGACCCACGTGGACATGGCTCCGGCCCTCGCGTGGTACCTTCAGCACTGCTCGGAGGGCGGCGTGCCCAACGCGCACGCGCGCGAGCGCATTGCTTTCCTCGGCCGCGACCACCGCCGCCACGGCTTCCCTCCCGCGGCATTCGCCGCGTTCTCCCAGTCCCTCATGGCGGGCCTGAAGCCCTTTGAGCTTTCCGATGCCGCCTCCCACGCCGCCCAGCGCGCCTTCACTGAGCTCGCCGCCCTGCTCTCCGGCGCCGCCGAGGAGGCTGACCTCGCAGGCACCCCGCCGGCGCACCAGGCACAGGTCGTCGACGTCGTCCGTCCCAACCGCGAGCTCGCCCTCGTGCGCCTCGAGTCCGCCATGCCTATTGACTTTGCACCCGGTCAGTATTTCCCGGTGACGTCTAAGTTTTTACCCGGCACCTGGCGTCACCTCACCCCGGCCGCACCCGCGACCTCCACAGGCCAGCTCGAATTCCACGTGCGCGGCGTGGGGGATGCCTCGCGCACCCTCGCGCGCGCCCAGGTGGGCGACACGTGGACCCTCGGCGCGCCGCGCGGCGAGTTCGCGCACACGCTGGGCGACGGCGATTACCCCGTCTTCCTCTGCTTCGGGGTCGGCTGGGCAGCCGTGCGTACCTGGCTCCTCGCCCAGGTCGAGGCCGCCACCGAGACCCCCGCCGACATCGAGTGCTCGCTCTACTCGGTGGCACCGAGCCCCGGGCATCACTACGACACGACGGTGCTCGACAACCTGGCTGCGCTCAACCCGGACATGCGCGTCCATCTCCTCGTCGACGCCGCGGAGGACCCGCTCCTCCTGGGTGCCCCCGAGCCTGACGTCTACTGCGAGCCCACCAACGATCCCGTCATGACCATGCTCTCGCGCGAGGACGCCCACGGCTCCCGCTTCATTCTCGTGGGTCCCGAGGCCCGCGTCACGGACGCCGCCGCGAAGCTGCGCGCCGCGGGCATCACCGCCGTCGAGGCACACCCCTGGGGACGAACGAGTCACAGTTTCTAGCCCGGCGCACCGCGCGAATTTACACTGGATTTATGACTGAAAATAATTCACGTATCCAGCTGCGTTCCGCCATGCCGGAGACCTCCCGCGCGCAGTACGCCGTCACGGACACCATCGTCGCCCGTGCCACCGAGCTCGGCATCCCCCGCGCCGTCCTCGAGCTCGCCTTCGTCCGCGTCTCACAGGTCAACCGCTGCGCGTACTGCACGGATGTCCACTCGCGGCTCGCCACGAAGTTCTACACCGAGGCTGGAGAATCTGCCGAAGACATCACCCGCAAGTTCGCCCTCGCTCCCGGCTGGCGCGAAGCCGCTGGCGTGTACACCGACCTCGAGCGCGCCGGACTCGACATCGCCGAGGCTGTCACGAGCGTCGAGCACGGCGCCCTTCCCGACGAGGACTATGACCGCCTCCGCGCGCAGCTCGGCGATGACGTCCTCGCGGTATTCCTCATGGGCTGCATCAACATGAACGTCTTCAACCGCATTCACCTGTTCTCCCACACCGTGGTGGGCCAGCCCTAAGCAGCGGTAACATCTCTAGAGAACAGGCAGCGCCTTGCGCGCCTTGTCCACCTCTGTCATGTCGAGGTCGGCATAGAGGATCTCGTCCTCGTAGCCGGCCTCCTCAAGCCGAACGCCGGTGGGGCCCACCACAACGCTGTGCCCCAGCCCCGTCGGCCCCGAGGCCTCGCCCGCCATGGCTTCGCCGCCCGGGCGCGACTGGCCTGCCGCCACGATGTAGCTCGTGGAATCCAGCGCACGCGCCGCCGAGAGCAGGCGCCATTGCTCGCGCTTGCCCGGCCCGTCAGCCCAGCTAAACGGCACGGCGATGACCTGCGCACCCGCGCGCGCCAAGTCTCGGAACTGCTCGGGGAAGCGCACGTCATAACACGTCGCCACGCCCACGGTCACGCCGTCAAGGTCAAAAGTGACCAGGTCCGTGCCCGGTCGCACGGTATCTGATTCCTTGTAATCAAAAGCGTCATACGTGTGAATCTTGTCGTAGCCGCAATGGATCCCGGGGCCAGTGATAAGCGCAGTATTCGAGACGCGATGGATAGTCTTCCCGTCACGCTCGACGGCATCGGCAGGCCGGAACATGCCCGCAATGACCGTGACCCCCAGCTCCTCAGCCACCTCGCGCAGCCCCGTGGCGAAGGGACCATCAAAATCGGATGCCTGCGTATCGAGACGCCCGGAGTTGAAGCTCTGCGCCGTCGCCTCCGGCAACACGATAAGCCGCGCGCCCTCACCGGCAGCGCGCCGGATAAGCTCCGTGGCGCGCTCCAGGTTGGCCTTCGTATCTCCAGTGGACGTAAATTGCACAGCTGCGACCTTCATGGTTGCCCAATGTAATGGGCAACCGGTGAGTTATCCACAGATTTCTTTTTTTCGCCCTTGCCAGATGGCGGCGCACCCCGTAGTTGTGAAGGCATGATCTACTTCACTGATAACGCACCACAGCACCTGTCCACTCTGCGCAGCCACCACTTCACGCCGCACTTTCCTACCGCAGGAGGCCCGCACACCTCCCGCGCCTTAGCCACCGCCACCGCTCGCTGGTCGTCAGCGATTAGCCAGGCTGAGGCTGCTCGCGGGGCACACCTCGACGCCCTCGAACGCCTACTTACTGATATGCGAGTCGGCGACGAAGCACTCGCCGCGCGCTTAGGAGGCCTCCCATGAGCCCCGCGCGTTCCTTAGCCACCGCCGCCGCCCAACTCGACTCCACCTCCTCTCGCCTGCACGGATACACAGTGGAGTGGCTCTATCATTCGGATACCCTATTTTTGGCAACAGCTGGCCTCGCACCTGAAAGCGCACGCCACAACGTCGAGCTCGCCCGCGCGTCCCTCAAGCAACCACGCGCCGAAATGGCCGCCGTGGCGGGAGTCCTCCGCAGCTACTCCCCACTAGAAGACCTCCTCGAACCGCTTGCCGATGGCCTCGCCCCCGGGCTCGCGGGCATCGGCGAGGCGCTCGACTGGATGTGCGCCCGTGAGATCGCGGCGCTCTGCTCGGACATCACAACCGAGCCACCCCACCTTCTCGAAGACTTCGAGGGCCTCTCACTCGAGGGAATTCATGAGATTCATCTATCCAGCGCCCCAGCACACGTCATAGCTTTGGCCGAAGCCAACCCCGATCTGCTCATCCTCGAGGCCTCCGAGGGCAGGTTCGCCGCCCTCGTGGATCCGACCTCCGCCCGCACGCAACCGTCGTCCATCACCACGTATATCCCCGGCACCGGGTCCTCGAATCCGGCGAGCTGGCAGTCTCACATCGACAATGCCCGAGCGCTCGCCACCGCGACGGGAAGCCCGGCCGTCGCGTGGGTGGGATACGACGCGCCGCCGCGAGTACCACTGGCCGCCCGGCGCGCTCCCGCAGAGAAAGGGGCCCGCGCGCTCACCCGTTTTCACCGCACGCTGCGTCGCCGCTTCCCACGCGCGCAACATATCGTGGTCGGCTATTCGTATGGTTCGACGGTCGCCGGCTACGCCGCACGCGACGGCATGCGCGCCGACGATCTCGTCTTCGTGGGCAGCCCCGGCGCCGGCGTCCATCGCGCCGACGAACTTCCGGGACGCGTGTGGTCCGTGACGAATGCGGACGATCCGATCCGCTATTCCACGGGTCCCGTGGGCGGCGTCCACGGGACCGATCCCAGCACGCCGTGGTTTGGAGCCGACCCCGTGCCCGGAACGCAGGGAAGGCCGGGTGACCATTCCAGCTATTGGTCAGACCCGGCCTTCTTTGAGGGCGTGGGAGCTATCGCCCGGCGCTACTAGAACAGGCCCGCCGGCTGCTCGCTGTAGGAGACCAGAAGGTTCTTGGTCTCCTGGTAGTGAGCGAGCATCATGAGGTGGTTCTCGCGGCCGATACCAGACTCCTTGTAGCCGCCGAACGCGGCGTGCGCCGGGTAGACGTGGTACTGGTTCACCCACACGCGACCTGCCTGAATGTCACGACCAGCGCGGTAGCAGATGTTCGCATTGCGCGACCACACACCAGCGCCCAGACCGAAGTTCGTGTCATTCGCAATCTGGATGGCCTCGTCGTAGTCCTTAAAGGTCGCGACGGAGAGGACCGGACCGAAGATCTCCTCACGGAAGATGCGCATGTCGTTCGTGCCCTTGAAGACGGTCGGCTCGATGTAAAAGCCGTTGTCCAGGCCCTCCACCTTATTCACGTGGCCACCGGTGAGGACCTCCGCGCCCTCCTTCGGGCCAATCTCCAGGTACTCGGTAATCTTGTCCATCTGCTCCTGGGACGCCTGGGCACCCATCATGGTCTCCGTGTCGAGCGGGTGGCCAATCTTAATCTTCTTCACGCGCTCGATGGCACGCTCGATGAACTTGTCCGCGATGGACTCGTGGACGAGCGCGCGCGACGGGCAGGTGCAGACCTCGCCCTGGTTGAGGGCGAACATCACGAAGCCTTCGACGCACTTCTCGAGGTAGGTGTCATCCTCGTCCATGATGTCCGGGAAGAAGATGGACGGGGACTTGCCGCCCAGCTCAAGGGTGACCGGAATGAGCTTGTCGGCAGCAGCCTTGTTGATGATCTTGCCCACCGGGGTCGAGCCTGTGAAGGCGATCTTTGCGATGCGGTCCGAGGTGGACAGCGCCACACCGGCTTCCTCGCCGATGCCGTTGACGATGTTGACGACGCCTGCAGGGAGCAGGTCGCCGATGAGCTCCATAACGAAGAGGACGGAAGCCGGGGTCTGCTCGGCCGGCTTCAGGACGACCGTATTGCCTGCGGCGAGCGCCGGCGCCAGCTTCCACGCCGCCATGAGGAGCGGGAAGTTCCACGGGATGATCTGGCCCACGACGCCGAGCGGCTCGTAGAAGTGGTAAGCGACGGTGTCCTTGTCGATCTGCGACAGGCGGCCTTCCTGGGAGCGCAGGGCGCTCGCGAAGTAGCGGAAGTGGTCGACCATGAGCGGGATATCTGCGGCGAGCGTCTCGCGCACAGCCTTACCGTTATCCCATGTCTCCGCGACGGCAATCTTCTCGAGGTTCTCCTCGATCCGATCCGCGATCTTGAGCAGGATGTTGGCGCGCTCGGCGGGCGAGGTGTGGCCCCAAGTCTCAAAGGCCTTCTCTGCCGCGTCGATGGCGAGGTTGATGTCTGCTTCCTTACCACGCGCAACCTGGCAGAAGACCTCACCCGTGATCGGCGTGATGTTGTCCATGTACTCGCCGTCGGCTGGGGCAACCCACTCGCCACCGATGTAGTTGTCGTAGCGGTCGCGGTAGGTGACGATGGAGCCTTCAGTGCCGGGATCTGCGTAGCGGGTCATGGTGGTGTCCTTTCGAAGCGGAGGCGTCGCCACAATTCTTTCCTTTAGTGAGCTACGCCATATCGGATTGAGTTACCCCACAGTAACTGAAATGACTTAACTACCGCCACAACTCCGGCACTACTTCTTTGCGAAACTTTGCAAGGATCCCCCACCCATGAATATTCACGCTGTTCACACGACATCCGACCCCAACTCAACGGGGGTATTCCAATCGGCTGGCAGGAATCAAAAACACCCGAGCGCTCTTCCTGTTGGCTCAACAAAGGGGGCGCTCGAGTGTACTGACGTGGCGTACTGCGCTAGCGGCTGCGCTTGCGGCGCGGGGTCCACATGACCACAGAGGTCGACCGCGGAACGTGGACGAGTTCGCGACCCGTCGAAGTGCCCATTCCCCTTGAGCACCTGCGAATCCGGACGAGCCACCTGGAAGATCGTTGTGGCAGCCTTGACACGATTCCTGCCACTAGAGACCGGCATGAGACTGGCTAGATTGGGGGCAACCATTCAGCTCGACTTAACCCCTGTTAAAAGTGGGCCGGGACTCTCATGTGGAGACACCAACTTCGACACGTAAGGTTGACCAAGCAGCCACGTTGACGTACCGTAAGAAGCGATAGATCCTCGGTCAGGCCTCTAATCCCGCAAGGGACAATGCATAAATGACCGGGGCCTTTCACATTCTAGGAAGCTCATGGTCAAACACTGGCACAACTACGACGAACAAATCACGCTGCTTCAAGAACGCGGTTTGAACGTCGCTGACACCGCATCAGCAGCCGAATTTCTATCTCGCGTAAACTACTACCGTCTTTCGGGATATTTCCGTTATTGGCAAGTTGACCCAATGGCAGGCAACAATCGCTTCCTCGATGGTTCCTCCTTTGAAGATATTCAGAGGCTCTACGAAGCCGAGCAAGACTTGGTTGCAGTATGCGATGAAGTTCTCCACCCGATCGAGGTCCTTCTGAGAACCCGGTTCGCCTACTATTACGCACAGCGGGTCGGAGCGATCGGAACGTTCGCCCGTGGTGACGGGTTCACGCAATCGCCCGATCCTAATGACGAACGTGTCGAAGAACATGCGCTGGCGAATTTAGATCGCAGCAAAGAGACCTTTGTGTCTCACTACCGCGATGAGCTCAAAACGGGCAACGCTTACAGCATCGATGCCTATGCGCGCATGCCCATCTGGGTAGCGGTTGAGGCCTTCTCGTTTGGCAGTCTATCCAGGCTTATTGAAGCTTCAAGCAAGTCCGGAGTGCTGCACGACATGGCAGCGTCGATGAACGTTTCTCCAACTACGCTGCCAAGCCAAGTCCGGTCATTCGTCTACTTGCGCAACCGCAACGCCCACTGTGCGAAGCTGTGGAACCATGCGGTCCTCGACCGTCCAGGACTCCTGCCTAACATCGTACGACGAGTCAAACGAAACCACCGTCAGTTCAGTGATCACTCGATCTACAAGATCTTCGTAGCGCTTGACCAGGTCGCCACCAAGACCGGCCTCCAGCATGATTGGCTCGCCAACCGCGTCGAGCCAATCCTTGCCACGCATCCCCTTCTTGCCGCAGGCATCGCAACCCCAGCCCGCTACGGAGAAATGTCGACGCAACTACTCACCACAGACCACTAGCACCGCACCGTCCCGCCTACGACATCCCACTCAAAATAGACGATGAAACCACAAGCACCCGAGTGCCCTCCTGTTGAGCCAACAGGGAGAACCCTCGGGTGCAGCGAGCTGGCGTGCGACACTAGCGGCTGCGCTTGCGGCGCGGGGTCCACATGACCACGGAGGTCGACCGCGGAACGTGGACGAGCTCGCGGCCCGTCGACGCAGACGAGGAGCGGGCACGCAGCTCGCGGACTTCCTCAAGAAGCGCGTCGCGCTCGGCGAGAAGCTGGTCGCGTTCCTCGGTGAGCTCGATAATCGACTTAATGCCAGCGAGGTTGACGCCTTGCTCCTGGGACAGCTCCTGGATGTGGCGCAGCAGCTCGATGTCTCGGTCAGAGTAGCGGCGTCCGCCGCCGCGCGTGCGGGCTGGGGACACCAGGCCCATCCGGTCGTACGTGCGCAGGGTCTGCGCATGCATTCCGGAAAGCTCCGCAGCGACGGAGATAACGTACATCTTCTTCGGTGCCTCGCGCGGACCGTCGGTGGAATTGGCCATCACTGCTCACCTGCCTTACTTGTTGCCCGCCCAGTCGGCGCGCGGGTTAAAGCCGGAGTCGCGCTCAGCCTGTGCGTAGGTGCGCAGAGCCGAGGTGGCTGCGGCATCGAGCGCCGAAGGGACCTTGACCTGGACCGTCACCATGAGGTCACCCGGTGTACCGGAACGGCGCGTGATGCCACGGCCACGCACGCGCAGCGTGCGGCCATCCGGAGTACCGGCGGCAATCTTCACGCGCACCGGCTGGTCGAGCGTGGGCACCGTGATGGTGTCGCCGAGAGCCAGCTCCGCAAAGGACACGGGGACCGTGATGTGCAGATCGTCGCCGTCACGGGTGAAGACCTTGTCCGGCTTCACGGACACGCTCACAAAGAGGTCGCCCGCGGGCGTGCCGTTGGGGCCTGCCTCGCCTTGGCCGGCCAGGCGTACCTTTTGGCCGTCGATGACGCCGGCGGGGATGCGCACGGTGATGGAACGAGTGCGGCGCACGGTTCCGCTTCCGTTGCAGTCCGGGCAAGGATCCGTGATCTTCTGGCCGGTGCCGCTGCAGTCGGTGCACGGCTGGGAGAAGCCGAAGGTGCCGCGCTGCTCCGAGGTGAACCCGGTGCCGTCACAGCGAGAGCACTTCTGCTTCTTGCCGGAGCGGGAGCCGGAGCCATGGCACGTGGTGCACGGCGCGTCACCCGTTAGTTGGAGCGGAAGCGTCGTCCCTTTCGCCGCTTCACGGAATTCAAGGGTGACGTGCGTTTCGACGTCCGCCCCCCGCGACGGGCGAGCTGTTCGGCCAGCACCACCGCCGCGGTTGAAAACGCCACCGAAGATATCCCCAAAACCACCGCCGCGAGGCGCTCCTCCAGCGTGTCCAAAGATGTCCGAGAGGTCGAAGTCCGCTTCGAAGCCTTGCCCCGGCGCTGTGCGAAACCCGCCGGGAAAGCCGGCGCCTCCCGTCCCAAAGCCGCCGCCGCGTGCGACCATAGCCTTGAAGTCGTCGTATTCCTTGCGGGTCGCGGCATCAGCGAGGACCTCGTGGGCCTCGGCGACGGCCTTGAAGCGTTCGAGCGCCTCCGGATTATCGGGATTAGCGTCCGGGTGGTTCTCGCGGGCCAGCTTGCGGTAGGCGCGCTTGATCTCCTCCGGGGTTGCGGATGAGGAGACCCCCAGATCCGCGTAATAATCTTTCTCTGCCCATTCAGGTTTCACGCTCACTGGGCATCTCCTCCTTTCGTGTTGGTCGCCGGCCCACACCGGCGTGGTGTCATTGTCAACGTGTGTTCTAAAGCTCTAACTAAAAATCTAAAAGGTGCGGATACACCGCGGGCGCCGGATAACCATTGGTGTGGCCCCGGCGCCCCAGCGTTCTACTCCGCGTCAGTCGCTGACTCAGCCTGCTCGGCGGGGTCCGCGATAATCACCATGGCGGTGCGGATGAGCTTCTCGCCCACCCGGTAGCCCTGGCGCAGGACGGTCCCGATGACCTGCTCGGAACCGGAGGAGAGATCCTGGACTGCCTCGTGAATCTCCGGGTCGAATGCGTCGCCCTCCACGCCGAAGGCTTCCACCTTCTGAGCGGTGAGCACGCCCACGAGCTTGTCTGAGATGGACTTGAGCGGGCCATCCTCCAAGTCGCCGTGCTGGCGAGCCAGCGCAAGGTCATCGAGGATGGGCAGGAACTGCCCCAGCACCTGCGCCTTAGCGGTCTCAATGACCTGGGAGCGCTCGCGCTCCGTGCGGCGGCGGTAGTTGGTGTACTCCGCGTTGAGACGCTGCAGGTCCTCGGTGCGCTCGGCGAGCTGCTCCTCGACCGTCGGCTCAGCAGAAGCCTCGGCGTCGGAGGCGGCATCGGCAGCCGCGGCCTCAGCCTCTGCGCCGTCCTCGGTGGCGTCGAGGTCAGCCTCGACGTCGGCGAGGGCCTCTTCGAGGTCGGACTCGAGCGTGGGGTCAAGCTCCTCAGCGGAACCGTCAGCCTGGGCGGCGCGAGCCTCCTCGGCAGCGGACTCGGCGCGGTCGGCCGAAGTAGCCTCCGGGTCGGTGTGCTCCGGGTCGCCGGGGTTATCCGGCATTCCGTTGTGGTCAGCCATTACTTGTTGTCCTTATCTTCGGTGTCCTCGTCGACAACCTCAGCGTCGACGACGTTGGGGTCTTCGTCAGCTCCTGCCGACGCGCCAGCGTCGGCAGCGGCGGCATCGGCAGCCTGAGCCTCGTAGATCTGCTTACCCATCTCCTGGGACTCGGTATTGAGCTTCTCCACGGCGGACTTGATGGCCTCGATGTCCTCGCCCTTGAGGGCCTCGTCGACGGCGTCGGCAGCCTCGGTGACCTTGGCCTTGACGTCCTCAGAAACCTTGTCTGCGTTCTCGTCAAGGAACTTGCGGGTCTGGTAGGAAGCACCCTCAGCCTGGTTGCGGACCTCCTGCTCCTCGCGGCGCTTCTTGTCCTCCTCAGCGTGCTGCTCGGCGTCCTTGATCATGCGGTCGATCTCCTCCTGGGAGAGGCCGGAACCATCCTGGATCTTGATGGTGTTTTCCTTGCCAGTGCCCTTGTCCTTCGCGGACACGGAGACGATGCCGTTGGCGTCGATGTCGAAGGTGACCTCAATCTGCGGCACACCGCGCGGGGCCGGAGCGATGCCGCCCAGCTCGAAGGAGCCCAGCAGCTTGTTGGCCGAAGCCATCTCGCGCTCGCCCTGGAAGACCTGAATCTGAACCGACGGCTGGTTGTCCTCAGCCGTGGTGAAGGTCTCGGACTTCTTAGTCGGGATGGTGGTGTTGCGCTCGATGAGCTTGGTCATCACGCCACCCTTGGTCTCGATACCGAGGGACAGCGGGGTGACGTCGAGGAGCAGCACGTCCTTGACCTCGCCGCGCAGAACGCCAGCCTGCAGGGCAGCGCCGACGGCGACAACCTCGTCCGGGTTCACGCCCTTGTTCGGCTCGCGGCCAGTCATCTCCTTGACCAGCTCAGAGACGGCCGGCATACGGGTGGAACCACCCACGAGGACGACGTGGTTGATGTCCGACAGGGACAGGCCAGCGTCCTTGATGACCTGGTTGAACGGCGCCTTAGTGCGGTCGAGCAAGTCCTGGGTGATCTTCTGGAACTCGGTGCGGGACAGGGTCTCGTCGAGGAAGAGCGGGTTCTTGTCCGAGTCGACCGTGATGTACGGCAGGTTGATGGTGGCGGATTGGGAGGAAGACAGCTCAATCTTGGCCTTCTCCGCGGCCTCGCGCAGACGCTGCAGGGCCATCTTGTCCTTGGTCAGGTCAATGCCGTTGGCGTTCTTGAATTTCTCCACCAGCCAGTCGACGATGCGCTGATCCCAGTCGTCACCACCGAGCTGGTTGTCACCGGCGGTAGCCATAACTTCAACAACGCCGTCACCAATCTCCAGCAAGGAGACGTCGAAGGTACCGCCACCAAGGTCGAAGACCAGGATGGTCTGCTCCTGCTCGCCCTTCTCCAGGCCGTAGGCCAGAGCAGCGGCGGTCGGCTCGTTGACGATACGCAGGACGTTGAGGCCCGCAATCTGGCCGGCTTCCTTGGTGGCCTGGCGCTGGGAGTCCTCGAAGTACGCCGGGACGGTAATGACGGCGTCCGTGACGTCCTCACCGAGGTAAGCCTCCGCGTCGCGCTTCAACTTCATGAGCGTACGAGCGGAAATCTCCTGCGGGGTGTACTTCTTGCCATCAATGTCCATGGTCCAGTCGGTGCCGATGTGGCGCTTGACGGAGCGGATGGTGCGGTCAACGTTGGTCACAGCCTGGTTCTTGGCAGACTGGCCAACGAGGATTTCGCCGCCGTTCTTCGCGAATGCGACGACGGACGGGGTGGTGCGAGCACCTTCAGAGTTAGCGATAACAGTCGGCTCGCCGCCTTCCAGAACGGAAACGACCGAGTTCGTGGTGCCGAGGTCAATACCTACTGCGCGTCCCATAATGATGTTCTCCTTCTACAGGTTTGTTGTGTATTCATCGTTTCGGGCTGCCCCTTAAGTCTTAAGGGTTGACCCGGCGTGACTCAACTTCGCTGGAGTCCTTGCGCCACTCTAACAGAAGTCCGCGACTCGAAGGTAGAACCTTGAGCGCCTGTCACTCAACCTACACAACGGCATGACTTCCAAAGTTGTTCCCATATGACTCAACTTTCTTCAAAGTTTTCCTAAACCCGCAGGTAAAAGGTAGAAAATATTTTTCCACCTCCACGAAAGAACCCGGTTACCCCCGCGTGCAGGGATGGGTTGACTGGGCTCACAGTGCTCGCTATCTTTCTCCTCAAGCGAGATGGATCACGCAACGCACCCCGGTTAGAGGCGCGTCACATGGCAGCTCGCGCGGTGCCCGGCATAAAAGCCCACGTTGAAACCCAGGTATAAAGACCTGGTTAAAGCCCGGCTTCAGGCCCCGGCACCTCGTACCTACAAGGGCGCACGCACCCGTGAGGCCCCCTCAAGTGCACCACCACATATTTTCTTCTTCGGACCCGACTCGCCCCGGGCCACGGCACACCAGCCGCGAGCCAGAGGCAGGGACGTGTCTGAGCACCGTGTGTCGTGCTTTCGAGGGTTCGGCCACGGTGAGCATGACTGAGAGGTACTGTCACTATGACCAGCCAGAATTCTTCTGCCCCAGCGCACACTCGCCTGCCGGAATCCGATGATGTCGACGCCGTCGTCGAGGCCGCCGTCGCCCGCGCCCACGAATTCCTCAACGCCAGCGCGGACGATCAAGACAAGGGAACCGAGCAGCTCGCCAGCCTGCTGCGGGATTCCGATGGCGTGAACTTCACCATGGACTTCGTCGACCGCGTCATGCGTCCGGAGGACAACGCCGTGGCCGCCGACGCCCTCAAGGACGTCACTAGCCGCTATGACGCGCGCTTCCTGGGTCTTATCAACGGCACGCTCGTGGGCCTGGGTGGCTTCTTCGGTCCGATCCTCCCAAGCCTCGTCATGCCGCTCGCGCGCCTGCGCATGCGTCAGATGGTGGGCCACCTGGTCCTCGACGCGGAGTCGGACGCCCTGGACAAGATGCTCGACAAGGCCGCGGCGTCCGGCGAGCACTTGAACCTCAACCTTCTCGGCGAGGCCGTCCTCGGCGAGGACGAGGCCCGCTCGCGCGCCGCGCGCACCCTGGCGCTCATCCAGAACCCCAAGGTCACGTACGTCTCCGTCAAGGCGTCGTCGATGGTGGCGCAGCTCAATCCTTGGGATATCGATGGCTCGGTCGAGCGCTTGAAGGAGCGTCTGCGTCCGCTCTACGAAGCCGCGGTGGCGCGCAGCCCGCACGTCTTTATCAACCTGGACATGGAGGAATACCACGACCTCCACCTCACCATTCGCCTCTTCAAGGAGCTGCTCAGCGAGCCGGAGTTCCACAACCTCGAGGCCGGCATCGTGCTCCAGGCCTACCTGCCTGATACGTTCGAGGCCCTGGAGGAGCTCGCGGAGTTCGGCGTTGAGCGCGTCGCCAAGGGCGGAGCGCCCATCAAGATCCGCATCGTCAAGGGCGCGAACCTCTCCATGGAGCACGTCCAGGGCGAGATCCACGGGTGGAAGGTCGCCACCTACGAGGACAAGGCGCAGGTCGACGCGAACTACTACCGCCTGCTTGACTACATCGTGCGCCCGCAGTTCGCGGACGCCGTGCGCATCGGCATCGCCACGCACAACCTCTTCACCGCGGGCATGGCCTACGAGCTCGCCACCAAGCGCGGCGTGCTGCGCATGCTCGACTCGGAGATGCTCCAAGGCATGTCCCCCGCCCAGCAGGAGGCCGTCCGCACCCGCTTCGAGGGCCGCCAGATTCTCTACACCCCGGTCGTCCACGCCGAGGACTTCGACGTCGCCGTGTCCTACCTCGTGCGCCGCCTCGAAGAAAACTCCGCGTCCCAGAACTTCCTCTACGCGCTCTTCGCGCCGGACCAGAAGCAGGCCCTCGCCGATCAGGAGCAGCATTTCCGGACCGCCGTCGCCGAGCGCTGGGAGACCTTTGCTGGTCCGAAGCGCACGCAAGATCGCGTCGATGAATCAACGAACAAACAAGGACGCCAGGCCCCACGCACCGGCCGTTTTGCCAACGAGCCGGACACGGATCCGGCGCTGCGCGCCAACCGCCAGTGGGCACAGGAAGCGCTCACCACCAACCCAGGCGAGCACGGCATCGAAGAGGTCACCGATCCCCAGCAGGCTGTCGCCGCCATCGCGACGGCCAAGGCGCTGGCGCCCGAGTGGGGTGCGAAGACCGGCCACGAGCGCGCGGAGGTCCTCGACACCATCGCGGACAAGCTGGCGGACCACCGCGGGGACTTCATCTCCGTCGCCGCGTGGGAGGCTAACAAGACGGTGACGCAGACGGACCCGGAAGTCTCCGAGGCCATCGACTTCGCCACCTACTACGCCCAGTCCGCACGCTTGCTTGACGATGCCCGCTCGATCTTCACCCCGAACCAGGTCACCGTCGTCACCCCGCCGTGGAACTTCCCGGTGGCCATCCCGGTGGGCGGCATGCTGTCCGCGCTCGCCGCGGGCTCGGCCGTCATCATCAAGCCGGCGCCGCAGGTCGTCCACTGCGCCAAGGTCGCCGTCGACGCCATCCACGAGGGCCTGCGCGAGCACGGCCTCGATCCCAACCTCGTCCAGCTCGTGCTCACCGACGAGGGCGAGGCTGGCAAGGCACTCATCTCCCACGAAGACGTCGACGCCGTCATCCTCACCGGCGCCTCGGACACCGGCGCGCTTTTCCGCTCCTGGCGCCCGGAGATGAACCTCATGGCGGAGACCTCCGGCAAGAATGCGCTCATCATCACCCCGGCCGCGGACCCGGACCTGGCCATCGCGGATCTCTACAACTCGGCGTTCGGCCACTCCGGTCAGAAGTGCTCCGCCGCCTCCCTCGTCATCTTCGTCGGCGCCGCAGGCACCTCGCAGCGTCTGCGCACGCAGCTTATCGATGCCGCCAAGACCCTGAAGGTCGGCCCCGGCCACGACATCACCACGACGATGAACGGTCTCGTCGAAGCTCCCGGCGAGAAGCTCCTGCGCGGCCTGACCCAGCTGGAGCCGGGCGAGACGTGGCTGCTCAAGCCGGAGAAGCTCAACGAGGAGGGCACCCTGTGGTCCCCGGGCATTCGCGATAACGTGCAGCCAGGTTCCTGGTACCACCTGAACGAGTGCTTCGGTCCAGTGCTCGGCATCATGCATGCAGACACCCTCGAGCAGGCCATCGCGTGGCAGAACGCCACTGGTTACGGGCTCACCGGCGGCATCCACTCGCTCGACGACAAGGAAATCGAGTACTGGATGGACCACGTCGAGGTGGGCAACGCCTACGTCAACCGCGGGATTACCGGCGCCATCGTCCAGCGCCAGTCCTTCGGCGGTTGGAAGAAGTCCGTCATGGGCCCGGGCGCGAAGGCCGGCGGCCCCAACTACGTCCCGCAGATGGGCACGTGGTCCGACGGCGAGCTCCGCGTCCACGACGTCGACATCCAGGCCCCGGTCAAGGCCCTGCTCTCTCAGCTTCCCGATGCCCCCGGCGCTGGGTCCGGCGAAGGTCTCAGCGGCGGACTCAGCGAGGAGGACGTCGCCTGGCTGTGGCGTGCCGGCGAACTCGACCAGCTCGCCTGGCAGGAGGAGTTCGGCCGCGAACACGACCGCGCAGGACTCATCTCCGAGGCCAATATCTTCCGCTACCGCCCAGTGCTCGAGCCGCTGCGCATCCGCATCGGCTACGGCTACGCGCTGCGCGACGTCGTCCGCCATGCCCTCGCCGGCGCCCTCCTGCGCGCCGAGTTCGACGGCGCCCACTTCGGCAACGTGGAGCCGCGTTTCTCCGCGACGCCGGAGATTGCAGCCGAGCTGGCGGAGCGGGGCATCGGCACGCTGGGCGTCACAGTCGCTGCACAGTCGGACGAGGACTTCGCCCGCGAGCTGGCCCACACGCCGTCTGCACGCGTGCGTGCACTCGGCGCCGTCGCGGACGATGCCCGCACGGCCGCCGTGGAGTCCAACTCGGTCATCCTCGACCAGCCGGTGCTTGCCGATGGCCGCCGGGAGCTCCTGCCCTACCTCCTGGAGCAGGCAGTTTCGGTGACCATGCACCGCTTCGGTATCATCCGCTCGGTCGCTGGCATCGCGCGTTAAGCGCGCCTGCGGCGTGCCATAGACGCACGCTGTCATGCCCCAACTTTCTGCCCTTTGTGCAGGAAGTTGGGGCTTTTGTGGCAATATGGGACGGGTGAGTTCTGACAAATCCCAGGAAAACCCCAGCCAGTCCAACGCTGCCGCTGAATCCGGCACCGCCGTGCCCCAATCGGGCACCGGCGGCGCGCCGCGCATTGCCCAGCCCCTCGTCGCCGCGGATGAGCAGGGCATCGGCGCCGATGTGCCCGATGCCCTCGCGCACGACCGCAAGTCCGCCGTTATCCACCACGACTTTAAAAAGCTCGCGTCGACCTCGTGGCGCTTTATCGTCATCGTGGCAGCCATCGCGCTCATCGGCTACGTGCTCAAGTTCGTGTGGGCGGGGATCCTCCCGGTCATCCTCGCCATTTTGGTCTCCACGGTGCTCTATCCCGTCACCGCGTGGATGCGTACGAAGTGGCGCTTCCCTGCGGCATTAGCGGCGGCGACTACCCTCATCGGGTTCTTCGCCATCGTCGGCGGAATCTTCACCGCCATGGCGCCTACGGTCAAGGAACAGAGCGGCCAGCTGTTCTCGCAGGCCGAAGAAGGCATTAACAAACTCGTCGGCATGACGGACCAGCTGCCCTTCAACGTCGACCAGGCCCAGATCCAGTCCGTGGTCGATGACGTCACGAACCTCATTAAGAACCAGGCCTCCAACATCGCTGGCGGCGTGCTCTCTGGCGTGTCCACGGTGAGCTCCATCGTGGTCACCCTCGTCATCATGCTCTTCCTCACCTTCTTCTTCATCAAGGAAGGCGAGAAGTTCCTGCCCTGGCTGCGCAAGTACGTGGGCCACTCCACTGGCTGGCACATCACGGAGCTGTCCAACCGCATCTGGAAGACGCTGTCTGGCTTCATCCAGGCCCAGGCCACCGTCGCCTTCGTCGACGCCGTCCTCATTGGCGCTGGCCTGTGGATCATGGGCGTGCCGCTGGCCTTCGTCATCGGCGTCGTCACGTTCTTCGCCAGCTTCATCCCCGTCATCGGTGCTGTGACCGCCGGCGTCCTCGCCGTCGCGGTTGCGCTGGTCTCGCAAGGCTTCACCAGCGCCATCATCGCGCTCATTATCGTCGTCGCCGTCCAGCAGATTGAGGGCAACGTCCTCCAGCCGCTGCTGCAGTCCAAGGCCATGGGCCTGCACGCGGCCATCATCCTGCTCTCCGTGACGGTCGGCTCCGGCCTGGCCGGCATCATCGGCGCGTTCCTTGCTGTGCCCGTCGCCGCGACCCTCGGCGTCATCTTCCGCTACAACGCACTCGTGACCTCCATCCGCTCCGGCGAGGTCGACCCCGCCGCCGCGGAGATCGTCACCGGCGCGCCCAAGCCCGATAAGAAGTCGAAGAAGAAGGACGCCACCAAGGCCGCGGAAGCCGTCACCCACGAACAAGACGCCAACGACAACGCGACCGACTCCAGCCCCGACATGGACGCCGCCCGCGACATCGAGCGCCTCGCGCCCGACTCCCCGCGCGCCAAGGTGCGTGAGCTCTACCTCGCGATGGCGCCGAGCGCGAACTAAACAGCTCACTGCCCAACCTCCCGCTCCACATGTCGGCGCGGGAGGTTTCAGCGTTTTACGCCGCTCGCATTCATCCCCCACCCACAGACAGCACGAACGTCACAACGCAGTGTGACCTCCATGATTCTCATGAAGAGGCGTTCATGTCGACACCCCCTGGCATGCTGTGGTCACTCGATTACAGCACCACAGTCAAGGAGCTTCGCCATGAGACCGCTTACTATCATTCGCCTCAGCGTCCCCCTTGTTTTCGCTGCGCCCTTCGCGTGGAACGCCGCCCTGCGCCGGTACCGCCGCAGCCGCGCCATCCCGCTCGCCGCGCCTCGCGCCCGCAGTCCTCACAACACAGGCCCCAGCGAGCTCAATCTCGATGACGCCAAGCAGGCCATCGCCACGGCATTAACCACCACGCCGCCTTCCACCCGTGTCACCGTCACTAGCGCGAGCCCCGCCGCTCACGCGGCGTACACGAAGGCTGGGTTCACGTTGCCCGCCATCAACGCGATGTTGACCACCGCGGATTCGTTCCCGGGCCGGGGTGGCCGCTTGTGTTTCCTTACTGCCGCACACTTCCTCGTCGTCGACCCCACCGACGGTGTCCTCATCGATTTCGCGCCAAAGAAGGAGACCCACACACAGAAAGCGGACCAGCACCGTCCTGCCCCGTGCACGTCCGGCACGCGCCGTCAACCCACGCGCTCCACACGCCACCGCACCAAGCCTGTAACGCTTCCGCTTCCCACGACGCGCAAGGATTTCATCGACCTACTCGAAGACCGCGGCTTCACCATCACGCCAGGCCGAAAGCACGCGAAGATCACGCATCCTGCTCATAAGGGAAAGCAGAACATCATCCCCTCCACCGCCTCTGATTATCGGTGGATCGCCAACGCCGTGCGCGATATCAGGCACAACTTCGGCATTGACCTGCGGCGGGCTGCCGGGGAAGACGTCTGGGAGGCAATGACCACTAGTGGGCTGCGATGAATCCCGACTTCACGCACGCCTCATGCAGCTCATGCGCCGCGCGCGGCAGCGCGTCATCCCACTTGCCCACACTCGACTCGTTCGCCGGATCTGAGACCTGCTTGAGCAGCGTCACCGGCACGCCAAAGCGCTGGCACACGGCGGCGATGGCATAGCCCTCCATGTCGCACAGGCCCGAGTCCTGCGCGAGTCGGTCACGCGTCGCCGTATCCGAGACGAACATGTCGCCCGTGGCCAAGCCCTGGACCGGATGGTTGCCGGAGACGGGAATCTCGATGACCTTGGGCAGCAGGTAGCGGTCGATGTCGGTGAGGATGTCGAGCTTGAAGTCGTGCTTGGTCACGCGGTCAATCTCGTAGACGCCATCCAGCCCATCGCGCAGCGCGCCCACCGTGCCGATGTTGACCACCCGGCGCGGCAGGGTGCCCTCCTCGCGCGCCACCGTGAGATACTCCGTGAGCGCTATCGCCGCCGGCAACGTGCCAATACCGGTCACCAACAGCGGAGTGCCCTCCGGCAAGGCCGCAGCTTCTTTATCCACTGCGGCAACAAAGAGGATCTCTGCCGCATAGTTGTCCAGAGCCTCACTGGCGTTGGGATAAGCATTGAGGGTTGCATCCATAGTGTCTAAGAGTAGCGGACTAAGGATGCCCGCGACCTCCACAGAGTGCACAAGCCAAACAACCACTGTGATGTTAAGCTTTGGGCTAACTGGGGGCCGTCATGCAACTGAAAAACGGCCCCAAGGATAACCTCGGGACCGAAATTTCTTTTAATTTGCAGGTGATTCCTGCTCAGTAACACTCAGCCTACTTCTTCTCTTCAGAACAAGCAAACCTTGCCAATGCAAAGTTCACGTAAGACGTAATAAATGAAAAAATCGACTTCTCTCAAGCTCCTCAGCAATATTCCTGCCCCGCGATTTGAGACGTATCTTGAGGAGGCAGATCAAGATCCCGAAAGGGCTCTCGCGCTTTATCAGTGGAACATCGAAGTGGCAGCCGCCGTCACTAGCACTCTAGCGATCGTCGAAGTTGCACTCCGCGACACAATGGACCAGCAACTCCGAGAATGGAATGCACTCAAGGGCGGAAACAGAGATTGGATCACCCAACCTCAGGTACCGCTTTCACACATTGTCCGACCAACTCCGCCTCCCCAGTGGTCAAACAATCCGCGCCGACGTTCAACGGATTTATACGGGAAGTGGTGGGAAGCTAAAGCACTCGGGGCAATGAACGATCCCCTGCAAGGCCGCCCCAATCGAAGACCAACCCACGATGATTTGGTGGCTTCACTGACTTTTGGCACATGGAGACACCTCATCCCCAAACCCGTGAGCATGGGAGGTCGCTCAACTGCCCCACAGATTGACATCTGGAATGAGGCTTTAAATCTACGTACCAACCTGTGCGGAACGGGCAAAGGTTTCGATACTTCAGCAGGCACAGCGTATTACTGGTGTTCGACATTGTTGCATGCGCGAAATCGAGCGTCTCACCTCGAACCACTCCTAGATGTTCCCACGCTACGCCACTGGCACCGTATCGCCAGCCGCACTGTGCGCGCTTTATGGCCAGGGGCCGAGATATGGATTACTGGGCCAGCCCGAATCCCGGAGGTGATCAGCCGGAAGCCTTGAAAGGCGTAGCTCATGCGGCCTTCTCGGGGACTAGTCCGAGAATCGAGCATCCGATTTCCAAAAGAAGAGCTTACGTACCTTCTTCCGGGGGTCCCAGGGGCGAGTCGAAAAAATGGCGCCGCGAGCCTCCTGCCGGCGCCGATGCCACCTCGCGCAAGATTATCGGTATCCCTGCAGGCCACACGCACTTTTTAAAATCCTCAGCTCAGGTACATTGTGGAGAAGTAATCCTGTGTGAACGCCTGGAGGAATAACGTGAAGAAGCGCATCGAAGTCACCGCGGCAGTCTTGGTCCGAGACGGCAAGGTTCTTGGAGCCCGGCGCGGCGAGCAGATGTCTTTGGCGGGTTTCTGGGAGTTCCCCGGTGGAAAGATCGAGCCGGGCGAGACACCGGAGCAGGCACTGCACCGCGAGCTCAAAGAGGAGCTCCTCATCGACGCCCAGGTTGGCGAGCACCTCGTCACCACGGAGCACGAATACGACTTCGGCATCGTCGTCCTTGCATCGTTCCTGTGCCGACTGCTTTCGGGCGAACCGAAGCTCACCGAGCACGCCGAGATCCGCTGGTTCGCGCCGGAAGATCTGTTGTCCGTCGACTGGGCGCCCGCTGACGTCGAGGCCGTCGAGCTCGTTCTGGCCCGCATGCAGCAGCCTTAAGCCGAACGGCCTCAGAAACATCTACAGACCAGCACGACATGGATAACCGCACTCTCCTTGACGACGTCCGCTTCGGATTTGTCGATCGCCGCACGCCCGCCGAGAAGATCCTCAATCCGCGGCTCATCAGCAATGAAAAGCCGGACACCATGCACCGCGCGATCCGCGATGAGCTGCGCCGCGCACAATCGTTTAGCTTCTCCGTTGCGTTTATCTCGGCGAGCGCGCTGGCGCTCCTCAAAGAGGACCTTCTCGAGTTCGTGGCGCGCGGCGGTCGCGGCGAGATCATCACGTCGAACTACCTCGACTTCAACGAGCCGACCATGTTCCGCGAGCTGCTGGGGCTCGAGGGCATCACCGCCTACGTCCACGACGATGAGCACGGCGGCTTCCATCCCAAGGGTTACGTCTTCCACGACCCTGGCGAGGTCACCGCCATCGTGGGCAGCGCCAACCTCACTCCCCATGCGCTCATTCACAATCGCGAGTGGAACCTGAAGTTCTCGACGAGCTATGACGGCGATATCGCGCTGCAGCTTGAGGATGCCGTCCGTCTTCAGCGCACGCGCGGAACGCTGCTCACCGAAGAGTGGATTGCACGCTACGAGCAGACGCGGCGCAACCGCGTGCTCATCGTGCCCGATGCGGCGCCGAACGCTGGCCACATCGTCGCCAACGCCATGCAACGCGAGGCGCTCGACGGCATCGGAAAGCTGCGGCAGGCCGGTGAGAAGAAGGCACTCATCATCTCCGCGACGGGCACGGGCAAGACCATCCTCGCCGCACTTGCGGTCAAGGAGATGGCCCCGCGGCGCGTGCTTTTCATTGCTCACCGAGGCGAGATTCTCTCCAAGTCCCGCTCCGAATTCCAACGAGTGCTGGGCGGTGCCGACAACGACTACGGCCTGCTCGTCGGCGGCCATAACGACGCCGACGCGCGCTATGTGTTCGCCTCCGTGCAGTCCCTCAACAGCCGGGATGCCTATCGCCAGTTCGCTCCCGATGCCTTCGACGTCATCGTCGTCGACGAGGCCCACCGCGGCGCCGCGGCCAGCTACCGCACGCTCATCGACTACTTCCGTCCCGGTTTTCTCCTCGGGCTTACCGCAACCCCGGAGCGTCCCGACAGCGGCGACATCTTTGAGCTCTTCGACTACAACGTGCCCTATGAAATTCGCCTGCAGGCAGCCCTCGATAACGATATGTTGGCGCCGTTCCACTATTACGGCGTCACCGATTATGAGACCGAGGACGGCAAGCTCATCGAGGATACAACGCAATTGTCCCGCCTCGTCTCCCACGAACGGCTCGCCCACATTCTGCGCACGCTCGAGACCTACGGACATGCCGAAAACGTCCGTGGCCTCATCTTTTGCTCCCGCATCGAAGAAGCGGTGGAGCTCAGCAATGGGCTCAACCAATCAAAAATCAACGGCCGTCTGCTCACCACCGTCGCTCTTTCCGGCAAGGACAGTCCCGAGGTCCGCGACGCCGCGCTCCGTCGACTCAACGCCGGCGAGCTCGACTACATCCTGACCGTCGATATCTTTAACGAGGGCGTGGATATCCCCTCGGTCAACCAAGTCGTCATGATGCGCAACACGCAGTCGTCCATCATCTTCACCCAGCAGCTCGGCCGCGGCCTGCGCAAGGCTGCCGGCAAAGACCACCTGCGCGTCATCGACTTCATCGGTAATTACACGAATAACTACCTCATTCCCGTCGCCCTCTTTGGCGACAACAGCCGCAACAAGGACTCCATCCGCAAGAAGATCATCGACGCCGCCGAGGACAACACCATCTCCGGCGTCTCCAGCGTTAACTTCACGAAGGTCGCCCGCCAGCGCATCTTCGCCTCGCTTGCCGTAGCACGCATCGACAGCCTCGCCGAGTTCAAGAAAGACATCGCATCACTTCACTCGCGGCTCGGCCGTATTCCCCGCCTCATCGACTTCGCTCGCTTCGACACCGCGGACCCCTACGTCCTCGCCACGCGCCGCACGGATCATTATTGGGATTTGCTCGTCAAGGCCAAGCTTGCCGATGCCCCTTCACCGCGGGCGTCCGAATACCTCAAGTTCCTCTCGCGCGAGCTGCTCCATGGCAAAGCCCCGCAAGAGCTCATCCTTCTTCAGCGTCTGCTCTCGGGTGGTCCGTGCTCATCGTCTGAATTCGAGTCGATCCTCGAAGCCCACCACGCCGCACACTCACCAGCCGACCTCAGCGTGGTCGAGCGCGTTCTTTCCCTCGAGTTCTTCACGGAGGGCGCCTACAAGTTGGAGGGCGTCGTCACTCTTGCCGACGGTGTCTATCGTCTCGATCCCACTTTTATCGAGACCTACCGCAGCAATCTCGAGTTCCGCGCTCACGTCGACGACGTCATCGAGACCGGGCTCTTCCTCTCCCGGGAGCGCGGCTTTACCGGCGGCGAGCTCAAGGTGGGCAACAAATACTCGCGCAAGGACGTCTCGCGACTGCTGCGTCTCGAGTCCAACCAGGAGGGCACGCTCAACGGCTACAAGGTCGACAAGTACTCCGCGACCATTCCCATTTTCGTCAACTATCACAAGGCCGAAGACGTCGACGCTTCCATCGCCTACGAGGATAAGTTTCTCGACACCGGCACCATGAAGTGGTTTACGCGCTCCAACCGCACGCTCCGCAGCGGCGAGGTCCGCGACATCCTCGCTGACGAACTGCCCATTCACCTCTTCGTGCGCCGCGACGACACCGAGGGACGCGACTTCTACTACCTCGGTCTCGTTCACCCCAGTCAGCCCGAGCAGACCACCATGCCCCAAACCGGCCAGCCCGTGGTGACCATGCACCTCACTCTCGAGCAGCCCCTCACCGAGGAATTCCTGGGCTACCTCCAGTCGAAGTCCTAAATTTCGCGCCATCACAGGCAAGTGGAACGCCGAACCGTTCGGATCCTGGGTGTTAAATCGTTCAATCGCAGGGTGTTAAAACGTTCAATTAAAGAGTGTTGAAACGTTCAAAGTCAGGGTGTTAGAACGTTCAATCTTCCTGCGCGAGAGCTTCTGGCGCACCAAAATAATGGGGATTGCCGATTTTCTGAGCTGCGGGAACGCTCATGTCCTCGACTGTGGCGGGGCGGGAAGCAAAGGTGAGCGAGAGGGCATCGGCAAGCTCGGAGTACGTCGCGGTCATACTGGCTCCTGCGGGATACGGCGCGCAGTGGGCGAGACAGCCTAGACTGCCCGGCTGAAAGTGCCCCGGCGCGAAGTCCAGGTGCACGGCGGCGAAAAGACCGAAATTTTTAACCTCATGGCTCGACAAAGACTGAGGACGCAGGAAACTACTTCCACGTCTTTCTCCGTTTGGATTGACCGCGGGTCCCCCCAAAAGCCTGCATGTCACGTATATGTGCATGATTTATGTCACCTGGTGAAACACTATGAAATTCACAAACGATTATTAAATTAAGAAAGGAAATTCTGTTCCTTTCGCCCGCTCTATCACTCAATCTCGAGTTTGCTTCATGCCTCTCGCCTCTCGCCTCGCACCCACTGCCGTCGCTCTGGCTGCCGCCACCTCCCTCATGGCGGCGCCGGCGTCGGCCGTTCACAATGCGCCGATTGCTTCCGATGCCCTCTCGAACACCGCCGCGCGCGTCACCGCCGACGTCGCAGGTGGCGAGTTTGTATGTACCGGCGCCGCCATTTCACCGACCGTTATCCTGACTGCCCGCCACTGCACAACCCAGGCCGATCCGACCTCAGTGACGGCACCGGATGGCACCGTCATCCCCGTTACTGGCTTCACTGCAAGTAACAAGTCCGACCTCGCCGTGCTCAAGCTGGGCCGAACCTGGACTGGGGATATCGCCCGCACTTCCGTGGTTCCTGCCCGTTCGAAGTCCGCCTTCGCTGCCTATGGAATGGGTGGCGACGAGAACAACACGCTACGCATCTCGCGCGGCGTTGTCACGATTCCCGTGTCCTCGAATACCTCCATGAGTTTCGATGGTCAGTTGCTCTCCCCCGCTCATGGGTGAGACCAGCGATGGTTCCTCCTGGGAGCACGGCGATTCGGGCGGACCGGTAGTCAACAACAACGGCGAGATCATCGGTGTCATTTCGGGCGCCTCGGCGACGGGATTCTTCTCCGACAAAGCGATGAACGTCATCGGACCGCTGTCCGTCGATGCCGCGTTGCTGACCAACGCAGGAGTGACGCCGGTCGTGTCGTCCCAGTCGGATCCCACGCCGCCTGTTCCGGGCACCATCATTCCGAATCCGTCGGACCTCGTTCCTGGCTCGAGCAGCTCTGATGCGGGTTCGTCGCTGGATGCCGGCTCGATCATCGGCATCATCACTGCCGTCATCAGCCTGCTGGGCGTACTCGGCGGCCTCGCCTCGCAGTTCGGCCTCATCTAACGAGTAGGCACGCACAGAAGCCGACGCAGTGAATGCGTCGGCTTTGACATTCTTGGAGTGTGGCTGAGCCGTGGGGCTCCCCCACCTTAACTAGGCGAGGGCGGGGGCGGCGTGGAAGTCCTCGTTGGACTCCATGCCGATGAGGGCCTCGATGTCCGCGTGTGCCAGGGCCTCGGTGAACTCGTCGCGGATGCGGTCCCAGACGGCAGTGTTGCGGCCGCCGTGCAGCCTCCACTCGCGGTCGCGACGCGCGTAGACCGCAGCGCGGTCCGCGAACTCGTTGAGCAGGTGGCCGTGGTGGCCGCGCACCCAGTGGACGTTGACCACGACGCCGGCGTCGCGCCATTCCTGGACAATCTGCGCACACTTCTTCATGCCAACGTGATGCAGAAGGCCCGGGTACTCCTCCGGCTGGTTGAAGAGGCGATAGCACGTCATGCTGTCCGTGAGCACGTCGATGACGCGGAATCCACGGTGGCCGTAGCCCTGCACCGCCGAGGCTATGGCAGTGGCTTCAGCGGGCGCGATGGATTGAGCGCGCAGGCTACCAATAAAAAGGTCGCCGGTCGAGGACGCGGCTGCCCAGCCAGCGGTAGAGCCGTACGTGTTGCGGGAGGCGTCCGTGCCAACGACAACGTGAGCAAGAGCCGCGTATTCGGCAGCAGCCTTGGCTTCCTCTTCGCGGGCACGCTTGGCTTCGTACTCGTCCTGCAGAGAGGTCACGGCGGCGGAGTGCCAGGTGCGGCAGGCCTGCCACGTGGACTGCATGGCGGCGCCGGAGACAACAGTGCGCACAACCATGCCGGGGTACTCCTCCGGGTAGGCGGTGAGCACCTGGCAGACCTCCGGCGAGGAGACGTACACGGCCGTGGTGCCGTCCTCTGCAGGAGCGGCATGCTGCGACCACAGGCGGTGGAAGGCCTCTGCCATGACGCCGGCGAGGTCCAGTGCCTCGGCGCGAGCGACCTGCATGCGGCAGTCCTCGAGATCGCCACCAAACCCGCGCTCCTTGGCTGGCGTCAGGACGCGGACAAAGAGGTCCTTGGCACGACCATTGCAGCCGGTGGAGACGACCGCGTAGCGGACCGAGTCAACGGTGAGCAGCGCACCATAGACGACGAGCGATGCAGCGACCGGGCGCGCGGAGGCAGCGATGGCAGCCGGATGAGGGGTCAGCGTGCCGGGTGTGTGGGAATAGGGGGCGGACATGGGATTGGTTCCTTTTCTTCTACGAGGGTCGACATCGGTCATAGCGCTCGGGATTGCGCGCTATGGTGTCCACCTTAAGAAGCGACTCGACATGAGCATGGGCGCTTAAGACCGGAGCCTAGAACGAGCATGCGAAAGCCCCCGTCGCGGCATCCACGTTCGTTCGATCACCGTCAGCATCGAGCGAGGTCAAAGGCCCTAGGTTACAAAAATGTCGCCCCGAAAACCACAAAATTCGGCCGGACACCACAGGCTTTCTGCGATGTCCGGCCGAATTCAGGGCCACTACACAAGGTGCGGCCTAGCGCAGGCGCTGCCCCACGAAGCCAGCGGCCAAGGTGTTGCCGCTGGACTGGTCGATGAGCAGGAAGTTGCCCACGGCGCCACGAGCGGCGTAGTCCTCCACGGGCAGTTCCTGGGCGGTCTGCAGCGTGATGTGCGCGATGTCGTTGAGGGTGGCCTTGTCGGGGTTGTCGGTGTCGGCAATGCCGTCGAGGTCAAGGATGCGGTCGACACTCGTGATGCGGGCCTTGACCTGGGCCGCGCCGTAGCGCAGCGTGAGCATCTGACCCGGGGTGAGGTCCTTCTCGGTGAGGACAACGGCGGTGGCGGCGAACTCGCGGACGGGCTCCGGGCGGGGGCCGGCGGCGAGGAGATCGCCGCGGGCGAGGTCGATCTCATCGGCAAGCCGGAGGACGATGGAGTCGCCGGCGCAGGCGGCATCGGCAGGCCCATCGGTGGTGTCGATGTTGGTCACGGTCGTGGTGCGGCCGTGCGGGGCGGTGACCTCATCGCCCACGGCGATGGAGCCGGCCTTCACGCGGCCCGCGTAGCCGCGGTAGTCCGAGGCATGTTCGCGGATGACGTACTGAATGGGGAAACGGAAGTCGAGCTCCTCCGCGCGGCCACCGGTGACGGGGATGGACTCAAGGACCTCCAGCACGGTGGGGCCGGTGTACCAATCCATGTTGGTCGACGGCTCGACAACGTTATCGCCCTTGAGCGCGGAGATGGGCACGACAGTGGAGTCGGTGATGCCCAGGCGGTTGGCGATGGAGTCGAAATCCTCCTCGATGGCGCGGAAGGTCGCCTCGTCATAGTCGACCAAGTCGATCTTGTTCACGGCGAGGATGACGTGGCGCACGCCCAGGAGCGCCGCGACGTTGAGGTGGCGGCGGGTCTGCTCGACGACGCCATAGCGGGCATCGATAAGCAGGACGACGACCTGGGAGGTCGACATGCCGGTCACAGTGTTGCGGGTGTACTGCACGTGGCCCGGGGTGTCCGCGAGGATGAACGTGCGCTTATCCGTTGCGAAGTAGCGATAGGCGACATCGATGGTAATGCCCTGCTCACGCTCGGCGCGCAAACCATCGACGAGGAGGGAAAGATCCATGCCGTCGAAGCCGCGGTCCGCAGAGGAGCGTTCCATGGACTCGACCTGGTCGGCGAGTACGGACTTGGTGTCGTAGAGCAGGCGGCCCACGAAGGTGGACTTGCCGTCGTCTACGGAACCGGCGGTGCACAGGCGCAGGGTCTCACGCTCTTTGAGGGCGGCTACCTGCGGCGTTGCGGTATCAATAGCGGTAGTCATCAGAAGTAGCCTTCCTTCTTGCGGTCCTCCATGGCGGACTCGGAGAGTTTGTCATCGGCGCGGGTGGCGCCGCGCTCGGACAGGGTGGAGATGGAAATCTCAGCGAGGATCTCGTCCGGGGTGGACGCGGTGGACTCGACGGCACCGGTGCAGGACATGTCGCCCACGGTGCGGTAGCGCACGGTCTTGGTCACGAGCTCCTCACCCTCCTTGGGGCCGCCCCACTCACCGGGGCACAGCCACATGCCGCCCCGGTTAAACAGCTCGCGCTGGTGGGAATAGTAAATGGACGGCAGCTGCAGGTTGCGGGCGCCGATGTATTCCCAGATATCGGACTCCGTCCAGTTGGAGATGGGGAAGACGCGGACGTTTTCGCCGGCCATCTTGCCGCCGTTGTAGAGGTCCCAGAGCTCGGGGCGCTGGCGGCGCGGATCCCAGCCGCCGAAGGAGTCGCGGATGGAGAAGATACGCTCCTTGGCGCGGGCGCGTTCCTCGTCACGGCGGGCGCCGCCCAACACAGCGTCGTACTGGCGCTCGGCGATGGTTTCGACGAGTGGAACGGATTGCAGGGGGTTGCGCGTTCCGTCGGGGCGCTCCTGGAGGTCGCCGCGGTCGATCCAGTCCTGGACCTTCGCGACGTGGAGGCGGGCACCAGTTTCGGCGACGAGACGGTCGCGGAACTCGATGACCTCCGGGAAGTTGTGGCCGGTGTCGACGTGGAGGAGCTCGAAGGGCACGGTGGCCGGAGCGAAGGCGCGGCGGGCGAGCTCGAAGACGACCACGGAGTCCTTGCCGCCAGAGAAGAGCAGGCCGACCTTGTCGAATTGGCCGGCGACCTCGCGCAGGATGTGGAGGGATTCGTTCTCCAGGTCCTTGAGGTGCGGCGAAAGGTGTGTCTTGGTTGCAGTAGTCATGTCGTGTTTCCTCTTGTTCGTGCAGCCCTTTATTCGTGTAATCCGCACTCGGTCTTGCCATCCGCAAAAACGCGGCCAGAGCGCGCGTCCTCGCCGTCGGCGACGGGGAAGGTGAGCGGGGCACAGCCAATGGAGCGGTAGCCCTTGAGCGTGAGCGGGTGGATGATGAGGTCGTGGTCCTTGATGTACGCGTCGGTGTCATCGAGGTCCCACGTAATAATCGGCGAGATTTTCAGGCGGCCGTGGTGGTCGAGGCTCAGCGCCGGCGCGGTGGCGCGGTGCTCAGAGTCGGCACGGCGCAGGCCGGTGACCCAACCGACGTAGGGGTCCATCGCCATGTTGAGCGGCTCGACCTTACGCATGCGGTTATACGCGGCGACGTCGCGAGCATAGAGGCGGGGGCCGTAGATCTCGTCCTGCTCCTCGGGGCTCAACAGCGGGAGGACGCGCACGAGCGGGAGGTCCGGGTAGCGCTCCGCGACGCGGTCGGCGGTCTCAAGGGTCTCCGGGAAGTGGAAGCCCGTATCAATAAAAAGGAGGTCCGCGTCGAGGTGCGCGCGGTGCGCGAGCTCGGCCAGAACAGTATTCTCCATAGACATCGTCACAGCGAGGCGGCCCGGCGCGTGCTCGGCGGCCCACTCGATGATCTCTTCTGCCGTCGCGTCATGGAGCTTGTCTGCCCAGTCCTCGACGAGCGCGCGGTTAGTGGCGGCCACCTCGGGGTCAAGCGGCGCGGTATCGCGCGTGCCCTCGGGGCTCATGGCCGGGTCGCGGAACGTCTTTCCCGCGTCCAGGAGATTAATCGGTTCTGTCATGCCGAACACTCTAAAGAACCACGCAGTCTGCTGCAGCCCGAACCGGACATTACGGGGCGTGAGCTTGCCCGATGTGATGAATGTTAATTGCGCAAGGCGTACGGCTCGGTCTATATTTGTAGACAATCTAGTCTAGAGATGCAGAAAGGACGACACGCATGCACGACGACCAGCGCGTCATCATCGTCGGCGAAGGCCCATCCTCGCTGTCCGCAGCAGAACACCTCATCGCTGCGGGCATGTGCGTCGACCTTATCTCTCCCTCCCCTGCACCGCTCGGTCTACTCCAGCGCTATGCTTCCGATGCCTTCAATCCCTGCGGCCCCGCAGCCACCCCGCGCCTGCGGCTTATCGGCAACGTGAAAGTCGGCGCCCGCCCCGGAGAGGGGGATATCACCCACGCCGAGCTCCACCGCCTCGCAGCGACCGGCCAGCGCGAGCTCATCATCCTGGAGCTCAAGGCGCGCGGCGTGCCCGTGACCACGTGGGAGGGCCTGTGCGTCCCTCTCGACGGCGGGGAGCCCACGGACTGGGAGGCCATCCAGTCCAGCGCTCGCCATGCCGGCGTGCGCGCCACCGAGCTCGCCATGGCGTAGTTCGCGCACATAAGCGACGCTGCAAGCGAACCCCCAGTTCGCAGTTAAAGCTTTAACACCGAAGATTGCTAGGGTTGGTTCCTTGTGGAACTGATCAAACTCATCGGTCGCTACGCGAAGCCGTACACCTGGCATATCCTTGCCGTGCTCGCGCTGCAGGCCATCTCAACCGCAGCGACGCTCTACCTGCCGTCGCTTAACGCGGACATCATCGACCAAGGCGTCGCCCAGGGCGACGTCCCCTATATCTGGGCCACGGGCCGCGTCATGCTCGCCGTCGCGTTCGTCCAGGTCATCGCCGCCGTCATCGCCGTGTGGTTCGGCGCGCGTTCCGCCATGGGCCTCGGCCGCGATATCCGCGCGATGGTCTTCCGCCGCGTCGCGCGCTACTCCGCCGAGGACATGGGGCACTTCGGCACACCGACGCTCATCACGCGCGGCACGAACGACGTCCAGCAAGTCCAGATGACGTTCATGATGACCATGAACTTCATGGTGGCCGCACCGATTATGGCCATCGGCGGCATCATCATGGCCATGCGTGAAGACGCTGGCCTCTCCTGGCTCGTGTGGGTCTCCGTCGCAGTGCTCCTCGGCGTCATTTCCGCGCTCATCGCCAAGCTCATGCCGCTCTTCCGCGTCATGCAGGACAAGCTTGACGCCATCAACGGCACGCTGCGCGAACAGATCACTGGCATCCGCGTCGTCCGCGCCTTCGTCCGCGAGGCCCACGAGACCGAGCGCTTTACCGAGGCCAACGAGGACATCACGCAGCTCTCGCTCAAGATCGGCAACCTGTTCGTCACGATGTTCCCCATTATCACGGTGGTCCTCAACGTCGCGACCGGCGCCGTACTCTGGTTCGGCGGCCACCGCGTCGACGACGGACTCGTCGAGGTCGGCTCGCTCACGGCTTTCCTCCAGTACCTCATGCAGATCCTCGCCGCCATCATGATGGGCACCTTCATGGCCATGATGCTCCCCCGCGCCATCATCTGCGCCAAGCGCATCACCGAGGTCCTCGACCACGCCCCGTCCATCGTCGAGCCCGAGCACCCCATCGAGCCCGCACACGAGACCGGCGAGGTCGAATTCGATAACGTGACGTTCTCCTACGCCGGCGCCGATGCCCCCGTCCTCGAGAACGTCTCCTTTACCGCCCACCCCGGCCAGACCACCGCCATCATCGGCGCGACCGGCTCGGGCAAGACCACGCTGCTCTCCCTCATCCCGCGTCTCTACCTGCCCACGCAGGGCCAGGTCCGGATCGACGGTGTGGCAACGAGCGACCTGGCGCGAGAGGGCATCGTCAAGCGCGTGGCCCTGGTCCCGCAAAAACCCTACCTGTTTAGCGGCACCGTGGCCTCCAACCTGCGCACCGGCGCACCCGACGCGACGGATGAGGAGCTGTGGGACGCGCTCAAAGTCGCGCAGGCGAACTTCGTGACGGACCTCGACATGCCCATCGCGCAGGGCGGCACGAACGTCTCCGGTGGCCAGCGCCAGCGCCTGTCCATCGCGCGCATGCTCGTCGCAAAACCGAAGGTCTATCTCTTCGATGACTCTTTCTCCGCGCTCGACGTCATCACGGACGCGAAGGTCCGCGAGGCCATGCGCTCCTATACCGCCGACGCCACGGCGATTATCGTGGCCCAGCGCGTGAGCTCTATCGAGAACGCAGACCAGATTCTCGTCCTGGAGTCCGGCCGCGTGGTGGCCAAGGGCACCCATGCGCAGCTGCTCGAGACATCCCCGACGTACCGCGAGATCGTCGAATCCCAGGCGACGGTGGAGGCATAAACCATGGCTAAAAAGACTCAAGAACTCTCCGAGCAGGAGCTCCACGAGCTCGAAGCCGCCACCGCCGGCGACGAGTGGTCCGGCTCCGCCCCGCGCACCGCGAAGAACTTCTGGCCCTCGGCCAAGCGCCTCATTGGCCTGCTCGGCGGGCACAAGGCGGCGCTCGCGGTCATCGGCCTCTTCAACGTGATCTGCGTTGTCCTCGCCGTTGTCGCGCCGAAGATCATGGGTAAGGCCACGGACGTCATTTTCTCCGGCGTCGTCTCGCGCATGCTGCCCGCCGGCACCACCAAGGAAGAAGCCGTCGCGGGCCTGCGCGCTGCTGGCCAGGACCAGTTCGCGGACATGGCGTCGGGCATGGAGCTCCACCCCGGCAGCGGAATCGACTTCACGCGCCTGGGCCAGATCATCATCCTCGTCATCCTCATGTACGTGGTGTCCTCGCTCTTCCAGCTCTGGCAGGGCTTATGGCTCAACAAGCTGGTCATGGGCGTGGTCTACGACTTGCGCCAGGACGTCGAGGCCAAGGTCAACCGCCTGCCGCTGAACTACTTCGACACCAACCAGCGCGGCGACCTCCTCTCGCGCACTACCAACGACGTGGATAACGTGCAGCAGGCCCTCCAACAGGCGATCAGCCAGATGTTCTACAACGTCCTGCTCGTGGTGGGCATTACCGTCATGATGTTCAACGTCTCCTGGCGCCTCGCACTCATCGCGCTGCTCTCGCTACCGCTTACCGGCATCGTCATCGGCGTCATCGGCACCCGCTCCCAGAAGCAATTCAAGACGCAATGGAAGTCCACGGGCCTGCTCAATGGCCAGGTCGAGGAGGCCTTCTCCGGCCACGAGCTTGCCCAGGTCTTCGGTCGCACCAAGGCCATGACCGCCGAGTTCGACGAGCGCAACGAGGAACTCTTCCGCTCCGCGTCCCTCGCCCAGTTCCTCTCCGGCATCATGATGCCGATCATGCAGTTCATCTCGTACCTGTCCTACGTCGCCATCGCCGTCCTCGGCGGCCTGCGCGTGGCCCACGGCCAGATGACCTTGGGCGATGCCCAGGCGTTTATCCAGTACTCCCGCGAGTTCAATCAGCCGCTCGGCCAGCTGGGCGGCATGGCCCAGCAGGTCCAGTCCGGCGTCGCCTCCGCCGAGCGCGTCTTCGAGTTCCTCGACGCCGAGGAACAGCTTCCCGATGCCCCCTCCTCCCATCCCGGCCGCGCCCGCGGCCTCGTTGAGTTCGATCATGTGGCGTTCTCCTACGATTCGGAGAAACCCTTGATTAAGGACCTGTCACTGCGCGTCGAGCCCGGCCAGACTGCCGCCATCGTCGGCCCCACCGGTGCCGGTAAGACCACGCTGGTCAACCTGCTCATGCGTTTCTACGAGATCGACTCGGGTGAGATTCGCCTCGACGGCATCTCCACGGCTTCGCTCTCGCGCGCTGAGCTGCGCTCCCAGGTGGGCATGGTGCTCCAGGATGCCGTGCTCTTTAAGGGCACCATCATGGATAACATCCGATACGGCCGCCTGGATGCCACGGATGAAGAGGTCATCGCCGCCGCGAAGGCCACGTACGTCGACCGCTTCGTGCACTCCCTCCCCGACGGCTACGACACGGTCATCGACCAGGACGGCGGTTCCGTCTCCGCCGGCGAGCGCCAGCTCATCACCATCGCGCGCGCTTTCCTCGCCCAACCGGCGCTGCTCATCCTCGACGAAGCCACCTCCTCCGTCGACACCCGCACCGAGGTCCTCGTCCAAGACGCCATGAACGCCCTGCGCGCCGACCGCACGTCCTTTGTCATCGCCCACCGCCTGTCCACCATCCGTGACGCGGACCTCATCCTCGTCATGGAAGACGGCGACATCGTCGAGCAAGGCACCCACGCTTCACTGTTGGAGGCCCAAGGCGCGTACTGGCGTCTCAACCAGGCGCAGTTCGCGGAGGACTAGTTCCTCGCACACCATTCCCCCTCGTGATCTCGGGTGCACTAGGCCCAAAATCGCGGGAAATGGTCGCTAACGCGCCCGATAATGCAGTGCTCGGCGGTGCGTCCTGGGCGCACGCGGGCAAAGAAAACGCCTCGAGCCCCGACCGAAAGGCCGGGGCTCGAGGCGACTCTATCTCTCTTAGGAGGTGTCCCATTGGCGGTGTCTCACGTCGCCACCCCGGGACCCGGGGCTATCTCTCTATCTCTCTCAGGTATGCGCCTCTCAAACGCATGAACCCAGTATGGGGCGCGCACCTTGCGCAGGCCGTACGAGCGCCTGCGCGCTTTCTGGCAGTTCCTGATAATTCTCTGGCAACAGGTGAAATGGCGCACTCACGGCGGGGTGTGGGAAATCGATAACGGTTGGGCCACGGAGCGGCGCCGAGAGTAGGCACACGGCGCGGGAGGAAAGTACTCTAATCGCATGACTCACACTCTCGCCGCAGATGTTGTTGTCCTCGCGGCAGGTTCTACCGAATACACGCCCTCGCTCGTGTCCTTCGCCTGGATCATGGCGGTGGCGCTCGCCGCGCCCATCGTGGCCTCGATGCTGCGCAACCGCCTGCCGTCGGTGGCGCTGCTCATTATTTTCGGCATGATCATCGGCCCGTCCATCCTGGATCTGGCGCACGAGGATCCGGGCATCGGCATGCTCAAGGAGATTGGCGTGGGCGCGCTATTCCTCCTCGCCGGCTTCGAGATTGACCTCGGCACGCTGAAATCCAAGCAAGCGAAGACCGCGTTTACGACGTGGCTGATGTGTCTTCTCGCGTGTATCGCGGGCGCGTACTTCCTGGTGGATACGATTCCCCTCGCCATCGTCATGGCCATCGCCGTGACCTCGACGGCGCTGGGCACGATTACGCCGATGCTCAAGCAGGACAAGCTCATCGGCACGCGCGTGGGCGACTCCGTGATGATCCACGGTGCCATTGGTGAGCTCGCACCGATTACCGCGATGGCGCTGTTGTTGGGTACCCGCGCCACGTGGCTCACGGCGCTCATCCTCCTGGCCTTCTTGGGCATTGCGGTCTTTGTGGCGGTCGCGCCCCAGGCCATCGGCAAGCTCGCGCCCTGGGTGAAGCGGGCGTTTATCGCCGGTGCGGGCGCGACGAACCAAACCATTCTGCGCCTTATCGTGCTGATCCTGGCCATCCTCATGGCTGTCACGGCGGTCTTTGAGCTCGACATCGTCCTGGGCGCGTTCGCGGCTGGCATTATCTTGAACCGCGTGGTGCCGGACGAGTTCCACAAGGGCCTGGAAAACCGTCTCAACGTGCTGTGCTACTCCATGCTCACCCCGGTCTTCTTCGTGGTCTCCGGCATGTCCATCGACTGGAAGGTCATCGCGGACAAGCCGCTCCAGGTCATCGGCATCCCGCTGCTCATCCTGTTCACGCGCGGCCTGCCGGTCTTCCTGCGCGAGAACGTCCACCACACCGGCTCCGAAATCGAAACCACGCGTGAGCGCCTGCAGGTTGCGCTCTACGCCGCGACGGGCCTGCCGATCATCGTCGCCGTGACCACGGTGGCAGTCACGTCCGGCATCATGGATGACGAACACGCGTCCATCTTCATCGCCGGCGGCGCGCTCACCGTTGTACTCTTCCCGCTGCTGAGCTCTCTGGTGCGCAGCACTGACCCGAACGCGAAGGAGAAGCAAGAAGAAGACTCCCCGGCCGAGTCCAAGGAAGAAGCGGAGCACGCTGAGAGAGAACAAGCGGTCAAGGACGAGCTCCGCAAGGATTCAAACGCTTAATATAGACACCGTGACTAGCTTTGGAGCCTCCCCGTTTGATAATTCGCTGCGGCTTTCTGATGCCGAGCGCACCGACGCCATGAACCAACTCGCCCGCGCCGTGGGCGAGGGACGGATTACCATGTCCGAGTTCGAAGAGCGCTCGGATGACATCATGCGCGCGGCCACGCGCCGCGATCTGGTACCGCTCTTTGCCGATATCCCGGCGCGTGGCACACAAGAGCTCAAGGTCTACTCGCACGGCGATCTGGAGCGGGCACGAGCTGCGGCGCGGAAGCCACGTCTGGCCACGGCGCTCATCGGCACCATCGGCCTCAACGTGGCCGCCATCTCCGTCGGCGTTGCGGGCACAGGTGTCGGAGCGGACGTTGGGGTGGTCACCCTCTTAGCACTGGTACCGGTGCTGTGGATCCTCCTCTACGTCGCGAAAGTGGGTCCGGAAAGCTGGAGTACGCCCAGCGCCCGGCAAATGGAGCGCCAACGCATGCGGGAAATCCAGCAGGCCACGGCGGCACAGCGCGCAGAGCAGAAAGCCATCGAATCCCAGATGTGGGCGCAGCGCCGCCAGCAGGCAAGCGAGCTCACGGGCGAGGCCATGAATTTCGCAAAGAAAAAATTCAATCAGTGGAACGAAAAGTAGCCTAGTCGGGGTATAGACTTAGGCGGCATGACTCGCATTTTCGATCAGGCAGACAAGCTCAAGGGCGTCGCGTACGACATCCGCGGCCCGGTGACCGCCGAGGCCGAGCGCATGGAGCTCGACGGCCATTCCATTCTGAAGCTCAACACCGGCAACCCGGCCATCTTTGGCTTCGACGCGCCGGACGTCATCATGCGAGACATGATTGCGGCGCTGCCCACCTCCCAAGGCTATTCCACCTCCAAGGGCATTATCCCGGCGCGCCGCGCGATTGTGACGCGCTATGAGCTGGAGGATTTCCCGCACTTCGACATCAATGATGTCTACGTGGGCAACGGCGTCTCCGAGCTCATTTCCATGACGACGCAGGCGCTGCTCAACAACGGCGACGAGGTCCTCATCCCCATGCCGGACTATCCGCTGTGGACGGCGGCGACCTCACTCGCGGGCGGCACCCCGGTGCACTACCTCTGTGACGAGGAAGACGACTGGAACCCGTCGCTCGAGGACATCCGCGCCAAGGTGACGGAGAAGACCAAGGCCATCGTCGTCATCAACCCGAATAACCCGACGGGCGCGGTGTACTCCCGCGAAATCCTCCAGGGCATCGTCGACATCGCCCGCGAGCACGACCTGCTCATCCTTGCCGACGAAATCTACGACCGCATCCTCTACGACGGTGCGAAGCACATCTCGATCGCCTCGCTGGCCCCAGATCTGCTCACCATCACGTACAACGGCCTGTCCAAGGCCTACCGCGTCGCCGGCTACCGCGCCGGCTGGATGGTCGTCACGGGACCGAAGAAGCACGCTCACGGCTTTATCGAAGGCCTCGATCTCCTCGCAGGCACTCGCCTGTGCGCCAACGTGCCGGGCCAGCACGCCATCCAGGTCGCGCTCGGTGGACGCCAGTCCATCTACGAGCTCACCGGTCAGGGCGGCCGCCTGCTCGAGCAGCGCAACGTCACGTACGAGGGTCTCAACAAAATTCCGGGTGTCAGCTGTGTGAAGCCGATGGGCGCGCTCTACGCGTTCCCGCGCCTAGATCCCAACGTCTACGAGATCCACGACGACACGAAGCTCATGCTCGACATCCTGCGCGCGGAAAAGATTCTCATGGTTCAAGGCACGGGCTTTAACTGGCCGAACCCGGATCACTTCCGCATCGTCATGCTGCCGTGGGCCTCGCAGATCGAGAATGCCATCGAGCGCCTGGGCAACTTCCTCGTGAGCTACAAACAGTAGCAATTTCCACTATTGCTGCAGATGGTTCACAATAGGAAACATGTCTCGACATTCCGCACCGGTCACCGGCCGCAACCCATGGCGCGTCGGCCTGGCCGGTGCGCTGCTTTTCGCTTTCCTCCTCACCGCGATCGGGCTCGCATGGCAGTGGCCTTCGGGCACCCCGACGTTGAGCCCCGAGTTCACACGAACCTACGCGCTCAATCAGCCACAGATTACGGCGCACGTTACGACGGTCGACCATCACCTGTGCGCCTCGCCGCTCACCGGCACGGCGTTTGACGAGCCGCCATTGCGCCCCGCGTTCGAGGAGGACACGTCCTGTACACGCGCGCTGCTCGACATCACGAGTGGGGCCAATGAAGGCAAGCAGACGCAGCTCGTCTTCCACGGCGTGACCGGCGACCCGACGCTTGAGGTTGACCAAGAAGTCCTGCTTTCCGAGGCCACCAACCCTGACGGCTCGCTTACTTATTCCTTCGCCGACTACGAGCGCGGCGGCGAGCTGTGGATCTGGGCCGCCATCGTGGCGATCATCATCGTGGGCTTCGGCGCGTGGCAGGGCCTGCGCGCGCTCCTCGGGCTCGCCTATTCACTCGCGGTCGTCTTCTTTTTCCTGCTCCCCGCGCTCCTCCAGGGGCATAATCCCATCGTGGTCACGCTGCTCGCGTGCTCCATCATCGTGCTCATCGCCGTGCCCATGGTCCACGGCGTGAACTGGAAAGCCGCTGCCGCGATGGGTGGCTCACTCCTCGCCCTAGGCGTCACAGCACTCCTCGCCTGGGCGATGATCGGCACGACACACCTGCAGGGACTGAGCTCCGAGGACAACCTCAAACTCGTGCTCTACCTGCCCACTGTGTCTGTCATCGGCGTGCTCATGGCCGGGTTCATCATCGGCGCGCTGGGCAGCCTCAACGACGTCGCCATCGCCCAGGCCTCGACCGTCACGGAGCTCGCCGCTGCCGAGCCCGAAGCCCGCGCTGGTTCCCTCTTCGTCTCCGCGATGAAGGTCGGCCGCGACCACATCGCCTCGATGGTCTATACCCTCGTGCTCACCTACACCGGCGCCGCACTCCCGCTGCTCATCCTCATCACGGCGGCGAAGCGTCCCGCCGGCCAGATCCTGGTCTCCGATCTCGTATCCACCGAGCTCCTACGCTCGGGCATCGGCGCCGCGGCGCTCACCATCGCCGTGCCGCTCGCCACGATCATCGCAGCGCTCACAGTCCCCGAGCGTCGCGCTCTCCAGGTCGTTTCCGAATCCGCACCGCGCTAGCTTTGGATTTATGGCGCCTCACACGAGATTTCGACGCCGAGGCGCCATAAACCCAAAGCTGGGAGCCCTAAAGCGAGCGGCCGAGAGCGTCGAGCGTCCAGCCAGCAGTCTGCCACGCCTCGACCTCAAGGACGTTGCGGCCGTCGATAACGTGGCGGCGGCTCACCAGCTCACCCGCAGCCGCCGGGTCGAGCTCCTTGAATTCCTTCCACTCGGTGGCGAGGATGACCAGCTCCGCGTCGCGCAGCGCGGACTCGCAATCAGCCGCGTAGTTGAGCGTGGGGAAGACCTTCTTCGCATTCACCATGCCCTCTGGGTCGTACACCGTCACGGCCGCGCCTGCCAGCGAGAGCGAACCGGCCACGGACAGCGCCGGGGAGTCACGCACGTCGTCCGAGTTCGGCTTAAACGCGCAGCCCAGCACCGTCACGCGGTGGCCGAGCAGCGAGCCGGCGAAAGATGCCTTGGCCAGGTCCACCACGCGGTCACGGCGGCGCATATTGATGGCATCGACCTCGCGGAGAAACGTGAGCGCCTGGTCCGCGCCGAGCTCACCCGCACGTGCCATGAACGCACGAATATCCTTGGGCAAGCAACCACCGCCAAAGCCAAGCCCAGCCCCGAGGAACTTGCGGCCAATGCGATCGTCGTACCCGATGGCATCGGCAAGCTTTGTCACGTCGGCCCCTGCAATCTCGCAGATTTCGGACACGGCGTTGATGAAGGAAATCTTCGTGGCAAGGAAGGCATTGGCCGCGACCTTGACCAGCTCCGCGGTCTGCAGATCGGTGACGATAAACGGGGTGTCCGCGGCCAGCGGCTGGGCGTAGATCTCGCGGGCGACTTCTTCGGCGCGGCCGCCCTCCTGGACGCCAAGGACGATGCGATCCGGAGTAATGGTGTCCTTGACCGCGTAGCCCTCGCGGAGGAACTCCGGGTTCCAGGCGATCTCAACGGTGGTGCCCGCGGGAGCGAGCTCGTTGGCCATGTCTTGTAATTCCGCGGCGGTGCCGACGGGAACGGTGGACTTGCCGAGGATGAGGTTATCCCCGGTCAGCTGCGGCACGAGGTCCGTGATAACGGCCTTGACGTAGGTCATATCCGCCGCGTACGAACCGTGGCGCTGCGGCGTGCCGACGCCCAGGAAATGGACCTTCGCAAACTCGGCGGCTTCTGCGTAATCGGTAGTGAAGTTCAGGCGACCGGCCTCGATGTTGCGCTCGAGGACCTCCGGCAGCCCCGGCTCGAAGAAAGGAACCTTCCCGGCTTGGAGCGCCTCAATCTTGGCTGCGTCCACGTCGACGCCCAGAACCTCGTGGCCCAGCTCCGCCATGCACGCCGCGTGCGTGGCACCCAAATATCCAGTTCCGATCACAGTCATTCGCATAAAGGGCAATCCTACGAGCGACTGGTAAACAAAGGGCGACGTTCAGCTTAAGACTTAACGGAAGTTGAGGTAAGACTTCGACGGCGTGGGACCGCGCTGGCCCTGATACTTCGAGCCGAGCGTGCCCGTGCCGTACGGGTTCTCCGCAGGCGAAGACATCTTAAAGATCGCCAGCTGGCCCACCTTCATGCCGGGCCACAGGGCGATGGGCAGGTTCGCTGTGTTCGACAACTCCAGCGTGATGTGGCCAGAAAAGCCCGGGTCAATAAAGCCCGCCGTGGAGTGCGTGAGCAGACCCAGGCGACCCAATGAGGACTTGCCCTCAAGACGACCCGCGAGGTCCGCCGGCAGCGTGAACTTCTCGTACGTCGCGCCGAGCACGAACTCGCCCGGGTGCAGGATGAAGGACTGATCCTCTTCCACCTCGACCAGGCTGGTGAGATCCGGCATCTCTTCTTTCGGGTCGATGTGCGTGTAGCGCGAGTTATTAAACACGCGGAAGAACTTGTCTAGGCGCACGTCGACGGAGGACGGCTGGACCATCTCCGGGTCGTACGGCTCGATAACGAGGGACTCGGAGTCTAGGGCGGCACGGATGTCACGATCTGAAAGAAGCACGTCCTACATCTTACGCGGTGCGTTTCCGTGTCGCGGCGGGGGCGGTGCTAGACTGTCGGAGTTGCTAAAACTTCTAGCAGCAGTGCCGACGTAGTTTAATGGTAGAACTTGAGCTTCCCAAGCTTACGGCGCGGGTTCGATTCCCGTCGTCGGCTCATTCCGAAAGCGGCCCTGAACTTGTTATTTAACAGATTCCCGGCCGCTTTTTGCATGCGGTCGTAGCGCTAAGATTCCACAGTCGATCCACACGCGACGTACTGTTCATACGATCTCTACCGACGCGCCATGTCGACGAACTATGGTGATGCGGTCTCACTCCCACAGACCGAAGGATCCTCATGCTCCCTCGCCGCGTGTCTCCCACTGGGCAAGACGAGCGATCATTCGAAGTCACATATCGACGTGCCTGGCGATGCCCCCTCCTGCACCGGCAGCTCCGCAGGCAGCATCTTCGCCGTCATCGCTGCGGTCGTCGGCGTCCTTGCCTCGTTCAGCACTGCTGCTGGCTCCTCCCTGCCGCAGCTGCGTGAGATTGCCAAGCAGTTCGACATCACGCTGCCGTTATAGTACCGAGTCCGATACCCCAGGAAGCTCCCAGCAACTGCCAGGAAACGCGTAGCCACGGCTACGACTCTTGCAAGAACGGTGTCCCATAATGTGTTTATGCGTTTGAGAGGCGCATACCTGAGAGAGATAGAGAGAGCCCCGGGTCCCGGGGTGGCGGCGTGAGACACCGCCAATGGGACACCTTTCGAGAGAGATAGAGTCACCTCGAGCCCCGGCCTTACGGTCGGGGCTCGAGGTGTTTTTCACTCCGCCCATCGATAGCCACAACGTCCGAATAAGATCCGAAATTTTCCATTTTTCGGGTCTTATTCGGGCGTTGTGGTCAAAGGGTCTACCGAGCGAACTTCTCGTCCGGCGTCGCGGACAGACGCGCGGTCGTGGGGCTCATTCCATACGGAGGCGTCTGGAAAGCGCCCTTGCCGTCGGTCTCTTTGACGTGTTCGGAGAGCGCCATGAGTTCATCCTTAACACCAGTGTGGACTCAACGATGCTCCTCCTTGTCCGCCGCATGCACGAGCGCGGCATACGCCCCAGCGCGCGCCATGAGCTCGTCATGCGAGCCAACCTCAACCACGTGCCCCTCGTCAAGGACCGCGATCTGGTCGGCGTCCTGAATGGTGGACAACCGGTGCGCGATGACCAGGCGCGTGGCGTGCGCATCGAGGACAGTTTCCTGGATCGCCTTTTCCGTCTCGTTGTCCAGCGCGGACGTGGCCTCGTCAAGAATCAAGATGGATGGCTTACGCAGCAGCGTGCGCGCCAGCGACAGGCGCTGCTGTTCGCCGCCCGAGAAGCGGTAGCCGCGCGAGCCCACCATGGTATCGAGGCCTTCGGGAAGCGCTGCAATGACGTCGTCAACGCGGGCGGTCTTCAGCGCGGCCCACAGCTCGTCATCCGTCGCAGCAGGAGCAGCGAAGAGCAAATTATCCCGTACCGTCGCGTGAAGCAGGTAGGTCTCCTGGGAGACGACACCCACCATGTCGGCGCGGTCGGAAGCAGAAATCTGAGACACCGGCACGCCGCCAATCGTAACGGTGCCCGAGGTCGGGTCCGCCAAGCGCGCGAGCAGCGAGGCCACCGTGGACTTGCCGGAACCGGTGTGGCCCACCAGCGCCGTGGTGGTGCCGGCGGGGATATCCAGCGACACGCCAGCAACCGCGTCAACGTCGGCGCCCGGGTACCGGAAAGAGACGTTCTCGAAAGCGACATCAGCGGAGGCAGGCACACGCGGTACAGAAGGCTCCACCACATCCGGCTTCAGATCCAGGTACTCGAAGATACGGCTAAACAGCGCCATGGACGCGACCCACTGGGCGGAGACGTTCAGCAGGCCCGTGACCGGTCGGAAGATCTGGGTCTGCAGGGTGGAGAATGCGATCAGAGTACCGATGGAAATCCCCTGCCCCGGCCAGCCCGCCACGAGGTAGATGAGGGCGGGGATGATGCCGAAGATGACCTGCAGCGTCGCCATGCGCCAACGGCCAGCAAGCTGCTGCTCGATTTCCAGGTCGATGAGCTCGTGCGAGACGTCATAGAACTGCTCATACACGCGCTCTTGCGCGCCGAGCGTGTTGGTCAGACGCACGCCGGAGACGGAGAGGTTCTCCGAAATCTGCTGCTGCATGACGGCCTGAGCGCGCTGGTGTTTTTCGGTCACGCGGCGGCGCAGGAGCGCGGCTTGGCGCGTGAGATAAATGGCTGGCGGCAACGTCACCAGGGAAAGCAGCGAAAGAGTCGGTGAAAGGGCCACCATAGCCACGATGGTCGCAATCGTGGTGGTCACGTTCGTCGCGATAGACGTCGCCGTCGTCGTCACGACGTTGCGCATGCCCGCCACGTCGTTGGTGAGGCGCGACTGCACCTCACCGCCGCGGTGGCTCGTGAAAAAGTCGAGCGACTGGCGCTGCAAGTTGCGGAAAACGTCGGTGCGCAGCGTGTGCATGATGGTCTGCCCCACGCGCGTAGACAGGAACGTCTGAATGACGCCGATGCCCTGCGTGAGCACCGTGAGCCCAATCATCGCGGCGACGAGCCACGCAAGCAGGCGCAGGTCCTGGTTCGGAATGGCCTCGTCCACGGTGCGGCGAACAAGGAAAGGCTGCACGACGGTGAGACCAGAAGTCGCGACGATGAGCGCCACAACGACGCCGAGCGTGCCCACGTGCGGGCGAAAGAGCGCCGCGACGCGCGAGAAATGGACGGGCGCGAGGGCGAGTTGTTCAAGGTCCTCGGCGGATTTTGTCTGGGTGGAGGTGCGCATAGTCCCCTTTTACTGTAGTTACTTCATAATGTAGTCAACCACACTAAAGGTGATAAAATTCCCGGCATGACGGAAAGCTTCGAACTCGGCGAGATGACCACGCAGCTCGCGCGCCTTATCCGCCGCCGCAGCCGCCAGCTCCCCCTGGCGCCGCACCAGCACCGGGCCCTGCGCATTATCGCGCACCAGCCCATCCGCCCCGCCCAGCTTGCCGATGCCCTCTCGGTCACCCCCCGCGCCATCACCGACGTCGCAGACGCACTCGTGGAGCAGGGGCTCATCTCCGTCGGCGCGGATCCCACTGACCGGCGCGCGAAGCTGCTCACCATCTCCCCGCGGGGCGCGGAGTATCTCGAGTCCACGCGCGCCGCTCGCGCGCAGATCGCCAGCGAACTCTTCGGCACGCTCAGCCCGGACGAGCGCGAACAGCTCGGCGCTCTACTCCAACGGGTCCTCGCAGCCGCCGAAAACTACATGGCCCCTCGAGGGCCAGGTAGAAGCTAGGAGCAGGTGACGATCGGAACCGGGTCGTAGACGGTGGTCTGCGTCTCGGAGGAAATCTGGTTGCCGGACAGATCCTTGATAATGCGCGTATCCGAGGTGGTAAAGCCCGGCGCACCGGAGGACGGCGAGCAGTCATCGGTGACGGTCATCCTAGTGGGCTGCGTCGTGGCCCAGCGGCCGTTGTTCACGGACTCGACGTTGACGGTCTTCACGCCCATGAGGCGGACGGTGATCTGGCCGCCGCCGAAGGACGTATCGATGCGCACCGGGTGGTCTGAGGTGTTCTTAAACTGCAGGTCGATGGCGCCTTCGTAGACGGTGGCCTCACGGCCGGCCGGGTAGCGCGAGATGTAGTAGGAGTGCGGGGTGTGCGCGACGTCTTCCATGCCCGCGAAGTAGGACGCGTTGTAGAGCGTCGTGGCGAACTGCGAGATGCCGCCGCCCACGGCCGTGCCCGCGTGGCCATTGATGATGATCCCGGACTCGACGTACCCCTGCGCCGTGCCGCGCGGACCGGTGTAGCCGTTGAGCGAGAAGGTCTCACCCGGGTTGACCACGGCGCCGTTGACGGTCTGCGCAACGATTCGGATGTTCTCGCCCGAGGGGCCAGAAAAACCGCCGGTGGAGAACTCGCCCACGACCTGGTCGAAGGTCGAGGCCTCGGCTTCTTCCGTGGTGAACGTGGCCGGCTCCGGCTTGTACGCCGCCTCCCACTCACGGTTGTCGTCGCTGCGCACACGGGAGTCGAAGTCTTTCATGGTCTCTTCCCAGTTGACGACGTTGCCGTCCTGGGACGGCGTGACGGACTTGCCGCCGCCGGCGAAGCTCACTTTGGCGTTCTCGCCGGGGACCTCGGACTCCGCAAGCTGTGCAGCAAGCAGCTCCTGCGCCTTCGCGTCGTCGATATTGAGAACGAGCTTGCCGTCCTTCGCGGAAATCGAGACGAACTGCGCGATCGCGCCGCGGTCGAGCGTCGCCGTGACGTCCTTGTCCCCCTTGACCACGAGGTTCTTATCGAGCGCGGTCTTCGCCTCGCCCTTTTGCATGTCCTCGATGACCTGGTCATTGATGGCAGGTTCGACGACTTCCGGTTCCACCTCGACGCCGGCGGGGTCGAGCCAGTCGGCTTGGACGGCATCGGAAAGCTGAGCGGGGTCGACCGTCTGGCCGAGCTTGGGGTCTGTGACCTTGAAGTCTGCGTTCTCGATGGCCAAGGCGCCATCGACGGGAGCGATGGACAGCTCGCCCTTGACGCGCTCGAGCTCCTTGTTCAGCGCGGCGTCATCGACGTCCACGGCGACGGGCTGCTCGCGCGGGTCCATAAAGAAGGACGCGAGGCGCGTCAACGGATTGAGCGAGGCGTCAGGAATGCCGTCCACGGCTTTCTGGAAGTTCATAGCGAGGCCGGAGGCAGACGGCAGCAGTTCGCTGTGCTTCTCCCCCGCGCGCACGGTAACGACCTGACTTTCGATGCCGCCGAGCTCCTTCTGGAGCTTGTCCACCGCGGCAGTGCGCTCCATGGACGAGATGTCGACACCGCCCACGCTCGTCGCGCGCGGAACTTTGCCCTGGTTCTGGGCGATATCGAGGGCATATGCGACCCCGGCGAGCACCAAAAGCCCCAGCACCACCGCGAGGGTGATGATGAGTCCCTTAGACTTGCGCTTTCCTACTGCTTTCTTCACAACACTTAAGGTTATCGTTTGAAGCGCGAAAACGTTAGCGCGGGGCGAGTCCAGCCGCAGAATGTGCGACGGCATCCGCGAAACGCTGCTCCGGAATGATACCGACCTCCACCGCACCGACGACCTGGTCGATGATGAAGTTGATATCCGTGGCCGTCGACCACAGTGCCACATCCGCGCCCGAGGCGAGCGCCGTGACGATGGCCTGCTCTGGGGTATACCGGCTGGTAATCGCCGCCATACCGGTGAGGTCATCGGTGAAAATCCGGCCGCCAAAGTGCTCGCGGGTGCGCAGCAGGTCATACGCCGCGGGGTTGAGACTCGACGGCGTGACGCCATTGCCCAGCCCCGGCACGACCATGTGTCCGACCATCGCATCCGCGCGCGGTTCGCTGGCCAGCGCGCCGTCCCACGGCACGATATCGAAGGCTTCCATCTCCGGCAGCGGCGGCGTCACTGCGGCGCCCAGGTGCGTGTCACCGGAGGCGCGGCCGTGGCCCGGGAAGTGCTTGAACACGGCGTCGACGCCCGCGTTTTCTAGGCCGCGCGCGAACGCGGCGCCGTACTCGCCGGCGCGCACAGGGTCCGTGGAATACGCACGGTCACCCACCACGTCGAGGTCCGCGCCGCCCACGTCGAGCACGGGCGCGAAGTCCAGCGTGATGCCGTACGCGGCGAGCGTCTGGCCAATCTGGAACGCGGTGCCCTCGACCTGTTCGGGCGTGCCGTGCGCCATCTGCTGCGCCGACGGGTAAGACCCGAGAACCTCCGAGAAGCGCTGGACGCGGCCGCCCTCGAAGTCGATGGAGACCTCAAAGTCACGGCCCACAGCCTCCCGCAGCGCGTGCAGGTCACGGCCCGGCTGCGTGAGCAGACCCGGGTCAGCCCAGCTCACGATAAAGATGCCGCCCACACCGGCCTGCAGCTTAGCCAGCGCGTCGTCGTAGTTGACCACGGCAGGCATGAGCAGTGAGGCCGCCGCCGCGCGGCGCTGCTCCGGTGGGACGAGCGGGTTGGCAGCGGGAGTGTCCGGAACTGCCGATGAGGGGTCGGACGGAGCGGCGGAAGAAGGTGCAGGCTCAGACGACGTCGGCGCCGGTGACGGGCTCGCCAGAACTCCCGCACTCACGGACTCGAGGGAGGCGGGCGAGGGCTTTTCGCCTGGCGGGTCGCAGGCTGCGAGCGCCGCCGCGGACGCGACGACGGCGAGCGCGAGAATTTTCTTCATTATTTCTCAGTATGGCGTACGAGTGAAAATCTCGCATGCATAAGGTCCTCCTCGGCGCGCGTGGGGCGCTAGGCTGGGGGACCATGAACGGTCAGACCATGTTGATTGCGTACGACGGCTCCGAGCGAGCGGACCGCGCCATCGAGTATGCGGCGCAACTGCTGCGCCCGGGCATCGTGGAGATCCTCACCGCGTGGGAGCCCGCCGCGCGCCAGGCGGCCCGCGCCCTGGGCCGCACGGGCTTGCACCAGTCCACGTATGCGCCCGATGACGCGGCGCAGGAAGAAGACCCAGCCTACGAGGAAGCCATGGCCGTGTGCCGCAAGGGCGTCGCCGTTGCGGAGAAGCTCGGCCTGGCGGGCCGCGCGCACCTCGTCGAGGTCGTCACCACCACCGCAGAGGCGCTGGCCGATGCCGCCGAGGAGCTCGACGTCGACGTCATTGTCACCGGCACCCGCGCGCTCACCGGCTTTAAGGCGTGGTGGAACGCGTCGACCGCGGACCAGCTCGTGCGCACCGCGGGCCGTCCCGTCCTCGTCGTCCCGCCGGAGCCGGACGACCCGAACGACGCCAACTACACCGACACCGCCGAATAATCGGCGGACCTGCGTGAGCAGGCTGCTAGGATGTGGCCTTATGGCACTTGAATCCGACTCCATGACAAAGCGCACCCTCGGCCCGGCCGTGGGCTCCGCGGTGGTCGGCATCGCGCTCGGCATCGTCGCCATCGTGGGCATTGCCCAGTTCAGCGGCCAAGACACCATCCCGTCCTCGGCGGCGGTCTCTGCGGATGATGCTTTGCTCGGCGGCCCGGAATACGGCTCCCGCAACTAGCTTGACCCAGCTTTTCGCGCGCCCCTGGGCGGCGCATGCGGCCGGGTGGCTCCTCGCCGCCCTCCTCGCTTTCACGCAGCCGTGGGGCCGCGTCGCGGCCGATACGAAGCACGATCTCGCCGCCAACCCCGCCGGCTTCCTCGCCGGCGCCGCGCACGCGTGGACGGACACCTTCACCCTGGGCCAGCTCCAAAACCAGGCCTACGGCTACCTCTTTCCCCAAGGCGCATTCTTCGCGCTTTCCGATGCCCTCCCCGACTGGGTCGCGCAGCGCGCCTGGTGGACCCTCGTGCTCGGCGTGGGCTTGTCGGGAGCGCTCGCGCTCGCCCGGCGCGTAGGCCTCGCCACGGCGCCGGCCTGCCTCGCAGCCGCGGCGTTTGCGCTCTCGCCGCGCACGCTCACGACGCTCACGGCGATTTCCTCGGAGACGTGGCCGGTCATGCTCGCGCCGTGGGTCGTGCTGCCTTTCCTTCCGCGGGCCGACGGGACGCGGTCGAGCGCCTGGCGCACGGCGGCCGCAGCGACGCTGCCGGTTGCCTGCATGGGCGCGGTCAACGCGACGGCGACGCTCGCGGCCTGCGTCCCGGCCGCCCTTGTGGCGCTTTACTATCACCGCCGGGCGCTGCTGCCGTGGCTCGCCGGCTGCGCGCTGGTGAGCGTGTGGTGGATCGGTCCGCTTCTCATCCTGGGCCGCTACGCGCCGCCGTTTACGGACTACATCGAGTCGTCGTTCGTCACGACGCGCTGGCTCAACCTCGCGGAGATCCTGCGGGGCACCACGAGCTGGTCGCCCTTCGTCGACAATGAGCGCCTCGCTGGCACGCTGCTCGCCACCGAGCCTTTCTTCGTCCTCGTCACGGCGCTCGTCGCCGCGGTGGGCCTGGCGGGACTCACCAAGACCCCGCGTGTATGGACCGCGATGCTCCTTGTGGGCGTCGCGGTCCTCGGCTGCCACTACGCGGGCTACCTCGATTTCCTCGACGGCTCCGGCGCGGCGCTGCGCAACGTCCACAAATTCGATCCGCTCGTGCGCCTGCCGCTCGCGCTCGGCGTCGGCTTCGCGTTCACCGCCCTCGGCACGCTGAGCAACGTCGGGCAACGCGCGACGGCGCTGGTGGCCGTGGTGCTGGTGGTGGGGGCATCGGCAAGCCCGGCGTTCACGGGCCGGCTCTTGCCGCGCGGGGCGTACGAGGCGGTGCCGCAGTACTGGCAGGACGCGGCGGATTTCCTCAACGCCCATGCGCAGGGCACGCGCACCCTCATTGTCCCCGAGCGTTCTTTCGCGCGCGAGGACTGGGGCTGGACGCGCGACGAGCCGCTCCAGCCGCTGCTCGACGTGCCGTGGGCCGTGCGCGACGCCATCCCGCTCGTGCCGCCCGAGGCCATCCGCGGACTCGACGGCGTCATGGCCGCGCTCCAGGCGGGCGACGCCTCGGGGCTTACGCGCCTAGGCATCGGCGCGCTCGTCGTCCGCCACGGCGTGGACAAGCACGGCGCGCTCAAGGACGTCCCGGGCGAGGTCCACACCTTCGGCGACGTGGACGTCGTCCTCCTCAACGAACGGCCGGACATGCTGCTCGGCTCCACCGACCCGGTACGCGTTGCCGGCGGCGGCGAGTCCCTCGCCTTCCTGCCGGGCGGGCCGTACTCCTTGGTGGACGCGGACGCGGACGTCGTCACGGACACGCCGCTGCTCGTGGACCGCAACTTCGGCACGCTCGACGGGCCGGTCTCCGCGCCGCTCACCGCGGACGAGCCGACACACTCGCACAACGCGGAACGCGACTACCCGTCTGCGGGACCGCGCGTCACGGTCGAAGAACGCGGCGGGCATGTGCGGGCCTCGAGCTCTGCCGCGGACGCAAATGCCCTGGGCGGGGCGCGTCCGGCGCACTCGGTGACCGCGGCGGTGGACGGGGAGGATTCCACCGCCTGGTGGCCCGCGCCGGGCGATACCGGCTGGCTGGAACTCGAAGGCGAGTTCCCGGCGCGCTCGACGCTCACTTTGACCGCGACGGCAGAGACGACCGTGACGGTCCGCAACGGCGACGCCTCCGTGGACGTCAAGCTCGGCGAAGAACCCACCGAGGTCCGCATCCCCGGCGGGGCCGCGAGCGCGGTGCGGGTCGAGCTCCACGAGCGCGTGGGTCTCGCCAACGCACAGGTCGAGGGCCACGAGATCACCCGGACCGTCGTCGTGCCGGATAGCTCGCCGAAGGTGCGCGCGTTCCTCTTCCAGCGCGCCGTCGTAGACACCGGCGTGCTCATCCGCGAGTTCACCGCCCCGCGGGACATGTCGCTAAAGCTCGACGCGGACCGCCCCGTGGACATCGACGGCGAGACCTACGAGCCCGGCGCGACCGTCCCCATGGACGCGGGCACGCACGAGCTGCGCACCCGGGCGAAGGTCGTGCGTCTCGGCGAGACGGACGCAGGCGCGTACACCCCGACCGGCCGGGACATCGCGGCCGCTGACACGGACCGGCTGCTCGTCACCACGCGCGCATTCAATAAGGGCCTGCGCGGCAACCTCGGTGACACGGAGCTCGAGCCCCGCGAGATCGACGCCGCGTCCCAAGCCTTCGTCATCCCGGCGGGCGCGGCGGGCTCATTCCGCATGGAGTTCGCCGGGGAGCGCGCCTACCGTCTCGCACTGCTGGGTGGCGGTTCCCTCGCACTGCTCACGGTGGCGGGTTGCCTGCTCCTTCTCGCTCGCCCGCGCCGCGGTTACGTCGCATACGCGGCGCGGGTTCCCGTTCCGCTCCTGGCGCTTGCGGCGCTGGCGGCGGCGGGCCCGGCGGGGCTTGCTGGGGGCATCGGCGGCTTCGCGGCGGCACGGTGGACGACGCTGCGTCCGAGCTGGCTGTCTGCCGGACTCATGGCCACCGCGGGCCTCATCCTCGCGCGCGGGCCCTGGGGCTCAGGCCACTACGCGGGCGATTTCTGGCTACTCGCGGCCTTCGCGGGGGCGAGCCTCGGCGCGTTGGCCGCCAGCCACGCGGACGCGGGAACCTCGACCCAGTAGTAGCTCGCCGCCGCGATGGGAATGGTGAGCGCGGCCGTCGCGATAAGCACGAGGAAGAAATAGCCGGAAAAGAGTGGCAATCCGATGAGCGGAAAGACGATCCACAGCACCGCGACGTGCCAGAGGAAGATGGCATACGACCACAGGCCAAGCCGGCGCATGAGCGGGGATTCCAAGACGCGCGAGCGCGTGCCCAGCGCGTAAGGCACGACGATGGCCGCGGCGAAGACGGCGCCCACTACGACGCGGCGGGCAAACTCGCCGGGCGTGGGGTGGGTAAGTCCCTGCGGTCCGAACCACTCCCGGGAACCCAGCCACACGCACGCCGCGGCCAGCAGCCAGAACGGCCACGCGCGGCGCGGGGCGCGAACGCGGCCCTCGAGCTCCGCGGCGGCCATGCCCACGGCGAACCACGCGGCGTACGCGGGCGGCCAAATCTGCGCATTGACGCCGGTGAAGTCCTCAATGGGGGCTGCAACCCACGCCCAGCCGAGACTGAGTGCTGCGACGGAGCCTAGGACGATCAGGCGTGCGCGCAACGACCGGAAGGACGGCAGCCACGGCAACACGAGATAGAACGCGAACTCCACGCACAGCGACCACAGCTGGGTCACGCCGGAGGCCAGCCCGTCCGGAACGTAAATCTGGGTCGCGGTGAGCGTGGACAGGACCTGCACCACGGAGAAGGACGCGCCGGGCAAAGCGAGGAACACCACGGCGACGCAAACCCAATACGCAGGCATGACGCGGCGAAAGCGCGCGAGGTAATAGCCCGCCAGCGAGTGCGCGTCGCGGCGGCGCCACAGCACGAAGGCAGACAGAGCGAAGAAGACCGCCACGAAGTAGTCGAGCCGTTCGGCCCAGGCCCAGCCTGTGGCGGTCTGGAAGCTCACGTGCGTGACGAGCACGCCCAGCCCCGCGACCGCGCGCAGGCCGTCTAACGCGGGTAGGTGCTGCGGTAAGGTATTGGCCATCGTCTGCCCAACTTAGCACCAAAGGATGTTCCCCTATGGCCCGCTCGCCCTTGCCGTGGCTCGTTATCGCCGCGATCCTCGCGCTGCTCGCGGGCGTGCTCGTGCCCTCGCTCGTGGTGGGACGTTCCATCCGTCTCGCCGACGACGTGGAATTCCACGCCGTCACTGAACCAGCCGCGGTCCTCGTGGAAACCGGTGCGACCACCGTGCGCATGGACAACACCTACATCACCTCGCCGAACGAGGAGGATGATGCGCTGGTCCAGCTCGACACCACCAAGGATTTCTACCGCATGCCCGAGGGCCAGCCGGAGAACCGATCCGCGCATCTGTCCGCCTCGCTCACGCTCAACCGCGAATCCGCCTATCCGGAGGCGGGTCACGCGAGCCACCAGTCCTTCGCGGTGCGGCAGCTCAACCTCGGCGCGTCCATCGACAACGGCGACATGGAGGGGCTCACCGCGTTCTTCCCCGCCGACACGGAGCAACGCTCCTACCCGTACTTCGACTTCATCGCGCAAGAGGCCGTGCCCATCGACTACACGGGCAAGTCCAAGCGCGGCGGAATCGACGTCTACGAGTTCCACCAGCACATCGACGCCCTGCCGGCCCAAGACATCCTCGCGCGCACGGCCGAGTACGCGACCGAAAATGATCCCACGTTCACCCCAGAAGATCTCCGCCGCCGGGGTCGCGCCGGGGATTTCTACACGAACGAGGAACTCGCCCACTTCGGTCTGAAGAAGGACACCGCCGTGGTCCTCGACTCGTTCTATTCCGTTGATCGCACCGTCACCGTGGACCCGGCGACGGGCACGATTCTCGATCTCGATGAGAACATCTCCTTCGTCTGGGCCACGGACGCCAAGCAGGCGCGCGATACCTCGATCCCGCCCGAGCGCCGCGCCGTCTTCGTGGGCGATCTGCACTGGGACCAGACCACGCAGGACGCCGCGCTTGAGCTCGCGCGCCCCACGGTCCGCCTCCACAAGGCCATGGGCTTGGTGAGCTGGGTGGGCAAGGGGCTTGCTGTCGCGCTCCTCGCCGCCGCGGGGCTCACGTACCTGCGCCGCCGCGACCATGTTTAAGCGCAGCTGGCCCGTCCTCTGGGGTGCTGCGCTCGTGCTCGCGGTGACCTGGCCGTTCCTCCTGCCCGGCTCCGAGTTCCTCTGGCGCGACATGGCCGTGCCCGAGACCTTCGGGCTCACCCCAGCCAATTTCGGCGCGGGCGACCTTGCCGCACGCGCCGCACCCCAGGACGGCGTCTTCGCCCTCTTCTCCACGCTCCTTCCTGCACCGTTCCTCCTGCGCGCGCTCGTCGTCTCTGCCGCCGCGGCCGCCGCCTGGGGCGCATGGCTGCTAGCGCCCACTACGCCCGCGATGTTCCTCGCCGTCATCAATCCCTTCACCGTCGAGCGCCTCCTCCAGGGCCAATGGTCGTTGGCCGTCGCCGCGTGGCTGCTCGTGCTCCTCGCCGCCGCAGGCTTGCGCGGCCGCCCCTACCTCGCGTGGGCCGCGCTCTTCGGCGCCTCGCTCACGCCCACTGGCGCGCTCCTCGGCCTCGCCACAGGCGTCGCCACGGTCAAGGGCCGCCGCCTGGCCACCGCGGGCCTGGGCCTCGCGGTCTGCGTCCCCTGGCTCGTGCCCGGGCTCATCGACTCCCTCCACCCCGCCCCGCTTTCCGATGCCCCCTCCTCCGTCGCCGCCTTCGCCCCCCGCGCCGAGGCTGGCGCCGGGACGTTGGGCTCCCTGCTGCAGCTCGGCGGCCTATGGAACGCGGACGCGCTCCCGGCTTCGCGCCAGGCGGGCTTCGCAGTCTTCGGGTTTGGAGTGCTTGCCTGCGTCCTCGTGGGCCTGCGCCGCGTGCCGTGGCCGCTGCTCGCGCTCGGCGCGGCGGGCCTGGGCGGGGCGATTGGATGTTGGCTGCTGCCGGACGTACTCGCGAGCGTCATCGACGCCTTCCCCGGCGCCGGCATCCTCCGCGACTCTGGCAAGCTCGTGGCACTGGCGCTTCCGGCCTACGTCGCTGCACTCGGTGCGCTCGACCGGCGCGGCATCATCGCGGCGCTTATCTGTCTCGTGCTCCAGATGCCCGACGCCGCGACCTCCGTGAGCGTCCTCGCCCCGCGCGAGTCCTCCATCGACACGCGCCTCGTGGGCGAGCTCTCCGGCCGCGCGGCCTTCTTCGCGGACCGGCCCAACCTCGTCGAGGTCACCGCCCAGGACGGCACGCGTGCACCTGCTGTGGACCCGTATTCCAAGGCCGTGGCGCAGATTGCCTCCGGCGAGCTCGTCGTGGACGGCCAGGTCGTCGACACGCCCTCGCCTCGTTGGGTCGCCGCCCGCACCGCGTGGGAGGCCCGCGATACGGCCGAGCTCGAGCGGCTCGGCATCGGCGCCGTCGTCGAGGACGGCCGCGTCGTCACCACCACCAACGCCCCGGCTCCAGGCGCGCCGTGGGTTCTCACCGTCGCGTGGCTGCTCCTGCCGCTCGCGGTGCTCCTCGTCGCCGCCTTCCGGCGCGCCTCCGCCGAGTAATCCACAGGCTAGGTGCTCATGGTTGCCCACTCAATTGTGCACAAGCCGAGTTATCCACAGATCTGCACGACCATCGTTGCAGGCCTTGACAGGTTTTTATAGCGTCAAAGACATGAACTCTTTCGTCTCTCGGCTCAAGGAAGAAAACGTCGACTCCTTGCGCGAACTTACAGGCTGGCGTCGCACCGACTACTGGCACGCCGGCCTGTCGACCGCCGACGCCGACTTCTACATGCCCCTCGTGCGCACCTTCTGGGAAGCCTCCCATCCGCGCATCAAAGAGGCCCGCGACGCCGCCCGCCGGCTTGGCCACGGCATCCGGGTCCTCGCCAAAATCGACCGGCTCGCCAAGAAAGGCGACAACCCCAACGACCTGCGCGTGGTGTTGTGCGGCACTGTGGAGTCGAAACTCGACGAGGTCGCAGCGCAACACACCACCCCACCAGAAACCAAGAACGAGGCCACCGTCGGCGTCTCCCAAGACGGGCGCAACCGGCTGGTCATCCGCTCCACCGAAGCGTGGCTTATGGACTATATCCATGGGCTGCCCGGGGTGGA